>DASYUM010000038.1:0-4303 GCA_036001225.1 Candidatus Methylomirabilota bacterium | reverse complement strand
GTCACATCCTCTCGGGGAACCGCGACCAGCAGCCGGCCCCGGCGCACGAGCTTGACGGGCAACGGTGCAGGGGCGATCTCGATCCGTCCCTCTGCCCAGCGGACCTCGAGCGGCATGCCGGGCTTGAGCCCGGCCTCTCGGCGGATGTCTTTGGGAATGACCAAACGCCCGGTGGCATCAATGGTAGTTTTCATGGCATGAATATTGCCATGAATTCAGCCGGGAATGAACTACCGCCGTCGGCAAGAGCCTCATTCCCAGACGTCCAGCGCGTCCCGGAGCGCGTCGCCGAGCAGGTTGAAGCCCATGACGGCCACGAAGATGACCAGGCCCGGCATCGTCGAGAGCCACCAGTGGTCCGGCAGGAAGGTGCGCCCGCGCGCCACCATGGCGCCCCAGTCGGGCGTCGGCTCCTGAGCGCCGACGCCGAGGAACGACAGGCTCGAGCCGAGCAGGATCACGAAGGAGACGTCGAGGGTGGCCTTCACGACGATGGGCGAGATCACGTTGGGCAGGATCTCGCGGAACGAGATGACGAGGTCGTGGCGGCCCAGGGCCCGGGCGGCCTCCACGTAAGGCTCTTCCCGCCGGACGAGCACCTCGCCGTAGACCAGGCGGGTGAACCAGGGCCACCAGGTGAACGAGATGGCCACCATCGCGCTGGTCAGGTCGGGCCTGAAGGCGGCCGCCACCGCGAGGGCGAGGGCCAGCGGCGGGACCGAGAGGAAGACGTCGGTGATCCGCATGATCACCGAGCTGAGGACGCCGCCGCTCCAGTAGCCCGCGATCAGGCCGAGGGGGACGCCGAGCCCGAGGGCGATCCCCAGCACCACCACCGCCAGCACCAGCGCCCACCGGGCGCCGAACACGGCCCGGCTCAGGATGTCGCGGCCCACGTCGTCGGTCCCGAACCAGTGGACCGGCCCCGGCGGGCGGAACGCGCGATCGAAGTGGACGCGCGGCCCGGCGTCCTCCGGGAAGGGCACGAGCCATCCCGGCACCGTCGCGCAGACGACGAGCGCCAGGACCACGGCGGCGCCGGCGGCCGAGAGCGGGTTGCGGAGGAGGCGCCGGAGCCCTCGCCGCCGCCCCAGCGCGTGGGTGCGGGGGGCGGCCGCGATCGCCCGCGGCTCGACGGCCGCCAGCTCAGTGATAGCGCACCCGGGGATCGACGAAGCCGTAGAGCACGTCGACCAGGAAGTTCGCCAGCATGAAGGAGAGGCCGACGACCAGCGTCACGCCGACCACCGCGTTGAAGTCCTTGGCGAGCACGGCGGCCGCGCCGTAGGCGGAGATGCCCGGCCACGAGAAGACGACCTCCACCAGGAAGGCGTTCTCCAGCAGCGCCCCGTAGGTCATGCCCACCAGCGTCAGCACCGAGGTCAGGCCGTTCCGGAGCCCGTAGCGCATCACGAGCCGCGCCGGCCGGATCCCGTAGGCCCGGTGCACCAGCATGAACTGCCGGCGAAAGACGTCGATCATGCTGGCCCGGGTGATCCGGGCGAGCTGGGCCAGGGTCGGCAGCGCCAGGGTCACGGCCGGCAGCGCCAGGTGGAGGGCGCTGTCGAGGAACGCCCGGGTGTCGCCGGTGAGGAGGGCGTCCAGCAGGTAGAAGCCGGTGATCCCGGCCGGCGCCCGGGACGCCCGGCCGACGATGGGAAAGAGGCCGAGCTGGTAGGCGAGCCCGATCTGGAGCACGATGCCGACCCAGAAGCGCGGCAGGGCCACGCCGGGCACGGCGAAGAGCCGGGTGAGGTTGTCGACCCAGGTGTCCCGGTACACGGCCGACAGGACCCCGAGGGGGACGCCGAGCGCGACGGCGACGACCAGGGCGGCCAGGACCAGCTCGACGGTGGCGGGCAGGAAGTCCCGGAGGTCGAGGCGGACGTCCCGGTAGGTCCGGATCGATTCCCCGAAGTCGCCCCGCGCCAGGCCCCCGAGGTAGCCCGCGAACTGGACCGGGAGCGGCTGGTCGAGGCCGAGCTTGTGCCGGTAGGCCTCGATCTGGTCGTGGGTGGCCTCGGGGCCCAGCGCCAGGCGCACGGGGTCTCCCGGCATGACCCGGGAGATCAGGAAGATGAGGACGAGCAGGCCGAGGATCGTCGGGACGATCTGGGCCAGCCGGCGGACCAGGAAGTCGCGGTAGTGCATCGGGGCCCCGGAGGGGGCCGGGCCCCCTCCGGCGGCATGCCAGACCCGCTACTTCTTCTCGATGGTGAAGTCGTAGAAGGCGACGTCGTAGCCGAGCAGTCCGACGTAGCGGTAGCCCTTCACGTGGTCCCGGAAGGCGATCCGGTGGATCGGGTTGGCGGCGAAGATGCTCGGGTAGTCCTTGACGACCAGGTCCTGGGCGCGCTTGTAGAGCGCGAGCTGGGGCTCCCGCTCCACGGTCGCCCGCGCCTGCTCCAGGATCCGGGTCACCTCGTCGTTCTTGTACCGGCTGATGGTGCGGAAGCTCCCCCAGGCGCTCGGGTGGTACATGCCGTAGGTGTGACTGTCGGGGTGCGGGTACTTGAGGGTGTCGAAGATCGACGCCACGTCCGGGTTGGTCTCGGCCGACGCCGAGGCCTGCACGATCTGGGCCCAGGGCGTCTCCTTGAGGTTCAGCTTGATCCCGATCGCCGCCAGGTTCGACTGGAAGAGGAGGCCGACCTGACGACCCGGCTCGTTGCCGGTCGGGAACCAGTAGTCGAAGGCGAGCTGCCCGGGCTTGATCCCGGCCGCCGCCAGCTCGCGCTTGGCCTGCTCGACGTCCTGGGCGTAGGCCTGGACGGTCTCGCTGTGGCCGTAGACGCGGATCGGCACCGGCCCCCGGGCCACCGGGGCGCCCTTGAAGATCTGCTCGGCGGCCGTCTTGTAGTCGAAGGCCAGCGCCATCGCCCGGCGCAGCCGGATGTCGGTGAGCGGCGCCCGCTGGGTGTTCAGCTCGATGTGGTAGAGCTGGGCGCTGGGCTGCTCGTCCACCACGATGCCCGGCGACTTCTTGAGCTGCTCGAACGTGGTGGGCGTCCGCCACTGATCGATCATGTCCACCTGGCCGCTCTGGAGCAGCGTCCGCATGGTGGCTTCCTCGGTGACCGTGCGGTAGGTGACGCGGGTGATCTGGTTCGGCTTCCAGCCCCGCCAGTAGCCGGGGAACGCCTTCATGGCCAGGGTCGTCGCGTGGTCCCACGACTCCAGGGTGTAGGGGCCGGACCCGGCGACGCTCTCGCCCAGGAACGCCTCGCCGTAGTCGCCGAACTCGCCGTGCGGTCCGGCCTTCTTGTTGGCGAGGACCCGGGCCTTGTTGACGATGAAGAGCTGGGTCAGCGTCCCCAGGAACGGCGCGTAGGGCTGGCTCAGCGTGAAGACGACGGTGCTGGGCCCGCTGGCGCGCACCTGCTCGGGCGTCAGCACCCCGTTCCAGAGCCAGGCGAAGCCTTTCTTGAGCGCCAGCATCCGGTGGAGCGAGAAGACGACGTCGTCGGCCTTGAGCTCCGTCCCGTCGTGGAACTTGATCCTCTTCCGGATCTGGAAGGTGTAGGTCTTGCCGCCGTCCGTGACCCTCCACGACTCGGCGACGTGCGGGCCGGGCTCCATGGATCCCTCGGCGATCTTGGGATAGAGGAGGGGGTCGTACATGTTGATCACCGCGTGGTGCGCGCTCTCGTCGGTGTGCTTGGCGGGGTCGATCGCGGTGACGGCCTGGCCTTCCAGGTAGGTGACGGCGATGTCCTTGGCCTGCGCCGCGGCGACGGCCGGCAGCGCGACCACGCCGGCCAGGATCAGGAGCGCGATGACGGGGGACACGAGCCTCTGCACGGGGCACCTCCTTCGGCTGGTCGGGACGGGGCGCGGGGTACGGTGCCCGGAGCATAGCACTCTTCCGCGGGCTTTGAGAATGCGGCTTCTGGACCAGGCTGGTCCAGGCCCGTCCCAACCCGCGGAGCGGCGTTCCGACGATGATGTCCGCGCGGACCCTGGCCGCGGCCCGAGCCTGGAAGTCCGCCTAGACGCGGTCGGCGCTGGACCGCCTCACGGTCAGCAGGTGGGCCGGGTCTCGATACGCACCCCCGCCACCTCGAGGGTCGCCCCTGGCACCACCAGCTCGACGTAGTAGACGAAGCTGGCGTTCGGAAGCGGCGCGGCGATCGTCGAGTCGATGAAGGCCCGGAGATTCGGGTTGGCGCCCGTGCTCGAGACCTGCGCCATCACCTCGGGGGGCGCGAAGGCGTTGGTGGTCGCCAGGCGCTTTCGCATCAGTCGGGCCGTGACGTTGATGTCGCCGTCGTTGTCCCGCGCCCAGAGCACGAACCGGCAGACG
>DASYUM010000037.1:0-6245 GCA_036001225.1 Candidatus Methylomirabilota bacterium | reverse complement strand
GAGATCGACGCGATCCTGGGGACCGGGGACCTCGAGCGGATCGTGGACGTGGTCCGCGGGCTCGACGCCCGGCGGGAGTGGGTGACGGCGGCGCCGCCGGGCTATCTCTACCAGGCGGACGCCCCGCGCGTCCGCCTCGGCCACGTCCCCTACGCCTACGTGAAGATCGCCGAGGGCTGCAACATGGGCTGCGCGTTCTGCGCGATCCCGCTCATGCGCGGCCGGCATCGGAGCCGCCCGCTCGCCGACGTGGTGGCCGAGGTGACCCGGCTCGGGAAGGCCGGCATCGCCGAGGTGGTGCTCGTCTCCCAAGACACCCTGGCTTACGGGAAGGACCTGCCGGGCCCGGACCGCCCCGACTTCGGCGACCTGCTGCTTGCCCTCGGCGACACGCCGGTCCCCTGGCTCCGCTCCCACTACTGGCACCCGGCCCACGTGACCGACCGCCTGGTCGCCAAGCTGGCGCGGGCGCGCGCGCTCCCGTACATCGACCTCCCCGTCCAGCACGCCGATGACGGCGTCCTGCGGGCGATGCGGCGCGGCGTGACGCGACGCCGGATGGCCGAGATCGTCGCCGCCTTCCGGGCTGCCATTCCGGGGGCGACCCTCCGCACCACCGTGCTGGTGGGCTTCCCCGGCGAGAGCGAGGCGGCCTTCGAGAATCTCCTCGCTTTCCTGGAGGAGACGCGCTTCGACCGGGTCGGCGTCTTCACCTACTCGGCGGAGGAGGGGACGCCGGCCGCGACGATGGCGGAGACCGTGGCGCCCGACGTCGCGGCCGAGCGCGCGCGCGTCGTGCAGGAGACGCAGGACCGCCTCATCGGGGCCCGCCAGGAGGCGCTGGTCGGCACCATCCAGGACGTCCTGGTGGACGGCCCGAGCGAGGACCCGGCCTTTCCGTGGGAAGGCCGGACGGCGGCCCAGGCGCCCGAGATCGACGGCGTGGTCTACCTGCGGGACTCCCGGCTCCGCCCCGGCGCGCGCGTGCCGGTCCGCATCGTCGAAGCCCACGGGTACGACCTGGTCGGCGTCGCCGCCGGGAGCGGCGCCGCCGGGTGAGCGGTGGCGCCCGGCCCCGGCCGCCGACCGTGGCCGACCGGGCGGCGCGCCTCATCGCGACCTGCGCGGGGCTCGGCTACGTGCCCCTGGCGCCCGGCACCGTCACCAGCCTCCCGATCGCGCTCCTCGTGTGGGCGGTCGCGCCCCCCGACGCGTGGCTCGTGGTCACCGTCGTCCTCGTGACCGCCGTCGGCATCTGGGCGGCGGGCCGCGAGGAGGCGCGAGTGGGGACGCGTGACCCGTCGAGCATCGTCGTCGACGAGGTGGCCGGCATGCTCCTGGCCTGCCTCGGCCAGCCGCGGACGCTGCCCTGGACGCTCGCCCTGTTCCTCCTCTTCCGGGTCTTCGACGTCTGGAAGCCGCTCGGCATCCGCCCCCTGCAGGCGTTGCCCGGCGGCTGGGGCGTCGTCACCGATGACCTCCTGGCCGGTGCCTATGCCAACCTGCTCGGCCAGCTCCGGCACCTCGTCTGAGGCGTGACCAGCGTCGAGCTGCTCGCCGTCGTGCCCGATCCCGGGCTCTGGCTCGACGCCGACCCGACCACCATCCTCGCGCGCCTCTTCCAACGCCACGGCGTTCCGGTCCGCGGGCGTCGCCTCGTCGCCCTCGACGAGGACGCCGCCGAGCACGCCCTCCGGCAGGCCGTGGAGGGCGGGGGCCTGGTGATCTGCCTGGGAGCCGGGGGCGGGGCGGAGCGGGCCCGTCAAGCGCTCGCGCGCCTGACGGGCAGCCGGCTGGTGCTCAGCGAGGGCGTCCTGGAGGCGGTCGCGGCCAGCTATGCCCAGCGCGGCCACGCCATGCCCCGGCGGGCCGAGGCGCTGGCGTTGATCCCCCAGGGCGCGACGCTCCTCGCCCCGCCGGGCGGCGGGGAGCCGGGTCTGCTCGCCGAGGTGGGCGGCACGCTGGTGGCCGTGCTCCCCGGCGACGCCGGCGTCGCCAGCACGCTCGTCGAAGCGCAGTTGCTGCCGCGGCTGCTCCACCGCGCGGTCGAGCCGGTCAGTCGACTCCACACCCTCAAGCTGGTCGGCCTCGACGGCGCCGAGGTTGAGACGCGCCTGGCCGGGGCGCTCCGCGGTCAGGCTGACACGGGGGCCCGGGTGGTCGACGTGGATGGCGAGGTCTGGGTGCGACTCGAGCTGCGCGGCCCGACGGTGGCGGCGGCCGAGCGCCGCTTCGCCGAGCTGGCACCCGTGCTCCGCGCGGCCTTCGGCGCGGCCTGGTACGGTCAGGACGAGGACAGCCTTCCGGTCGTCGTCGGTCGCCTCCTCAAGACGCGTCGGCTCACCCTGGCGGTGGCCGAGTCGTGCACGGGTGGCCTGATCGGCCACCGGCTCACCGACGTCGCGGGCAGCTCGGCCTACTTCGAGCGGAGCCTCGTCGTCTACTCCAACCCGGCCAAGCAGACGCTCCTCGGCGTTCCGGCCGCGCTGCTCGCCCGCTTCGGGGCCGTCTCCGCCGAGTGCGCGGAGGCGATGGCCCGCGGCGTGCGCGCGCAGGCGGAGACCGACCTCGGCCTCTCGGTCACCGGCATCGCGGGTCCCGAGGGCGGCACCCCGACCAAACCGGTGGGGACGGTTTTCATCGGGCTGGCTGACCTGCGGAGCGTCACCGTGGAGCGCCATCGGTTCGACCGGGACCGGGAGGGGAACAAGGCGCTGGCCGCGCTATGGGGGCTCGAGCTGGTCCGGCGCTATTGCCTCGAGCCGACCCGCCCCGTCGCCGCGCGATGACGCCGTGTATCCGCCTGGAGTCGGGCGCGCGGGCGCCCCGCGCGGCCCATCGCGGGGTTGCGGTGCGACCTCGGCGTGGCACGGTGGTTGCCTGATGAGGGGGCCGCGCGGACGGAGGCAGCTCCGGGAAGGCCGAGCCGAGGGGCGGCGGGAGGCATCCCGCGGTGTGCGGAGCTTCGTGGCGGTGCTCCTGCCGGAGGCCGTCCAGGCGCGGGTGGACGAGACGGCGGCGCCGCTGCGGGCGCAGGGCGCCGCGGTCTCGTGGGTGCGCGCGGAGAACCTCCACGTGACCCTGCGCTTCCTGGGGGCGATCGAGGAGGCGACGCTCAGCCGGGTGCGGGAGGCGCTGGCGGAGGCCGCCGCCGGGACCGCGCCGTTCAGCCTGACCATCGGCGGGTTCGGCGGGTTTCCCACCCCGCGCTCGCCGCGGGTCGTGTGGGTCGGCGTCCTGGCGGGCGCCGACGCGCTGGGCGCGCTCCACGCGCGACTCGAGCGCGCGCTGGCGCAACGCGGGATCGCGCCCGAGGGGCGGGCGTTCCACGGCCATGTGACGCTCGGCCGAGCCCGGGAGCCACGCGGCGCGGCCGGACTGGCCGATGCGCTGGCGGCGGCGAGCGAGCCGCTGGGCGAGGTGGCGGTGGACGCGGTGCACCTCATGCGGTCGGATCTCCATCCGGCCGGTGCGCGCTACAGCGTGCTCGCGCGCGAGCCGCTCGGCGGCGCCGCGAGTTTGACTTGATGAGAGTCGGTTCGTAGAATGGCGGCGACCTCGGGCCCGACAATGTGGAGGCCCGGCCGCGCGACCGCGGCGCGGGGGAAGGACGGAGGGACGCGATGGCCGATGTGAAGGCGGAGGGAAAGGCCGAGTCCAAGGCCGAACGCGACCGCCGGCAGGCACTCGACCTGGCGTTGAGCCAGATCGAGCGGCAGTTCGGCAAGGGCGCGGTCATGAAGCTCGGCGCGTCCGGGGCCCTCGAGGATATCACCATCATCCCGACCGGCTCGCTGTCGCTCGACGTCGCCCTCGGCGTCGGCGGGATCCCGCGCGGGCGCGTCACCGCGATCTACGGGCCGGAATCCTCGGGCAAGACCACCCTCGCCCTCCACGTGATCGCCGAGGCCCAGCGGCAGGGCGGCTACGCGGCGTTCATCGACGCCGAGCACGCGCTCGACGCCAAGTACGCCAAGGCGGTCGGGGTCGACACGGACGAGCTGTTGATCTCGCAGCCCGACACCGGGGAACAGGCGCTGGAGATCGCCGAGCACCTGGTCCGCTCCGGCGCGATCGACATCATCGTGGTGGACTCCGTCGCCGCGCTGGTGCCGAAGGCCGAGCTGGACGGGGAGATGGGCGACTCGCTGCCCGGCCTCCAGGCCCGGCTCATGTCCCAGGCCCTCCGCAAGCTCACCGCCGCCATCTCGCGCTCGGGTACGGCCGTCCTCTTCATCAACCAGATCCGCGAGAAGATCGGCGTAATGTTCGGAAACCCTGAGACCACGCCCGGCGGCCGCGCGCTGAAGTTCTACGCCTCGGTGCGCCTCGACATCCGCCGGATGGACGCGCTCAAGCAAGGGACGGAGTCGATCGGGGTCCGGACCAAGGTCAAGGTCGTCAAGAACAAGCTCGCCCCGCCGTTCCGCGAGGCCGAGTTCGACATGATGTACGGCGAGGGGATCTCGCGCGAGGGGAACGTGCTCGACCTCGCCGCCGAGCAGGGCATCATCGAGAAGAGCGGGACCTGGTTCTCCTACCGCGACCAGCGGATCGGCCAGGGCCGGGACAACGCCCGCAAGTATCTCCGCGAGAACCCCAAGGTCACGGCCGAGATCGAGACGGCGGTCCGCTCGGCGCTCGGCCTCAAGCCGGCCAGCGGCGCCTGACGCGGATCCGATGCGCCGGCGCGCGGGGCGCGGCGCCGCAGCGGCACCGCGAGTCCTGGACGCCGCCCGGGCGCGCGTGGTCGCGCTGGATCTCCTGAGCCGGAAGGCCTGGACGCGCCACGACCTCCTTCGCCGGCTGCGGCGCCGGGGCGCGCCGGCCGCGGTGGCCCAGGCGGTGGTGGCCGACCTCGAGGCGCGCGGCTACGTGGACGACCGGGCCTTCGCCGTGGTCTGGGCGGAGTCGCGCGCCCGGGGCCGGGGACTCGGCAGTCGGCGGCTCCGGCAGGAGCTGCTGGTTCGGGGCGTGGCCCGCGCGGTCGTGGACGACGCCGTTCGTCTCGTGGCGGCGCCGTCGGACGAGGCGGCGCGGGCTCGGGCCGCGGCCGCCCGGCGACTGACCGCGCTCGGGGGCGGTGAGCCCGAGCGGATGGCGCGGCGCCTCTCCGCGTACCTCGCCCGGCGCGGCTTCCCGCCGGAGCTGGTGCGGCGGGTGGTGCGCGAACACTTGGACGTGGCGATCCCGGACGAATGAGGAGGAACCGCGCGCGATGACGACCGATGAGCGCAAGAGCCTGATCGCCCGTTACAAGGCTGGCTACGCCGACGTGGTGGACGCGCTCGACGGCATCACGCCGGGCGAGCTGGACTGGCGACCGGCCCCCGGCGAGTGGAGCGCCCGCGAGGTGGTCCACCACCTGGCCGACAGCGAGACCATCGCCGGCGTGCGGCTGCGACGCCTCCTGACCGAGGAGAAGCCGGCGATCGCGGGCTACGACGAAGCCGCCTACGCGCGACGGCTCCGCTACGCGGATCGGCCCCCGGAGCCGGCGCTCCAGGCCTTCGCGGCGGCCCGGGCCACGACGGCCCAGCTGCTCGACCTGATGGCCGAGACCGACTGGCAGCGGACCGGTGTCCACAGCGAGTCGGGATCGTACTCGGCCGCGCGCTGGCTCGAGATCTACGCCGCTCACGCCCACGACCACGCGAGCCAGATCCGGCGGAATCGCGCGGCGTGGGCGGCCCGCGGGCACTGATCGACGCAGGCGCCCGGCCCGGGGTCTCGACGCCGGGTCGACGCCGCTGGCGGGTCCTGACCCTGACCGCGCTCGTCGTCGTCGGCGGGCTCGCCAGCTACGAGTTCCTCGCGGGGTTTCCCCGGTTCAGCGACGGGCGGTGGGTCAGGCGGGTCACCATCTGGCACTTCTACTCCTTCACGCCGGTTCCCTATCAGCGAGGGACGATCTACCATGCCTACCGGGGCGACGACGGCACCGAGGTTCGCCACGGCCCGTTCCGCGACCTGCACGGGAACGGCCAGGTCAACCACCAGGGCGCCTACCGGCACGGCCAGTTCCACGGGACCTGGACGACCTGGGATCATCGCGGCGGGAAAACCAACGAGGACTTCTGGTGGAACGGGCAGTACCGCGGGTGGGCGATCTACGAGGACGGTCGGGTGCAGTACTACAATGAGCAGATCTACGAGGCCGAGCGGCTCGTGGCCTCGAAGCGATTCGAGCAGGGCCGGTGGTTCGTCTCGGCGCCGGTCGGCGTCGAGCCGCGCTACCGCATCGA
>DASYUM010000036.1:0-8785 GCA_036001225.1 Candidatus Methylomirabilota bacterium | reverse complement strand
CCGGGCTCCGTCACCCTTAACGAGGGTCCCACTTCGCCCGGGCTCCCGGGGGCGCGCCGGCACCACCCGCAGCGGCCAGACTCGCTGTGAATGACTGGCTGAGGCCCAAGGAGCCGATCCCGCGCGCCGTCTATCTGACGGCGAGCGCCCTGACGGTCGTGCTCATCCTCGCCGGCTGGATCGGGCTGACCTATGGCGGCTTCGTCCGCCCGGAGTTCCTCCCGGCGCCGACCGAGGTCCTCCGCGCCGCCGTCGAGCTGGTGAGCGACGGCAGTCTGTGGATGCATATCCAGGCGTCCTGCTTCGTCATCTTCACCGGCTTCGCCCTCGCCTCGGTCCTGGCCGTGCCGCTCGGCGTCCTGATGGGCTCGTTCCCCCTCGTGGAGGCGCTGATCGAGCCGGTCATCGACTTCGTCCGCTACCTGCCGGTGAGCGCGATGATCCCGCTCTTGATCCTGTGGGTGGGGATCGACTACGAGGCGCGGGTGGCGGTCATCTTCATCGGTACCTTCTTTCAGCAGATGATCCTCATCGCCGACGTGTCCGCCCACGTGTCGCGGGACCTCCTCGATGTCTCCTACACGCTTGGCGCCGGCCCTGGCCAGGTCGTCTCCCGGGTGCTGATCCCGGCCACCCTGCCGGGGGTGATGGACACCCTGCGAATCACCATGGGCTGGGCGTGGACGTACCTGGTCGTCGCCGAGCTGGTGGCGGCCAACCGGGGACTCGGGTACATGATCCTCAACTCGATGCGCGGGCTCTTCACCGACCGGATCTTCGTCGGCATCATGGTCATCGGTCTGCTCGGCCTCGCCACCGACCAGTGCTTCAAGTACCTCCACCGCTGGTTGCTGCCGTGGTCGCCCAAGGCCGGCTGAGCCGGCGTGGCCAGCCCCGAACCGGTGTGTTAGGCTCGACCCATGGTTGACATGGAAACGCTGGTCTCGCTGGCCAAGCGCCGCGGCTTCGTCTACCAGTCCAGCGAGATCTACGGCGGCCTCGGCTCCTCCTGGGACTATGGCCCCCTCGGCGTGGAGCTGAAGCGCAACATCCGCGCCCTCTGGTGGCGGGACGTGGTCCAGCTCCGCCGCGACGTCGTCGGGCTCGAATCGGCCATCCTGATGCACCCCCGGGTGTGGGAGACCAGTGGCCACCTCGAGCGCTTCACCGATCCGATGGTGGACTGCCGCGGCTGCCAGCGCCGCTTCCGGGCCGACCAGCTCGACGACGAGCCGTGGACCCACTACTGCCCGGCCAAGAAGGACAACAAGTTCTCGATCCCCGGCGGCGAGCCGTGCGCCCACTGCGGCGCCCGCCGCACGCTCTGCCCCGAGTGCGGCAAGGGCGATCTGACCGAGCCGCGGCAGTTCAACCTCATGCTGAAGACCTTCCTGGGTCCAGTCGAGGACGCGGCGGCGGTGACGTACCTGCGGCCGGAGACCGCCCAGGGGATGTTCGTCAACTTCGACAACGTACTGCAGGCGATGCGCCGGAAGCTCCCGTTCGGGATCGCCCAGATCGGCAAGAGCTTCCGCAACGAGATCACGCCGGGGAACTTCATCTTCCGCACCCGCGAGTTCGAGCAGATGGAGATGGAGTTCTTCGTCAACCCCCACGACACCGTGGAGGGCCAGCCGGCCGACGAGTACTGGCACGACCACTGGATCGAGGCCCGGCTCGACTGGTACCGGCGCTACGGGATCCGGGCCGAGAACCTCCGCCTCCGCGAGCACGCCAAGGAGGAGCTGGCCCACTACGCCAAGCGCACGGTCGACATCGAGTACCGCTTCGCCATCGGCTGGAGCGAGCTGGAGGGGATCGCCAACCGGACCGACTACGACCTCAAGGCCCACGCGGCGGCCAGCGGGAAGACGCTCAGCTACTTCGACGACGAGCGCAAGACCCACGTCGTCCCGTACGTCATCGAGCCGGCGGCCGGGGTGGACCGGAGCCTGCTGGCGTTCCTGACCGACGCCTACCACAGCGAAGAGGTGCGGGGGGAGAAGCGGGTCGTGCTCCGCTTCCACCCCGAGGTGGCGCCGGTCAAAGTCGCCGTCCTGCCGCTGCTCAAGAAACGCGACGAGATCGTCGAGCAGGCGGGGGGCATCCGTGACCGCCTGGCCCGCCGATGGATCACCGTCTACGACGACACGGCGGCCATCGGCCGCCTCTATCGGCGCCAGGACGAGGTGGGCACGCCGTACTGTGTCACCGTGGACGTCCAGACGGTGGGGGACCCCGGGAAGGGCGAGGCCGGCGACGGCAAGGTCACCGTCCGCGCCCGCGACTCCATGGAGCAGATCCGCGTTCCCATCGCCGACCTCGAGGCGGTCGTGGAGAGCCTGCTCACCGGCACCCCCTGGAGCGCAGTGGCCCGGCGCTATCCGGCGCAGGTCCCCGCCGGGTAGACGTCGCTCGAGCCGCCCGTGGCGCGGCTGACCCTCGAACGGCTGACCATGCGCTTCCGGACGCGCCGGGGCGAGACGATCACGGCGCTCGACGACGTCAGCTTCGAGGTGAAGGACCAGGAGTTCGCCGTCCTGGTCGGGACCTCGGGCTGCGGCAAGTCCACCATTCTCCGGCTGGTCGCCGGCCTCATCCCGCCCTCCGGCGGCCAGGTGCGGGTGGATGGCCGGGCGGTGACGGGCCCCGGGGCCGATCGGGGGATGGTCTTCCAGGCCTACACGCTCTTCCCGTGGCTCACCGTCCAACGGAACGTGGAGTTCGGCCCTCGCCTTCGTGGCCTCCCGAGCGTGGAGCGCGCCCGGCTGACGCGCCACTACCTGACCCAGGTCGGCCTCCGCGGCTTCGAGGACGTCTATCCCAAGGAGCTGTCGGGCGGGATGATGCAGCGGGTCGCCATCGCCCGGGCCCTCGCCAACGATCCGGCCGTGCTCCTGAGGGACGAGCCCTTCGGCGCGCTCGACGCCCAGACCCGGGCGCTGATGGGGGAGCTGCTCCTCCGGGTCTGGGAGGACGCCGCCAAGACCGTCCTGTTCGTCACCCACGACATCGACGAGGCGCTGTTCCTGGCCGACCGCGTCCTGGTGATGACGGCCCGCCCGGGCCGGATCCGGGAGGAGATCGCGGTCCCGCTCCCGCGCCCGCGGACGGCCGATCTGCTGACCTCGGAGGGGTTCGTCGTGCTCAAGCGGCGGGTGATGGCGCTCATCCGCGAAGAGGCGGTGCGCGCGCTGGAGGCGCCGGTGTCGCCCGGCGAAGGCTCACGCTGACTCGTTCGGCTACCCGGGAGGGGAGATGACGCATCCGTTCCAACCCATCGATGCTTTCAAGTCGCCGCGGTTCGCCCAGATCCCGACGTTCATGCGGCTGCCCCACCACCGGATCCCGGGCGACCTCGACGTCGCGCTGGTCGGCATCCCCTACGACGGGGGCACCTCCTACCGCGCCGGGGCCCGGTTCGGCCCCCGGGAGATCCGCGTCCAGTCGGCGATGATCCGGCCGTGGAACCCCGTCCTGCGCGTCTCCCCGTTCGAGGCGCTCCGCATCGCCGACTACGGCGACATCGACATCTCGCCGGTCTCCATCGAGCGGACCAACGAGATCGTCGAGCAGGAGATCACCGCCATCCTCGCCGCCGGGTGCATCCCGGTCGCGGTCGGGGGTGACCACTCGATCGCGCTGCCGATCCTGCGCGCCCTGGCCAAGCGCCACGGGCCTGTCGCGCTGGTCCATTTCGACTCCCACCCGGATACCTGGGACCAGTACTTCGGCTCCCGCTACTTCCACGGCACGATGTTCCGGCGAGCGGTGGAGGAAAACCTCATCGACCCCCGCCGCACCTTCCAGATCGCCATCCGCGGTCCGCTCTACAGCGCGGAGGACTTCGACTTCCAGGCCCAGCACGGCCTCACCGTCCTCCGGGTGGAGGCCCTGAAGGAGCGCGGGGTGGACTGGGCCCTCGAGCAGTACGCGCGGCTCCGGGGCTCGAAGGTCTACGTCTCATTCGACATCGACGCGGTGGACCCGGCCTTTGCCCCCGGAACGGGGACGCCCGAGGTCGGCGGCCTCACCTCGTACGAGGCGCTGGCGCTGGTGCGCGGGCTCCGGGGCCTCGACTTCGTCGGCTTCGACCTGGTCGAGGTCGCGCCCCAGTACGACAGCCCTGGCCAGATCACGGCGCTCCTGGCCGCCAACCTCGTCTTCGAGTTCCTGTCCCTGGTGGCGCTGAATCGCTGATGCCGCCGAGTGGCCCCGGCCTCCGCCGCATCACCGAGCTGGCCCGCTCGGTGGCCAGTGCGCTGGAGCTGGACGCGGTGCTGAAGGAGGTGACGGCCGCCGTCGTCGCGCTCCGGGAGAACTGTGCCTGCGTGATCCGGCTGGTGGACCGCCCCGCCGGCGGCTATCGGCTGGCCGCCTCGGGGGGCGTGGGGGTCTACCCGCTGCCGGCCGTCCTCCCGTTCGGGCAGGGGTTGGCCGCCGTGGTGGCGACCACGCGTCGGCCTCTGCTGGTGTCCGACGCGCCCGCCGATCCGCGCACCCCCGCCTACGCCCGCGACGGCCTCCGGCGCCTGCCCGTCTTCTACGGCACCCCCATCGAGGCGGGCGAGGAAGTGCTCGGCGTCCTCGTCCTTCTCTGTCCGACGGGCGCACCGCCGACTGACGAGGAGCAGGAGGCGCTCCGGCTCTTCGCCGGGCTGGCCGCGGTGGCGATCCGGAACGCCCGGCTCTTCGCCGAGAGCGAGGCGCGGCGACGTACGGCGGAGGCCCTGGCCGAGGTGGCCCGCGTCCTGGCCCAGGCTCACGACGTCGCGATGGTCGCCCGCCGGATCGTCGAGAGCGTCCACACCGTCCTCGGCATCCAGAGCGCCGCGCTCTTCCGGCTCGACCCCGCCACCGGCGACCTGATCGCGCTGGCGGCCTCGGGGGACGTGGAGGCCGCGCTCGGTCGGAACCTGGTCATGTCCGCGGGCACCGGCATCTCCGGTCTCGCCGTGCGGGAGCGCCGCCTCGTGGTCACCCCCAACCTCCTCGCCGACCCCCGGCTCGCGATGACGCCCGAGTTCCGCGCGCGCCTGGAGGCGGCGCCGTTCCGCGCCGCCCTCGGCGTGCCGCTCCTGGTCGAGGACCGCGTCGTCGGCGCCCTGGTCGCGGCCGATCGGCCGGGGCGCGTCTTCGGGGACGATGAGATCCGCCTGACCCAGAGCTTCGCCGACCAGGCCGCGCTCGCCCTGGAGCGGGCGCAGCTCTACGACGAGGCCAACCGGGGCCGCCGGGAGGCCGAGGTGATCGCCGAGGTCGCCCGCCGCCTCGCCGCCTCGCTCGAGCTGAGCAGCCTTCTCCAGCGCGTGGTGGAGGCGGCCCGAGAGCTGACCGGCAGCGACCTCGCCCACATCGCGTTGCGCGACCCCAGCTCGGGAGCGATGGTCTTCGACTACTGGGCCGGAGGCCGGTACGAAGGCCACCAGACCTTCCAGGTCCTGCCGGGCAAAGGCGTGGGCGGCCAGGTGCTGCTGAGCGGCCAGCCGTTCCGGACCGACGACTACGCCCGCGACCCCAGGCTCAGCAAGGACTACGTGGCGACCATCGAGGCCGAGGGCATCGTGGCCTCGATGGCGGTCCCCATCGTCATCGAGGAGCGCGTGGACGGCCTCCTGTTCGTGGACAACCGCGCCCGCCGGCCGTTCACCGATCGCGACGAGGCGGTCCTGGTCCGGCTGGCCGACCACGCCGGGATCGCCATCCGGAACGCGCGGCTGCTCGCGCGCGAGCAATCGGAGCGGGCGCGCCTCGACACCGTGCTGCGCCAGATGCCGGCCGGCGTGGTGATCGCCGAAGCGCCGTCCGGGCGGTTGATTCTCGGGAACGCGCAGGTGGAGGAGATCTGGCGGGCTGCCTTCACCCCGGCCAGCGAGCTCGAGGACTGGGTTCGCTACCTGGGCTTCCACCCCGACGGGCGCCCCTATCGGCCCGAAGAGTGGCCGCTGGCCCGCTCGATCCGGGCGGGAGAGGTGGTCACCGGAGAGGAGATCGAGTTCGTGCGGGGGGACGGGAGCCGCGGCACCATGCGGGTGAGCGCGGCCCCCATCCGCGACGCCGAGGGCAAGATCGTGGCCGGGGCCTGCACCTTCTACGACGTCACCGAGCAGAAGCGGGCGGCCGCCGAGCGCGAGCAGCTCCTGGCCGGCGAGCAGGCCGCCCGCGCCGAGGCCGAGGCGGCGAACCGGGCCAAGGACGAGTTTCTGGCCATGTTGGGCCACGAGCTGCGCAACCCGCTGTCGGCCATCACCAGCGCCGCCTCCGTCCTGCGGCGCGGGAGCGGCGACCGCGAGCTGGTGAACCGGCTCCAGGCCATCATCGAGCGCCAGACCCAGCAGCTGGGACGGCTGGTGGACGACCTGCTCGACGTCGCCCGCCTCGGCTCGGGCAAGGTCGCGCTCCAGCGTGGCCCGCTCGACCTCAAGGAGGTCGCCGAGCGCGCGCTGGCCGCCTTCGCCCAGGCCGGGCGCACGGCGGCCCACGACGTCGGGCTGGTCGGCGAGTCGGTGGTGGTGAACGGGGACCCGATGCGGCTCGAGCAGGTGGTCGCCAACCTCCTCGACAACGCGCTCAAGTACACGCCGGCCGGCGGATACATTCGGGTCACGGTCGGGCCCGAGGGCGACGAAGCGGTGCTCCGCGTCCAGGATACCGGCGCCGGCATCCCCGCCGAGATGCTTCCCCGCATCTTCGACCTCTTCGTGCAGGCCGGACCGCCGGTCGATCGGACCCAGGGGGGGCTCGGGCTCGGTCTCACCCTGACCCGGCGCCTGGTCGAGCTGCACGGGGGCGGGATCATCGCCGCGAGCCGCGGCCCCGGTCAGGGGAGCGAGTTCGTCGTCCGCCTGCCCCGGCTGCCGGCGCGGCCAGCGACCACGGCGGCGGTCGCGGCGGAGCCGGCGGCCGGCGCCACCCGGACCGTCCTGGTGATCGAGGACAACCGCGACGTCCGCGACGGCCTCCGGGTGCTGCTGGAGACGTGGGGCCACCGGGTGATCGAAGCGTCCGACGGCCTCTCGGGCGTGGCCCAGGTCCGCGCCGGCCGGCCCGACATCGCGCTGATCGACATCGGGCTGCCCGGCCTCGACGGCTACGCGGTGGCCCGCGAGATCCGGGCGCTTCCGGGTATGGCGCCGGTCATGCTCGTCGCGCTCACCGGCTATGGCCAGCCCGCCGACCGGCGCCGCGCCTTCGAGGCCGGCTTCGACGCCCACCTGGTCAAGCCGGTAGAACCGGCGGACCTGGCGCGCGTGCTGGCCGAGGCGGCTCCTTCCCGCTGACTGCCGCGCGCCACCCGACGAAAGCGCGCGGCGCGCCGAGGAACGCCGAGATGCGACGGGGCTCGGCCCCGGGCCCCGTGCTATCATGAGCCAACCGCAATGAACCCCCGGGGGCGCCTGGTTTCAGCGGGTAGCCGCCTCCTCGCCGGTTTCGTCCTGGCGCTGGTGATGACTGCGACCGCGACGGCCGCCACCGTCTCCACCCTCCCACTCGACGGCGTCATCACCCCGGTCGCGGTGCGCCTGGTCGCGATGGCGATCGAGCGGGCGAAGACCGAGGGCGCGGTGGCGCTGGTCATCCAGCTCGACACCCCGGGCGGTCTCGAGCGCTCGATGCGCTCCATCGTGCGCGACCTGCTCAACGCCCCGCTTCCCGTCATCGTCTACGTGTCGCCGACCGGCGCCCGGGCCGCCTCCGCCGGCGCCTTCATCACCCTGGCGGCCCACGTGGCGGCCATGGCGCCGGCCACGAACATCGGCGCCGCTCACCCGGTCGCGGTCGGGGGCAGCCAGGTCGACAAGGAATCGATGAAGAAGATCGAGAACGACGCGGCGGCCTTCATCCGCACGATCGCGCTCGAGCGTGGCCGCAACGTCGAGTGGGCCGAGAAGGCGGTGCGGACCAGCGTTTCCGCCACCGAGCGCGAGGCGCTCAAGCTCGGCATCATCGACGTGATCGCCGACAGCGTCCCCGACCTCCTGGCCAAGGTGGACGGCCGCCAGGTCAAGACCTCGGCCGGCCCCGTCACGCTGCGGACCAAGGAGGCCACCCTCAAGCCGATCGAGATCGGCGTCCGCGACCGGTTTCTCCACCTGATCACCGACCCGAACATCGCCTACATCCTCCTCATGCTCGGGATGCTCGGCCTCTTCTTCGAGCTGGCCAACCCCGGCGTGATCCTTCCCGGCATCATCGGCGGCATCTCGCTCATCCTGGCCTTTTTCGCGTTCCAGAGCCTGCCCATCAATTACGCCGGCCTCCTGCTCATCCTGTTCGGCATCGTGCTGCTGATCGCCGAGATCAAGGTCACCAGTCACGGCGTGTTGACCATCGGGGGTGTCATCTCGATCCTGCTCGGCTCGATCATGCTGGTCAACACGCCGGAGATGCCCCTGCGGATCTCGTGGACGGTCATCCTGCCGGTGGTGGCGACCACGACCGGCATCTTCGTCTTCGCCGTCTCGGCCGGCATCCGCGCCCAGATGCGGCAACCGACTACCGGGGCCGAGGGCCTGCTCGGGCAGGTCGGGGTCGTCCGCACCCCGCTCGACCCCGAGGGCCAGGTCTTCGTCCGGGGCGAAATCTGGCGCGCGGTCGCCGACGCCGGGGCGATCCCGGAAGGGGAGCGGGTCCGCATCGTCGGCGTGGACAGTCTCACCCTGCACGTCACCCGGTTGGCCTCGGGGTAAGGGGGCGCCATGGAGTTCAGCATCTCGCTCGTCGCCGCCATCGTCGTCGTCCTCTATTTCCTGTTCTCGGCGATCAAGATCCTGCGCGAGTACGA
>DASYUM010000035.1:0-27590 GCA_036001225.1 Candidatus Methylomirabilota bacterium | reverse complement strand
AGGAGTGCTCCGAGCGGCGGCTTCGCCGCCGCCACGACGGGGGGGCATCGGGGGGGTCTTCCGAGACCCCCCCGAAATGACCAGGGGCCCGTCGGAGTAACCCGGCGCCTGCCACCGAGCGCAAGGTGCATCGAGGAGTGCTCCGAGCGGCGGCTTCGCCGCCGCCACGACGGGGGGGCATCGGGGGGGTCTTCCGAGACCCCCCCGAAATGACCTAGGGACATGGAGGCGCCATGATCGACGCTCGACCGACGCCCATCGGGCTCCTCTGGTGCTCCTCGCGGGCCGGCGTGATGATCGCGGTCGCCCTCTTCGGGCTGACCGCCTGCAGCGTGTACCGACAGGTGATGGGCGAGGACACCGTGAGCCTCCAGGACGCCGAGGTTCTGCGCATGGAGGCGGACATCCGCCGTCCGGTGCGGAAGATCTGTCCGCGCGAGCCCGTGCAGATGCGAGTGACGGTGGATGCCAGGCTCCCGGGCCAGTCGAGCGCGACCCCGCTCGAGACGTGGGAGGGCGACCCGAGCGCCCGGCGAAACGGCATGCTCGACTTCGGCAACTTCGTCTTCACGAGCGGCCAGGGGAGTGTCGACGAGTTCGGCTGGTTCCGGCCCGACGGCGACATGCTGGCGACCGCGGAGCGCGGCTTCGAAATCCGAACGGCGCTCCGCCACCGGCCGGACCGGTTCACCGAGAGCCGGTGGTACGAGCCCGACTACTCGTGCGTCCGGACGGCGGGCGGGATCGGAGGGAGTGGTCGCAGCGGCCAGTCCGGCGGGACCGGGGCCTTCGGCTCCGAGGGCCGCGAGGGTTCTTCGGGCGAATCGGGCGGGCCGGGCGGGTCCGGCGAACCGGGCGGCTCGGGCGCGCCCGGCCCGCGCCTCCAGGCCTTCGCCACCTACGTCCGCACCCGCTTCTACGAGCGGCTGATCGCCGTCCGGATCGAAGGCGCGGTGAGCGACCTCGTGCTGGCGCCGCCGGACCAGGAGCTCGTGCTCGTCGCTCGCGGTGGGCCCGGCGGCAACGGCGGGTCGGGCGGGCGAGGAGGCGCCGGGGGCGACGGTGGTCGCGGCCGGGCGGGGAGGAGCGGCGGGCCCGGTGGTCCCGGCGGTCCGGGGGGAAACGGCGGACCCGGCGGAGAGGGTGGGCCCGGGGGCTTCATCGAGTTGATCTACGACGGCCGCTTCCCGGACCTCGGCCGGCTGATCCGGCTCGACGTCGCCGGCGGGCCTGCCGGGGAGGGCGGCGCGGGCGGCGACGGCGGCAACGGTGGCGATGGCGGCAAGGGACGCGACGGGGGGCGCGACGGCCGGGGCGGCCCTGGCGGCCCAGCCGGGGGCGAGGGCTACCCGGGGCGGCCTGGCCCCTCCGGAACGGCTCGCCTCCGTCCGGGGCCGGTCACCGACCACTTTCTCAACCTGCCGAGCATCCGGCCGTTCTGAGTGCGACTCGGGGCTACAGCCGGAGCTCCAGGATGTAGAGGCCTCCGGTGAAGCGGTCGACCGTGTAGACGACCTGCCGCTCGTCCACGAAGACATCGTTGAGCTGGATGGCGCCCCGGGACGAGCCGCGCGGAGCCGGCGGCACGTAGAAGGCCGCCTCGGCGGGACGGAACGGGTCGGACAGATCGAAGGCGCGGACGCCGCCGTTGAAGAAGGTGCCCACGATGATCGTCTCCGACACCCACGAGCCGGGCGCCGGCCGGTTCTCGTGGAGGTTGTGGGCGCCGAAGCGGCCGCCGCGCCCGGCGAAGGCTTCGACCGGTGGCAGCGGGCAGGTGCTGATCGGCACCAGGTTCGTCTCCTCCCGCGCGTCCAGGATCCACACGAGCTTCGGCCAGTCGGCGCCTCCGTCCGCGGTGGACTCGTCGGAGACGACGAGCAAGCCGCGATCCAGGAGCGGCACCAGGGTGTGGGTGAAGCCCGGGAAGGGCGGGTGGTAGTCCCAGCGGCTCACCAGGCGCGGGTGGCCCATGTCGGAGATGTCGAGGATGATCGCGCCCCCGTCGAGGTAGCCGATCCAGGCCCGGTCCGGGCGCTGAGGATACACGTTCGTGTTGTGGGCGCGGAAGCCGGAGTCGAATGTCGGGTGTCGTGCCGGCGGCGGCTCGGCATCGCCGTCCCGGGTGCCCGGCAGCCACCAGCGGCCCACTTCGCGGGGCCGTGCCGGGTCGCCGACGTCCACGATCCGGTAGCACTGGTCGTCTTTGCGGTTGCGCGGCGTGAAGTCGGCGGCGCCGCTGCTCAGGTGGACGTAGCGGCCGTCCACGAACCAGAGGTGATGGACGCCGCGCGAGGCCGGCCCCGACGCGTCGAAGAAGCCGACCCGACGCGGCCGGGCCGGATCGGCGACGTCGAGGACCTCGAAGCCCGCCGGCTGCATCCCCGGGCGGCTCGTCTGGTAGGCGACGACCAGGAGATCGCCGGCGAGGTCGAGGGAGTTCGAGCGCATCTCGGCGTGGGGCAGGTCGGACTGAAAGACGACGGCGGGCCTCCGGGGCTCGGTGACATCCACGGCGGTGACGTTCTTCGGCGCCGATTCGTGGGCGAGCCACAGCACCCGTCGCCCGTCACGGGTGAGCTGGATGGCCATGCCCTCGCCGCAGTTACCGTACCCCCCCAGCTCGTGGTGGGCGAGGAGGTCCATGTTGCGCGCGGTTTCGGTCGTCATGGCTCCTGATTCTAGCCCGTCCTCCTCCGGAGCTGCGGCCGCTCTTGACTCAACAGCTGAAAGCTGATTCACTCCTTGTCGGACTAGGAAGAGTCAAGAAATGAAGGCGGGTTCATTCTGTGCCCTACCGCCGCACTGAGCGCGTCGAGGCCCGGCTCGCGGGCAACCGGCAGAGGATTCTCCGCACCGCTCGCCAGCTGATGGCCGAGGGAGGCTTCCGCGAGGCGCGGGTGACGGCGATCGCCGCTGCCGCCGGCGTCGCCACGGGCACGATCTACCGGTATTTCCCCTCGAAGGCCGAGCTTTTCGCGGAAGTGCTGCGGGTGATCTGCCAGCGGGAGCTCGACGTCGTGTCGGCGATCGCCGACTCGGGCGGGCCGGCCCGGGACCGGCTCGCGGCGGCGGTCAGAGCCTTCACGAGCCGTGCCCTTCGCGGTCGCCGCCTGGCCTACACCATCATCGTCGAGCCCGTCGATCCCGAGGTCGACGAGGTCCGGCTCGAGTACCGTCGCGCGCAGGGGCGGGTGTTCGAGTCGATCATCGCCGACGGGATCGGAGCGGGAGAGTTCCCGCCGCAGAACGTCAAGGCGAGCGCCGCCTGTCTCGTGGGCGCCTTCCTCGAGGGGCTCGTCGGCCCGCTGGGGCAGGACGCCGGCGTCGACGACGAGGCGGGGCGATCGCTCATCGAGGCCATCGTGGGCTTCGCCCTCCGCGCCGTGTCGGGAGGGGAAATCGCTCGTGAGCAAGCCCGACGAGCGGCATTCCCGTGACACGCCAGTGACTCGAGGCGTCCGTCTCCTGGCGGGCAAGGTCGCCATCGTCACCGGCGGAGGCTCGGGCATCGGCCGCGCCGTGGCCCTGGCTCTCGCCGGTCACGACGCGCGCGTCGTCGTTGCTGGCCGGCGCGCGTCGCCCGGTGAGGAGACCGTCGCGGCGATTCGCCGGGCCGGCGGACAAGCGGCCTTCCGGCGGACCGACGTCACCGTGTCGGCCGAGGTCGCGGCCCTGGTCCGCTTTGCGGTCGACGCGTTCGGGAGTCTCGACATCGCGTTCAACAACGCCGGCTTCCAGGAGCCGCGCGTGCTCCTCGCCGAGCAGCCCGAGGAGGCGTTCGACACCGTCTTCGCCACCAACGTCAAGGGGCTCTACCTCTGCCTGAAGTACGAGATCGCCCAGATGCTGGAGACGGGGGGCGGCGTCATCGTCAACAACGCCTCGGTCAGCGGGATCCGCAACCCGAACCCCGGTCTGGCGCTCTACTCCGCCTCGAAGAGCGCCGTCATCTCGCTCACGAAGTCCGCGGCCATGGAATACGCAGCCAGGAACATCCGGATCAACGCAGTCGCGCCCGGGAGGGTCGTCACCGAGATGATGCTTCGGTCGGGCATCGACGACATGGCGCGGGTCGCAGAGGGCCTCCCGTTGAAGCGGATGGGGCGCCCTGAAGAAATAGCGCTGGCGGTGGTGTGGCTCGCCTCCGACGCGGCGTCGTTCGTCGTCGGGCACACCGTCTGTGTCGACGGCGGCTTCCTCTCCCAGTAGACCCGGAGCGCGGGCACCACTCTCTGGCGCGACTCGCCCGGGCGGGGATGGCCTGGGCGCCGGTTCCTGGCTTACAATTCTTCCGCGCAGCCTCGCCGGAAGGAGGGACGCATGATCGGGCGCAGCGACCGTCTCGCTCGCGCGGTGGCCGCCCTGGCCATTGCCGCCCTGCTCGCGGCCGGCGCCACGGGGTGGCCGGCGACCGAGCAGCGCGGCGTCGATCGGATCGAGACCATCGTCGTGATCTACCTCGAGAACCGGAGCTTCGACCATCTCTACGGGCTCTTTCCCGGCGCCGACGGGATCGCCCGGGCGACACCGGAGCAGACCACGCAGGTCGATCACGACGGCCGGCCCCTGCCCCATCTGCCGCCGGTGTGGGGCTCGGACGGCAAACCCGATCCCCGCTTTCCGCAGCGCCTCCCGAACGGGCCGTTCCGGATCGATGCCGCGCCCATCAACAGGGGGCTGGAGAAGACCGGGCCGAACCCGGTTCACGCCTTCTACCAGAACCGCGAGCAGATTGACGGCGGGAAGAACACCCGGTTCGCGGCGGTCTCGAACTTCGGCGGCTGGGCGATGGGCCACTACGACGGGTCGGCGCTCGAGCTGTGGCGGTGGGCCCGCGAGTACACGCTCGCCGATCACTTCTTCGCGGCGGCTTACGGCGGCTCGCTGCTCAACCACCTGTGGCTGATCTGCGCCTGTACGCCGGAATTCAAAGAGGCGCCCGCCGCGATGCGCGCCCAGCTCGACGACCAGGGCCGGCTCAAGCGGCGGCCGGCGTCACCCGGCTCGGCCCTCGACGGGCCCCTGCAGGTCTTCGACGGGCCGGTCTCGCCCGACGGCTACGCGGTGAACAACATGCAGCCGCCGTTTCAGCCGAGCCGCATCCCACCCGCGCCCGGCGGCAGCCCGGATCATGCCGATCCCGCCCAGCATCCGCTCCCGCCGCAGCGGGCGAAGTCGATCGGCGACACCCTCTCGGCGAAGGGCGTGAGCTGGGCCTGGTATGCCGGCGCGTGGAACGAAGCGCTCGCCGACGGGCGCCAGGCCTCCCAGGCGAAGCGCAAGGTCATCTACAATAGCGAGGCGGAGGGCCCGATCTTCGTCGCGCACCACCAGCCATTCAACTATCTCGCGCGCTTCGCGCCGGGCACCCCGGACCGCGCGCGGCACCTCAAGGACGGCGCGGACTTCCTGGAGGCGATCGAGAAGGGGACGTTACCGGCGGTCGCCTTCTACGAGCCGAGTGGGCGCCTCACTCAGCACCCTCGCTACGCCGATCTCGTGTCCGGCGACCGCCATGCCGCGGACCTGCTCGAACGGCTTCGGAAGAGCCCGCAGTGGAGCCGGATGGTGGTCATCGTCACCTACGACGAGAACGGCGGGTTCTGGGACCACGTGCCGCCGCCCTCCGGGCCGGGCTGGAGCGACCGCTGGGGACCGGGCACCCGCGTTCCGACGATCATCGTCTCGCCGTTCGCCAGGCGTGGCTTCGTCGATTCGACGCCCTACGACACGACGTCGATCATCAAGCTCGTCACCCGGCGCTTCGGCCTCGAGCCGCTGCCCGGCGTGCGTGCGAAGGCCGGCGACCTCACGAACGCGCTCGCCTTCTGATCCGGGGGAGACCCATGCACGACGAGACCGCCGCCCAGACCACGGCCCGCCTCCTCGGCGTGATCGCCCGCGCCGAGCTCGAGATCCTGCCCGGCCTGTACACGTTCGAGGCGCTCGGTGACGGGCCCGGCGCCATCCGAAAGGACGCGCTGGCCTGCGTCCGAGACGGCGGCGTCTGGAGCCAGCTCATCCCGGTGGAGGATCCCCGGACGCCGATGGCGTTCCGGGTGTTCAGCTTCCACTTCGCCCCGGCGCTCGACGCCACCGGCTTCGTCGGCTGGCTCCATTCGCACCTCGCCCGCGTGACGGACACGGGCCACATCGTCGTCTGCGGGCGCTCGGGGCCTGGGGCCGCCGACCACGTCCGGGGGGGGATCTTCGACTACTGGGGCTGCCCGGCCGGCGCCGCCGATCGCGTCCTGGCCGAAGTGCGCGCGCTGATCGAGCGCGGCCGGCGGCCACGCCGGGCTCACGTCGGGGCCGCGGGCGGCTGCCTCCTGTGCGAGGCGGTGGCCGGCGACCCCGACTTGCCGGTCGTGGCCGAAAGCTCCGGGGCGGTGGGGGTGCTGACCCGCCTCGAGCCCAAGTCGCGGGGGCACTCGATCTTCTTCCCCCGCCGTCACACGCCGAATCTCCACGACCTGGACGAGGCCGAGCTAGGCGAGGTCCTGTCGCTGCTCAAGCGCGTGGCGGTCGCGCTGGAGCTCGATCAGTACAACGTGCTCCAGAACAACGGTCCGCGGGCGGGACAGACAGCCTTCCACGTCCACTTCCATCTGGTGCCGAAGCCCACAGCGGCGGCCGGGCTGATCGTGCCGGGGGCGTTCGTCCTGGCCGACCAGACCGGCGTGGCCGAAGAGATCCGACGCCGCCTCGGCGGCCCTCGGCGCTGAGCCGCGGCCGAGCGGCCACCGTCCCTCCGGGGATGGTCAACGCGAGGGGCGCGGGCTTACAATCCGGCCGCGAGCCGAACGAGCCGCCGGCCGGCGGCAGGAGGACGGGCATGACACCCTTGGCACCGACACGGCGTGGGCTGCTCCGTCTCGCGGGGCTGGGCGTGGTGACCGCGGCCGCGCTGGGGCCGCGAACAGCCCGGGCCCAGGCGCCCGTCATCCGTCAGGGGTACCAGACCAACATGTGGGGAATGCCGACCTATTACCTCCTGCGCTCCGGCCACCTGGAGCGGCGGGGGCTCCGCTTCGAGGAGTTCTCGGTGCCCTCCGGGAACCTGACCATGCAGCAGATGGTCGCCCGCCAGGTGGACTTCGGGACCTACGCCGCCCAGTCGTTCATCCTGGGTCACGACAAGGGCAAGCTGGTCGCCATCGCCCAGATCGAGCAGGTGGGGAAGACGGCCCGGGTGATGGCGCGGAAGGAGCTGGGCGTCACCCGGGTCGCCGACCTCAAGGGCCTGCGGATCGGCAACCAGGCCGGCTCCTCGACCGGCAACACGTTCGTGGACATCATCGCGGCGCGGGCGGGTCTCCGGAAGGGGGAGTACCAGGAGATCAAGATGAACGTGAACGAGATGGTGGCCGCGGCCGCCGCCCGGTCCATCGACGCCTTCGTCACCGTGGAGCCCTACGCCTCTATCGCCGAGGCCGATGGCATCGCGACCACGGTCGTGAACTTCTACGACTACGACCGGATGCCGGTCCTCATGGCCGCCATCCCGGAGTTCGTGGAGAAGCACCCGGAGGTCGTGGTGGAGTATCTCCGGGCCTGGCTCGACGTCGGCCGAGACTTCAAGCAGAGCCCGGCCAAAGCCGCCGACGTCATCTACGGCTTCTACACCGGCAAGGGGTACAAGATGAGCCGGGAGACGTTCGCCAAGGCGCTCGCCGGCGTCGAGGTGGACCCCGGCTTCCCGGCCGATCTGCGCCCCTACATGCGAGAGACGGCCGAAGGGCTCCTCAAGGAAAAGAAGATCGCCGACATCCCCGACTGGAGCCAGGCGCTCCGCCCCCAGCTCATGGAGCGGGCCCGCGCCTGAGCCGACCGTTCGCGCCTTCAAGGAGGCCGCCATGCGGAAAGCCTCGGTGATCGTCTCCGTCGCCCTCGTCGTCACCGCCCTCCTGCTGGTCGGGAGCCACGGGGTGTGGGCCCAGAAGGGGCCGATCAAGGTGGGGTTCCTCGTCCCGACGACGGGGCCGCTGTCGGCCAACGGGAAGGACATGATCAACGGCCTTCAGCTCTTCCTCGAGGAGCAGGGCAACCGGCTCGCCGGCCGGGAGGTCAAGCTCCTCATCGAGGACGACGAGGGGAAGCCGGCCACCGGCCTCACCAAGGCCCGCGGGCTCGTGGAGGAGCAGGCGGTCCATCTCGTCACCGGGCCGCTCTCCGCCGCGGTCGGCTACGCCGTCGCCCCGTATATCGACAGCAAGAAGGTCCCGGCCATCTTCCCGATCGTGTCCGCCGAGGACATCACGCAGCGGAAGCGCAGCCCCTACATCGTGCGCACGGGATGGTCGAGCGCCCAGCCGTCCCATCCCTTCGGCAAGTGGGTCTACGACAACCTCGGCTACAAGAAGATCGCCATGATCGGCTACGACTTCGCCTTCGGCTGGGAGGTCGCCGGCGGCTTCCAGCGCACCTTCGAGGAGGCCGGCGGCCAGGTGGTGCAGAAGCTCTGGCCGCCGCTGGGAACCGCCGACTTCGGCCCCTACCTGGCCCAGCTCCGTCGCGACGTGGACGCGATCTACGCGGTCTTCTCGGGCGCCGATGCGCTCCGCTTCGCCAAGCAGTTCAACGACGTCGGGCTCAAGGGACGGTTCCCTCTCGTCGGCGGGGGCACCTTCACCGACGAGCACGTCCTCCGCACCATGGGTGACGAGGCCCTCGGGATCGTCACCGCGCTCCACTATTCGGCCGCCCTCGCGACCCCCGCCAATCGGAAGTTCGCCCAGGCCTACGAGGCGAAGTTCAAGCAGATCCCCTCCTACTATTCGGAGGGGACGTACGTGGCCGGGATCGCCCTCAAGGCGGCGCTCGAGGCGACCGGGGGCGACATCGAGAACGTGGACAAATTTCTCTCGGCGCTGCGGAAGGTCGACCTCTCCGACGCGCCGCGGGGCCCGATGCGCTTCGATGACTTCGGCAATCCCATCCAGAACGTCTACGTGCGGAAGGTGGAGCGCGTCGGGGGCCGGCTCCAGAACACCGTGATTCACACGTTCCCCAGCGTCTCGCAGTTCTGGACCTACAAGGCCGAGGACTACCTGAAGAACCCGGTCTACACCCGCGACTACCCGCCCTGCACGCGCTGTTGAGGCGGACGTGAGCCCGGAACTCCGTCCCGAGGGAGCGGTCGCCGCCGCGTGACGACGACCGTCGGCGTCATCGGGCTCGGCCTCCTCGGCCACGCCGTCGCCACGCGCCTTCGGGCCGCGGGACACGACGTGGTCGGCTACGACGTGCTCCCGGAGAGGATGCAGGCGCTCGCGGCGCTGGGGGGCCAGCCGGCGGCCTCCGCCGAGGCCGCCGCGCGAGCGTCCGAGATCGTCTGCACCCTGCTCCCCTCGCTGGCGTCCGCCGAGGCGGCGATCCTCGGCCCCCAGGGCGTCGTGACGGGGGCGCGACCCCACCAGGCCATCGTCCAGATGAGCACGATCTCGCCGGCGCTCACGGAGCGCCTGGCCCGGGAGGCGAGCGCGCGCGACCTCGCGTTCCTCGACTGCCCCGTGAGCGGGACCAGCGCGATGGTGGCCCGGGGCGAGGGGATCCTCCTGGTCGGGGGCGAGCCGGCGGTCTTCGAGCGCTGGCGGGCGCTGCTGGAGACGATCCTGCCGCGCGCCGTCTATCTCGGCCGGGCCGGCCAGGCGACGGTCGTGAAGCTGGCGGCGAACCTGCTGGTAGGGCTCCACACCGCGGCGGCGGCCGAGGCGCTCACGCTCGTGCGGAAGGCCGGCCTCGATCCCGGCCGGGTCCTCGAGGTCCTCACCGCCAGCGCGGGCACTTCCCGCATGCTGGAGCTGCGCGGCCCCATGATCGTCAGCCAGGAGTTCCCGCCCCAGATGAAGCTCGAGCTGTTCCTGAAAGACCTGGGCCTGATCCTGGATGCCGGGGCGGAGGTCGGCGCCGCCTTGCCGCTCACCGCGCTGTCGCGGCGGCTCTACGCCGCGGCGGCCACCGAGGGACACGGCGGCGAGGATCTGGCGGTGGTGATCAAAGCCCTCGAGGCGTGGAAATGAGCCCGGATACGCCTTCCGCGCCCGTCGTGATCGCCGGGGCCGGCCCGGTCGGGCTGGCCCTGGCCGTGGGCCTGGCCCATCACGGAATCGAGTCGGTGGTCCTCGAGGACGACGAGAGTCCGAGCGCCCATTCCAAAGCGCCGGGCCTCCTGTGTCGTACCCTCGAGATCTTTCGCGCGTGGGGCGTCCTCGACCGGTTCATGGAGGAGGGTTTCTTCGTCACGCGCCCCCACATCTGGATGGCCGGCGAAGAGACGCCGCGCGCGACGATCGACTTCAGCGTCCTGGCCGATCTGACGGCGGTGCCCGGCGTGCTCATCCTGCCGCAGAACCGCACCGAGGGCCTCTTGCGGGAACGCCTCACGCGCAGCGGATTGAGCGACGTCCGCTTCGGGCATCGTGTGGTCCGCTTCGATCAGGACGGCTCGGGCGTCTCGGTTCGGGTGGAGCGAAAGGCTGGCTCGGCGTACGAGCTGCGCGGGCACTATCTGGTCGGGTGCGACGGCGCCCATTCCACCGTCCGCGAGACGCTTGGCTGGCCGCTGGAAGGCACGACGTACCCGACCCGTCTCGTGCTGGCCGATGTCCAGTTGCCCGACCAGCGGAACGATCTGCCGTGGCCGCGTCTCGCGGGAGACGACCAGCAGGTCCTGGCCGCGGTCAGGATCGAGCCGAGGCTCTGGCGGGTGATCGCGACCGTAGACCGCCGGATGTCAGACGAAGCGGCCACCGGCGCACCGGAGATCGCGCGGAAGGTGGATCGGCTGTTTGGTCCCGGCTCGTTCGAGTGCGTCTGGGCGAACGTCTTCCGCATTCACTGCCGCACGAGCCCCCACTTCCGACTCGGCCGCGTGCTGCTCGCCGGGGATGCCGCCCACATCAACAGCCCGGCCGGCGGGCAGGGCATGAACAGCGGCATCCAGGACGCGCACAACCTGGCCTGGAAGCTCGATCGCGCGCTTCGCGGGGGAGTGAGCGAACCCTTGCTCGCCTCGTATGAGGCCGAGCGCCGCCCGGCGATTCTGACGAGCGTGGATCGTTACACGGACTTACTGACGCGCGCCTTCCTCCTGCCCCCTCGGGCGGTCAGATCCTCCCTCGCGCGCCTCGCCCGGGCCGTCGTCTCTCAGCCGTTCGTCATGCGCCGACTCGTGCCGCGGGCCGCGATGCTGGACACGCGATACCGCTCGTCGCCGCTCATCAGTGGCCGCGGCCGGTGGCTCGGCGCGCGGGCGCCGGACGGACCACTGAGAGCGCGTGACGGCCGGGATGTGCGGCTCCTGGATCTCGCCCGCCGCGATGCGGCGCTCCTCCTCTTCGACGATGGGCGTCTGCCCGGGTGGGACGTGTCACAGGTTCAGCAACTGGCGAGCGATGTCCCCGGGCTCGTCGTCTGTCGGATCGTTCCGCCGTCGCCGGCGGACGGGGACTCCGGGGATCTCGTGGACGCCACCGGGTCCCTCGCCCGGATGTGGCAGCCCGGCGCGGCGCTGGCGGCGCTCGTCCGACCTGACGGCTACGTCGGCTGGATGGCCGAGCGCCCGTCGCGCGAGGAGCTGCGGACCGGCGTGAGGCGCGCGCTCGGGGTGGCGGCGTGAGTGGCCGGCCCTCCGGCATCGGCCTGCTGTGGGCCGGGAGGTGCCGCGCCGGCGGCGCCACCGGAGACGACCGACCGGGCCCCAGCCTGGCGTTGACACCTTCCGCCGTCCGACGTAGAGTCCCCGGCAAGCCGGCGATCCATCCACCCTTCGCGCGCCGAGTGGCCTCCTGTGGCCCGGCTTCCTCGAGAAAGGAGCACGTCATGCCCCACGTCGCTCGTCTGATCACCGTCATCCTGGCCCTGGCCGTGCTCGGCCTGGGGGCGACGTCGAGCGAGGCGCAGGCCCCGCCGCTGACGCCGTACGGGACCCCCATCACGCTGGAACAGGCCAAGGCGGCGATGGCCGCCGCGGAGGCGGAAGCCAAGAAGAACAACTGGCCGGTCGCCATCGCCATCGTCGACAGCGGGGGCCACCTCGTCATGCTGCACAGACTCGACAACACCCAGTTCGCCAGCATCGAGATCGCCAAAGGCAAGGCGGTCACCGCGGTGAACTTCCGCCGGCCGTCGAAGGCGCTCGAAGACGCGATCGCGGGCGGCGGAGCCGGCTTGCGGCTCCTGCGGGTGGACGGGTTGACGCCGCTCGAAGGTGGCGTGCTGATCGTCGTGGACGGCAAGATCGTCGGCGGAATCGGCGTGTCAGGCGTGACGTCCGGCCAGGACGCCCAGGTCGCCCGCGCCGGCGCCGATGCGGTGAAATAACCGGTGGGGTCGGCCCTCTTCGAGGGCATCCTCCCGGCGCCTCGGCCGTAGACGGCCGCAGGGCTGAGCCCATGTACGAAGTCTACGCGCTCAAGTACGCGGAGCGGGACACGACGGCCTGCCAGTTCTTCTTCCGCGAGGCGTCCCACGCCTCACTCACGCTCCACTACTACGTCTGGCTGATCCTCGGCGGCCCCCACCCGATCCTGGTGGACACGGGGTTCCTCGACGACGACGCGCGCGAGCGCGGGATGCGGAATTACGTGAGCCCGGCGGCCATGGTGGAGCGCGCGGGCGTGAAGCCCGGCGATGTGCCCACCGCCCTCATCACCCACCTCCACTACGACCACTGGGCCGGGCACAGCCTGTTCCCCCACGCGGAGTACTGGATCCAGGGGGACGAGGTGGCGTTCTGGACGGGGCCCTTCGGCCGCTCCCCGGCCTTTCGGCAGTCGGCCAACGCGGGAGCGCTGGCCCGCCTGGTGACGCTCAACTACGAGGGCCGCGTCCGGATCATCGACGGCGACCGCCAGGTGGCTCCCGGGATCTCCGTGCACCGCGTCGGCGGCCACACCGCGGGGCTCCAGATCGTCACCGTGGAGACCGAGCGCGGCCCGGTCGTCCTCACCTCCGACGCATCGCACTTCTACCGCAACGTGGAGACGCGCCAGCCCGTCCAGATCATCACCAGCTTGCCCGAGATGCTCCAGGCCTTCGAGACGATCCACGCCCTGGCCGGGGCGCCAGGGCTGATCGTCGCCGGCCACGACCCGGAGGTCGCCGACCGCTTCAAGCCGGTCGAGCCGGGCATCATCAAGATCGCCTGAGCGAGCGCGACTGACTCACCGGATGAGCCCGATCTCGCGGAGGTAGCGCAGCGCGCCCGGATGGATGGCGTCCGCCCCCGGGGCGGCGGCGACGGCGTTGGCGGCCGTGGTCTCCCGCGCCTGGGGAAGGCGCCGGCCCAGCGCGGCCTCCCCCCGATGGAGCGCGCGGGCGAGCCGATAGGCGACGTCGTCGGGCAGCGTGGGCCGGGCGAGGATCAGACTCCACGACCCGACCGACACGATCGGCGCGTCCTGTCCCGGATACGAGCCGGCCGGGACCGTCAGCGTCTTGAGGAAGGGGTACTTCGCCTGGATCCGTCGGATGCCCTCGGCGTCCGGCGCGATGAACCGGCCGCCCGCGGGTCCGCCGGCGACCGCGGTGAAGCCCGGCCATCCGATGCCGCCGCCCCACAGGGCGGCCACCGTGCCCTCCAGCACCATCGCCGGGCCGTCGCCCGCCCGCTCGAGGAAGACGGCCTGGAAGTCCCGGTTCAGGTCGAGGCCGAGCCCATCCAGGATGTTCCGGGCCAGGACGACGAGCCCCGAGCCCCGGGCGCCGAAGGCCACCGGCCGGGACCTGAGGTCCTCGATCGTTCGGTACGGCGTGTCTCGGCGGACCACGAACATGCCCGCGGTGGCGTACATGGCGGACAGGACGCGGAGGTTCGCGGGCGGCCGGCCGATTCCGCTCAGCGCCTCGTGGGCCACCTCGCCGGCGACCAGCCCCAGGTCGAGCTGCCCGGCCTCGAGCATCGGGACGTTCTCGGTGCTGCCCTTCGTGTTTCGCGTTTCGACGGACAGCGACGGGTCGACCTCGTTGATCGTCTCGGCCACGGCCTGTCCGTAGACCGGAAAGCCGCCGCCGGGGGTCGCGGTGCCGAGGATGACGGCGGTCTTCTCGGCCCCGGAAGCGCTGCTCCCCATGGAGAGCGCTCCCATCAAGGTCGCGACACTCAGGGCCAGGCACCCCATGGGTCCCGGCGGCCAGGATACGCGCTCGATCATGGTCGGCCTCCTCTGCGCCGCGAAAGATTGACTCCGGACCCGAAAACGTGTTTTCGTTCGGGTGACGCGCGCCGGCGCGGGGCCCGACGTTCTCCGCGAAGGAGCCGCCAGCACTCCAGACGGATCCCTTCAACCGCGGGAGGTGGGTATGCACCGCACCGCTTCGGTGCGAGGACTAGGCGCCGTCCTCTTGATCGCCGGGCTCGCCGGTTGCGAAGACCATCCCTCGGCGTCGGTGGTCGGCGCCCACATCACCGAGTTGACCACGGAGAAGGTCGGCATCTCCCTCGACGTCCGGATCGAGAACCCCTGGGTCTTTCCGCTCCCGCTCGGGGAGGCGAAAGGGAGCCTCTTCAGCGCGCAGATCAACGCGAACGCCCCGTTCCTCCAGGTCGCCGGGGGCAGTACCGCTCCGGTCCCGCGGACCGGGTCCCTCACGGTCCCCCTCAAGGGGACGCTCATCTACTGGCCACTCCCCCCGAACCTGGCCAACCTGCATCCCGGGGACGAGGTGTCGTACCAGGCCAAGCTCAAGCTCGCGCTGAAGGCGCCCCCGAATCAGCGGCTGGACTTGCCCGAAATCACCCACCACGGCAAGATCCCCATCCTGGCTCCGCCCCAGGTGAGCATCAAGAGCGTGAGCTGGCCGACGTTCTCTTGGGAGCGGGTGAGTGGCACCGTGACGCTCGGCATCACGAACATGAACAGGTTCTCCATCGGTCCGGGCAGCGCTTCGGGAGATCTGATTCTCAAGCAGCAGGCGTTCATGAGCGGCGACAAGGAACTCTCGAGCCTGTCGGCGACCATGCCCGGCGCGATTGCCGGCCACCACACGGGTGACCTCGACATCACCGTGTCCTTCAAGCCCGAAGACCTGTTCGACCTCGGGACCTGGGCCGGGCTCGTGGTCGCCCTCGTGGACAACCACCAGTTCCGCGCCAGGGGACGGATCTCGGCCCAGACGTCTTATATCCCGGTCGAGCTGAAGTTCGATTCGCAATAGAGGAGAGCGCTCTAGATCGGCACGCCCAGGTCCCTGACCTGCCGGCGGACTTCTTCCAGCTTGGCCGGGCCGCCGATGTCGGCCCAGTACCACTCATCGGCCCGAAACGACTGAATTCTCTCCCCTCGTCCAGCCAGGCCGAGGTAGGTGCGGATGATGGGGAAGACTCCTCCTTCGCTCATCCTCGGAAAGATCTCCGGCGAGACGACATGGATGCCGGTGAACGCCAGGCGCTCGGCACGCTCGACCGGAGCCCCGGCCCACAGCCGCTTGCTCTGGACCACCGACTCCCAGCCACAGAGCTGTCCGCCCCCGTCGAACAAGAGATAGCGGCTGCTCGTCTTCGCCTGGACCGCCAGCGTGGCCAAAGCCGGCCGGTCGAGGTGGAAGCGATACATCCGGCTCAGGTCGATGTCGGTGACGACGTCGACGTTGTGCAGAAAGAACGGCGCGCCGTCGTCGAAGAAATGGGCGACCTTCTTCAGGCCGCCGCCCGTGTCCAGGAGCTCGCGCTCGCGCGACACCTCGATGCGGATCCCGAAATCCCGCTTCGACTTCAAGAAGTTCACGATCATCTCGGGCAGATGAAACACATTGACGACGAGCTCGTCGACTCCGGCGCCAAGGAGCCGCCGGATCACGATCTCCAGCATCGGCACCCCGTTGAGCTCGACCAGCGCCTTGGGACAGTGGTCGGTGAGAGGCCTGAGCCGGCTCCCGATGCCGGCGGCGAGGATCATCGCCTTCATGGCGACGGCGTGTTCAGGCGGCGGTCTCGATTCCAAGATGCCGGATCTCGACGGTCACCTGGTGTTTCTGACGGAGATGCCGGGCCAGCAGCTCCGCACAATAGATGGACCGGTGCCGCCCACCGGTACACCCGAAGGCCACCATCAGGTCCGTGAAGTTCCGGCTCCGATAGTTCTCGACCGACTGATCGATCAGTCCGTAGACGTGGTTCATGAATCGCAGAACCGCCGGCTGCTTCTCGAGGAAGGCGATCACCTCCGAGTCGGTCCCGGTGAGCTTGGCATACTGCTCGTGTCTCCCGGGGTTCGGCAAGGCGCGACAGTCGAACACGTACCCGCCCCCGTGACCCTTGTCGTCGGGCGGCAGGCCGCTTCGATACGAAAAGCTTTGGATCCGCACGGTCAGCCTCAGTTCCACATCCCCGAACTGGCGCAGGTAGGTGGAGCCCACCAGACGCCGGAAGACCTCCATCAGCTCGGGCAGCGCCAGCGGGAGCTCCACCGTGCGCAGCAGAAGCTCGAGATTGCCGATGGCGTACGGAATGCTCTGGAGAAAGTGCGGCTTGCGTTCGTAGAAGCCCCGCAGGCCGTAGGCGCCCATCGCCTGCATGATGCGGATGTAGACGTAGCCGTAGTAGTAGCGGAGGAACTCTTCGCGGGCCAACGGGATGAATGCCGCGGCCGCCGCCAGGTACCGGTCGAGGAGCGTGTCCCGCAGGTCGGGCGGCAGATCGGCTTTGGCGTCGAACAGGAGCGAGGCGATGTCGTACTGGAGCGCACCCTTGCGGCCTCCCTGGTAGTCGATGAAGCAAGGCGCCCCGTCCTTGAGCATGATGTTTCGCGATTGAAAATCGCGATAGAGGAAGAAATCCCGGTCGGCCGCCAGGAGAAAATCCATGAGTCGCTCGAAGTCGTCTTCGAGCGCCTGCTCGTTGAAGGGGATCTGGGCCAGCCGCAGGAAGTAGTACTTGAAGTAGTTCAGATCCCACGCCATCGATTGCCGGTCGAAACTGGGCCGGGGATAGCAGACCTGGTAGTTCAGCGTCCTTCCGGCCACGATCTGGAACTGCGGCAGCAGCTCGACCACCCGCTCGTAGATGTCGACGACGCGCCCGGATGGGCCGACCCTGGTTCGGTTCTCCGAAAGGTACTGGAACAGCGTCGTATCCCCCAGGTCTTCTTCCAGATAGATGCCGCGGGCCGGGTCGTCCGCGTAGATCTCGGGCACGGGAAGGCCCGATCGGCGAAAATGCCTCGAGAACGCGAGGAAGGCCGTATTCTCCTGCCGATCGGGGCCGGCGACGCCGATGACGCTGCGGGTCCCGGTGGTCAGGCGATAGAGGCTCCGCCCCGAGCCGTCGCCCTTCAAAGCGGAGATGGTCTGGACGGGCTCTCCGAAGTGACTCTCGAAGAATTGCCTGAGTGAGTCGTCCATCCACGCCTGGCGTTCCCGCGCCTGGCCCCGGCTCGGCCGGGATCCTGGGGGGGAGTGGCCGCCCGTATTCTACCCCGGCCGGGGGGCGGCGACCGAGGAGCGTCGGCCCCGGGTGATCGGCCCCGGCCGGCCCGGGGTCCCGGGGGCCAGGACACCCGCTCGATCATGATCGGTGCCCGGGGGTCGTGAGAGAGGCGAGCAGGTCGGTGAGGGGCTCGCCGGTGGCGAGGCCGTTCACGCTCCGGATGACGCGCTCAACCTGCTCGGAGGGCAGGGCGAGGACCGCGTTGCCGCGAAACTTGGCCTCCACTTCCCCGCGCGTCAGGGGGAGGTCGGGACCGCCCCGCGGGCGATCCTGACGATCGTGGACGCGCCGCCCGTCGGCGAGGGTCATCTCCACGTCACCGACGAACTGACGCGGATAATCGATCGTCGGATCCAGCTCGTAGGTGACCCGCTGGGCCAGGCCGAGCACGGCCGGGTCGCGGACCGCCTCGTCGGTGAACTCCGCGAGCCCCGCCCGGCCCTTGACCAGGATCACGGCCAGCAGGTACGGGAGGCTGAACTTCGCCGCGTACCCGTTCGGCGGCGCGTGCTTGGCCGCCAGCGGCTCCCAGAGTCGAGGCACGGGCCCGGCCGCGGTGCGGCAGCGGATGCCGGCGACCTCGTCGGGACGGACGCGGTGGCGCTCGCGCAACCGGAGGGCGACGTCCATGTACGGCTGGGCGATCGATCCGCACGGATAGGGCTTGAGGGTGAGCTGCTCGAGCTCCCAGGCGCGGCCGAGGCTCTCGACCAGCTCGCGCAGCCGGCCGGCGTCGTGACCGCCGGCGAACGCCTGGTACAGGCCGTGCGGGCCTTCGAAGACGGTCGCGGGCCCGCTGAAGCCCGACCGGGCCAGCAGCGTGGCGACGACGCCGCCGTGGGCGGCCCAGCCGGGGTGGAGCCGCTTCGTCCACGAGCCATCGGTCAGGTACTCGATGATCCCCGCCGCCTGACTTCCGCAGATCCCGAAGGCGTGGACGAGCTGGTCTTCGGACAGCCCGAAGAGCTTCCCGGCGGCGGCGGCCGCGGCGAAGGTCCCGGCGATGGCGGTGGGGTGGAAGTGGCGGGCGTGGAGCGCGCCGGGGACCGTCAGGCCGACACGACACATCACCTCGACGCCGGCGATCAGCGCCTCGAGGACCGTCCGTCCGCTGGCCCCCACGGCCTCGCCCACCGCCAGCGCCGTGGTGACGGCGACACAGCCCGTGTGGACGATGGCGTCCTCCCGCGTGTCGTCGAAGTCGAGACCGTGGGCGAGGGTGGCGTTGGCGAGGACCGCATTGGCCGCCGCCACCTTCGCCGCGCTGCCGAGCAGCGTGCTCTCGGGCGGTCCTCCCAAGCGCTCCGCGACCCCGCGAACCGCGCGTCCGAAGTCTTCCCCGGAAGCGGCCAGGGAGTTGCCGAGCGTGTCGAGGGCGAGCAGCATCGCCTGGGTCGCGACCGGGTCCGGGACCTCGTCCAGCGCGAGGCCGACGACGAAGCGGGCGAAGTGCCTGGCCGCAGTCGGCTGCGTCACGGTGAGCCTGTTCTACCGGCGGCGGATGCCCATGTCAACCGAGGGCTGCCGGCCGCGACGTGCCGCGCGAGGCGCGTCTTGGCCTCGCCCCCGCGGTGTGCGAGAATCAGCGCCCGACCACCAGAGGGACGCATCGTGAGCGCGGAGACGGGAGACGCGGGGGGAAGACCGGGCGACGCGCGCCGGGGCGAGCTGGCGATCGCCGCCGTCCTGGTGGTGCTCGCTGTCGTGATCGTCGCCCTGGCCCGGCGGATCGAGCCCGGGGTCCTGACCGACCCGCTCGGCTCCCGGGCCTTCCCCCTGGCGCTCGGGGCGGCGATCGGCCTCTGTGGACTCCTGCTGGCCGCGACGACACTCGCGCCTGGCAGATTCGCCGGCGGGGCGCCGGTGTTCGTCGAGGACGGACCCGTCGACGAGCCGGCGGCCCCCTTGCTCGGCCGTCTGGTCGCGGCGGTCGTCCTCACCGCCGCCTACGTGGCGGCCTTCGAGCCCCTCGGCTACCTGCTCGCCACGCCCGCCTACGTGGCAGCCATTCTCCTCGTCCAGGGCGGAAGCTCGCTCCGGGCCTTCGCGGCGGCACCGCTGCTGGTCACGGGCGCGTTCTACGCCGCGTTCCGTTTCGGGCTGTTGATCCCGGTGCCTGACGGCGTGCTGGAGCGGTGGCTCCCGTGGTGATCGGCCCGGGCCGGGGCCCGGCGCATCTCGGCGCCCTATGACCGTGCTGGAAGGTCTGGGCGCCGGGTTCATGAGCGCCTTCGAGGGCGCGCGCTTCCTCGCCATGGTGGCCGGGGTGGCCTGGGGAGTCATCGGCGGCGCCATCCCGGGCATCAGCGGAGCCGTCGCGATGGCCCTCGCGCTGCCGTTCACGTTCGCCCTCGACGCCACGACTGCTCTCTGCATGCTCGCGGGCGTGTGGGCCGGAGCCAACTACGGCGGCTCGATCCCGGCTATCCTCATGCGGATCCCCGGCACCCCGGCCTCGGCGGCCTGCCTCATGGATGGCTACGAGCTGACCCGCCAGGGCCGGGCGGCCAAGGCGCTCGGCGTCTCGCTGGTCTGCGGCACGATCGGCGGCGTCGCGAGCATCGTGGTGCTGATCGCCATGGTCCTGCCCCTGGGCGAGGTGGTCCTCCATTTCGGGTCGCCGGAGACCTTCGCCCTGGCGGTCTTCGCCCTCACCCTGCTGGCCGGCCTGGCGGAGGCGAGCTTCCTCAAGGGGCTGGCGTCGGGCCTCTTCGGGCTGCTGCTCACGACGGTCGGGCTCGACAGCCTCACCGGCTCGCTCCGCTTCACGTTCGGGCGGACCGAGCTGATGACCGGCGTCGACGTGGTGGCCGCGATGGTGGGTCTCTTCGCGGTGTCGGAGATGTTCCACCGCATCGCTCACCCGGAGGACGTCCCGGACGTCATGGTCGGCCGGGCCTACACCGCCTTCCCGACCCTCGCCGAGCTGCGTGAGCTGTGGCCGGCGACCTTGATCGGCACGATCGTGGGCCTGATCGTGGGCGTCATGCCGGGGGCGGGGGCGACGGCATCCTCGTTCGTGGCCTACAACGAGGCCCGGCGCTGGTCGAAGCACCCGGAGCTGTTCGGGAAGGGCTCGATGGAAGGCGTGGCCGCGCCGGAGACGGCCAACAACGCGGTGCAGGGCGGGGATCTGGTGCCGACGCTGGCCCTCGGCATCCCGGGCTCGAACTCGGCCGCGATCATGCTGGCCGCTCTGATCCTCCACGGCATCCAGCCCGGGCCGTTTCTGCTCTCCAAGCACGGCCAGCTCGTCTACACGCTCTTCGCCGGACTCCTGATCGTCAACGTCCTCATGATCCCGGTCGGCCTGGTGATCCTGCGGCTGTGCCTCCTCGCCCTGCGCCTGGCCCCGCCGGTGCTGGTGGCGGCGGTGCTCGCCCTGTGCGTGATCGGCACCTACGCCTCCGAGCTCACCATCGTCAATCCCTGGACCATGCTCGTCTTCGGCATACTGGGGTATGGCATGCGCCTCTCCGGATTCTCGGCGGCGGCGATGGTGCTCGGCATGGTGCTCGGCGTGATGGCCGAGAGCGAGCTGCGCCGGTCCCTCATCATCTCCCACGGGAGCTGGACGATCTTCCTGACGCGCCCGATCACGGCCGCGCTTCTCTTCCTGACGGTGGGCGTCCTGGTCTATCCTGTCGTCTTCGGCGTCCTGCGGCGCCGGCGCGCCCGGCGCGCGGTGACCGCCCCACCCATCGCCTGAGCCGCACGACGAACAAGGAGGCTCGAGACATGGGCAAGCGCTCGATGGCTCTCGGAACCCTGGGGGGACTCGTGCTGGCCGCCCTCGCCGTCCTCGGCGGCCCGGAGGCGGCCTGGGCGCAGGCGCGCGACTTCCCGACCCGCCCCATCGTCTTCGTCGTCGGCTTCGCCCCGGGCGGCGGGGCGGACGTCTTCGCGCGCGCGCTGGCCGATGCGGCCAAGACCGTGCTGCCGCAGCCGATCGCGGTGGAGAATCGGCCCGGGGCCGGCGGGACCGCCGCCGCGGCGTACGCCGCCGGGCGGCCGGCCGACGGCCACACGATCCTCTTCGCGCATGCCGGCTCCTCGATCATCACGCCGCTCATCACCAACCAGCCGTCCCTCAAATGGGACGCCTTCGAGCCGGTGGCCCGGATCCACGCCGAGGAGGAGTGGCTCCTCGTTCAGCCCGACGCGGCCTGGCAGTCGATCGACCAGCTCGTCACCCACGCCAAGGCCAACCCGAAGAAGGTGCGGGTGGCCGGCTCGGCGATCGGCGGGATCGACAGCTTCGTGGTGCTGTCGTGGAAGCAGGCGGCCGGCATCGACGTCGAGTACATCCCCCACGAAGGCGGCGGCCCGGCCACCCTGGCCTTCCTCGGGAAGAACGCCGAGGTGCTCGTCGGAAACGTCTCCGAGGTGGCCCAGCACATCGAGGCCAAGAAGATGGTGCCGGTGGCGGTGGCCAGCGAGAAGCGCAGCCCGATCTTCCCCGAGGTGCCGACGCTCCGGGAAAAGGGCTGGGAGGTGGTGCTGGTCCAGTGGCGCAGCGTGCTGGCACCGAAGGGGACGCCGGCGCCGCGGGTCGCGGCGCTGGCCGAGGCCTTCCAGAAGGCCATGGGCGCCGGCTCCTGGAAGACATTCAACCGGAACGCGAAGGCGGTCGACGCGTTCCTGGGGCCCGCCGACTTCCGGAAGTTCCTGGCGGCCGAGGAGGAGCGCTTCATGAGGATCATCGACCAGCTCGGGTTGCGGAAGAAGTAGTTGGCCGGCCTCTCGCCGACCCAGATCGGCTTCGCCGCGTCCTCGGGCCGGGTCGAGCGGTACTTTCCGCTGGCTCGCCGGCACCGGGTCGGCTGGCTCGAGTTCTCCTGTCAGAACCCCGTCAACTTTCCCCAGACCTTCGACCGGGCCCGCGCCCGACGGGTGCGGGGCCTGGTCGAACGCTCAGGGATCCGCTGCGGCCTGCACTCGGCGTCTTTCGTGAACACCGCCGAGATCATGCCGACCGTGCGGAAGGCGGCCGAGGCCCACCTCCGGGAGTACGTCGATCTCACCGCGGCCCTCGGCTGCGAGTACCTGGTCGTCCACTGCGGCTTCCACTTCAGCGCGTATCTCGACCGGGTGCGGGCCGCGCTCTACGAGACGATGGCCCGCTGCGTCGAGTACGGTGAGCGTCGGCGAGTCCCGCTGGTGATCGAGAACATGAACCGGCTGCCCGGGGACTCCGAGTTCCAGTATCTCGGGGTGACGGTCGAAGAGCTCCAGGCACTGTTCCGCCGGATCCGCTCGCCCTACCTGGGCCTCGCCCTCGACGTCGCCCACTGCGAGCTGCTGCCCGGCGGCACCGTCCCGTTCGTCCGCGCCCTCCGGGATCGCATCCAGTCCGTCCAGCTCTCCGACAACCGGGGGCGGATCGACGAGCATCTGGCCCTCGGTGAGGGGACGATCCGGTTCCCCCGGGTGCTGGGCGCCCTCGCCCGAATCGGCTTCGCGGGGCCGCTGATCATCGAGCTGTCCGATGTGGCGAAGAAGCTGCGCAGCCGGACCCGGCTACTCAAGCTGCTGGACCGGTCGGCGCCCCGGGGACGGTAGCGGCAACCGGCCGGAGCCCCGGGCGCTATTCCCTGTAATCCAGGCCGGCGGCCTCGAACTTCGGCCTGAGGACCGGGCGAGCCAGATAGGCGATGAACGTCCGCGCCACGTCCGACATCGCGCTCTTGGCGGCGAGCCCGGCCGAGTAGGTCGTGACCTTCTGGAGCTCCTTCGGCAGCGGGCCGACCAGGGTGACTCCCTTGACCGGCAGGATCTCGCTGATCTGGTGCACGACCAGCTCGGCCTGACCCTTGACCACCGCCTCGGCAGCGAGCCCGCCGGGCCAGAGCAGCGCCTTGTCCTTCACGGCCTCGGCAATGCCCAGGCGCTGGAGCACGCCCGCGAAGTGGATGCCGCTGGTGCCTCCGCTGGCCGGGTCGATGTACACGAAGGACTTCACCGCCAGGAGGGTCTGCTTGAGGGCTTCGGGTGTGGAGATGTCCGGGCGCGGCGCGCCCTCCTTGACGCCGACGCCGATGGCCGTGCGCGCGAGGTCGGTGCGCGTGCCCGGGACGACGAGCCCCTGGCGGGACAGGTCGTCGATGGCCACGTCGCTCAGGATGAAGACGTCGGCCGGCTCCCCGGCGGCCGCCTTCTGCCGCAGCGCGCCGACGGTGCCGGCCGTGATCAGCACGGTGTGCCCGGTCTCCTGCCGGAACGCCTCGGCGAGCTCGGTGATCATGGTCTTCATGGCGCCGGCGCTGAAGACGCGGATCTCGGCCGCCTCTGTCCCGCTGGCCAGCCCGGCCAGGACGGCCAGGCTGGTCGCCAGGCAGCCGGTCCGGAGGATGCCCCCCGGTCGCCGCGCGCCGCTCACGGCAGCGACACGACCCGACGCGTAACCATGGCTTGCCCCCTTCCAGACGCGAACAGGTCCGCGTTCGACGCGGTGACGGCGCGGGGAAGTGGCGTGACTATAGGGGACGAAGACGGCGCCGTCAAGCTGGCCCGGGCGGTATGTTGCGGGTCGACGCCGATCAATCTCCTGCGTCCGTCACGCGGAAGACCTGGTCGTGCCGGCGAACGCGCTCTTGGACCTTGAGGGCCACCTCGGCCCCCCGCTGCGCCTGCTCCACGGCCTGGTGCTCGACCTGAAGCGACTCCACGGGCTGAGCAAAGTCGGTCGTGTGGCCGCGGATCCGGATCTGGTCGCCGACCCGGAGGTCACCGTCGGTCAGATGCACCACCGCGACACCGAGGTGGGCGTAGTAGCCGGTGATCGTGCCGACCTTTTCTTCCATGGCTCGGTCACCCCCTCGATCGCCGAATCAGGCCGGATGCTCAGGCATGGGAGAGCCCTTTGCGGAGGGCGCGCCAGACTTTCTCGGGCGTCAGCGGCATGTCGAGGTGCGTGATCCCGAGGGGCCCCAGCGCGTCCACCACCGCGTTGACGATCGCCGGTGGCACCCCGATGCAGCCGGCCTCGCCGATGCCCTTGGCGCCGAGCGGATTTCGCGGCGAAGGGGTGACCGTCTTGGCGAGGAGCGGCTCCGGCACGTCGTCGGCGTGGGGCAGCGCGTAGTCCATCAGTGTGCCCGTCAGGAGCTGGCCGGTCTCCTCGTAGACGATTTGCTCGAGGAAGACCTGGCCGTACCCCTGAGCGAAGGCGCCGTGGAGCTGGCCCTCGGCCAGCAGCGGGTTCACGATGGTGCCGCCGTCGTCCACCCAGACGAGCTTCTCCAGCGCGATGCGCCCCGTCTCCTGGACGACCGCCACCACTGCCACCACGGTCCCGAAGCTCCACATCTCGCCCTCGGCCTGGAAGAAGACCGTCGCGTCGAGGCCGGGGAGAAGGCCGGCCGCCGCCGGCCGGGGCCGGTGGGCGGCCTCCGCCACCTGCTTCCAGCTCACGTGCCGCGCGGGTACCCCCGCGACCTGGAAGCCGCCGGGCACGGGGCGCACGTCGTCGGGCGCGGCCTCGAGCAGCGCGGCCGCCAGACGCCGCCCCTTTTCCCGTACCTCGAGGGCCGCCGTGGCCAGGGCTCCGCCGCCGAGCGCGGTGCTGCGGCTTCCGAAGGTCCCGAAGCCCTGCGGTGCCGAGCGGGTGTCGCCGTGCAGGACGACGATCTCGTCCGGCCGGACCCCGAGGAAGTCGGCGACGACCTGGGCGAACGTCGTCTCGTGCCCCTGGCCGTGCGGGCTCGAGCCCGTCACCGCCGTGACCGCGCCCGTCCGCTCCACCCGCACGCTCCCGCTCTCCCAGCCGAGCGCCGAGGGCTCGATGTAGCTGGACAACCCGATCCCGCGGATCTCGCCGCGGGCGCGTGCCGCCGCCTGCTCGGCCCGGAGCCGCGGATAGTCCGCCAGCTCCAGCGCCCGGTCCAGGGCCCGCGCGTACTCGCCGGAGTCGTACACCTGGCCGGTCGCAGTCCTGAAGGGGAAGCGGTCGGGCGGAATGAAGTTCCGTCGCCGGAGGTCCGCCGGATCCATCCCGAGCGCGCGGGCGGCCTCGTCCATCAGCCGCTCGATCAGGAACGCCGCCTCCGGCCGTCCCGCCCCGCGGTAGGCGCCGATGGGCGCGGTGGTGGTGAAGGCCGCCGTCGCCTCGATCTCGCACGCCGGAACCACGTAAGCCCCGGGGAGCAGGCGGGCATGGTTCCAGGGCGAGATCGCCGCGCTGTTGACGAGCGAGCTGCCCAGCGGATAGACGACTCGCCCCCGTAACCCCGCGATGCGGCCCTCGGCCGTCACCGCCAGCTCGCCCTCCGCGACGCCGCCCCGGCCGTGGTTGGTCGTGAGGAGGTCCTCGCTGCGCGTCGACACCCACTTCACCGGTCGGCCCAATCGCATCGAAAGGTATGCCACCAGGACGTCCTCGCGATACGGCGCCGTCTTGACGCCGAAGCCGCCACCTACCTCGGGGGCGATGGCGCGGACGCGGGACTCCGGGATGCCGAGGATCCGGGCGATCTCGGCCCGGACGGCGAACGGGGCCTGGGTCGAGCTCCAGAGGGTCAGCTCCTCCGTCGTCGGGTCGAACGAGGCCAGGATCCCCCGAGGCTCCAGGGCCACCGCGGCCAGCCGCTGCTGCATGACGCGGAGCCTCACCACGCAGTGAGCGGAGGCGAAGGCGGCCGCCACATCGCCGTGCCGCCAGGTGTGGGTGAAGGCCCGGTTGTCCCGGAGCTCCGGGAAGAGCACCGGTGCGTCTGGGGCCAGGGCCGCTTCCGCGTCCGGGAGCGGGGGGAGCGGGTCGTACTCCACCTCGATCAGCTCGGCCGCGTCCCGCGCCCGGTACGGCGTGTCGGCGGCGACCGCCGCCACCGGCACGCCGGCCGCCCGCACGAAGTCGTGGGCCAGGATCGGGTGGGGGGGGACCTTCATGTCCGGAAAGACCCGGTTGACCGGCATCGGGCCCAGATGGCGCACTTCGGCGCCGGTGATGACGGCAACGACGCCGGGAGCCGCGGCGGCCGCGCTCGGGTCGAGCCGCCGGATTCGCGCATGAGCGTGGACGCACCGGAGGAACGCCACGTGGACGAGCCCGGGAGGCTGGAAGTCATCCACGTAGCGCCCGGCCCCGATGAGCAGCCGGCGGTCCTCCACGCGCTTCAGTGGACGCCCGATCCAGCGACTGTCGCTCGTCTCGGCCATCGCGGCGCCTAAACTAGCTGGGCGACGAAGGAGTGTCAAGGCGCCGTTGCCGCGGGGGCCTGTGCTGTCAGGCTTTTGGCGCCGCGGCCAGATGCCCGTCCTCTTCGCGAGCCCTCGGACGTGTCACCCCCGCGCGCCTGCGCCGGACCTTCTGGCACCTTCTTTGCACACCCTCTCCACGTCCGGCCACGCGTGGGGGAGAAGGCGAATGACGATGCGAACGAGACGGCGAAGATCAGGTACCGTCACAACCGGGACCCGGCTGGTCCAGATCATCGTCACCCCGGGGTCCGGCAACGGTCGCGCTCTCACGACCGCGCTCCAGCTCCGCGAGGGACTTCGGGCCCGCGGGCATCAGACCAGGCTCGAGGCCCTGTCCGACCTCGACAGCCTCGGCCGCTGGACGGCGACCGCCGATCCGAACCTCTCGCTCCTGATCTGCGTCGGCGGCGACGGGACCCTGAGCGCGGCCGCCGCCGCCGCCGTGCGGCACTCCATCCCGTTCTTGCCGGTGCCGACGGGCTTCGGCAACCTCTTCGCGCGCGCGCTCGGGCTCACGAATCGCGTGGATCGCGCGCTCGACTTGCTCGAGCACGGGACGCTCGTCCAGGTGGACGTCGGCGTTCGGAATGGCGAGCTGTTTCTCTGTCAAGAAAGCTACGGATTGTTGTCGGAGATCCAGCATCGAGTGGAAGAGAGCGTCGCCCAGCCGCGGGCCCGCTGGCGGCGCTGTCTCGCATACTACCGGATGGCGCTGCGCTACCTCGGGGACGCGCCGCTGACGCCGCTGGAGGTGGTGGTGGACGGTCGCGTCGTGGCGAGAGATGCGGTCGTCGTCGCCGTGGCCAACGTCGAGACGTATGGCGCCTGGCTCAGGCTGACGCCCGACGCCTCCCCGGTCGACGGGCTCTTCGACGTGTTCACCATGAGCGGAGCGACCAAGCGGGCGGTCCTGGCGAGACTCCTCAAGCGGCAGCTCCGTCTTCCCGGAACGGAAGAGGGA
>DASYUM010000034.1:0-4389 GCA_036001225.1 Candidatus Methylomirabilota bacterium | reverse complement strand
ATTTCACCTGTCAGCAACAGCACTCCGACGACGATGGCTCGGCTGCGAGGCGTGGGCGAGTGAGCTATGGCCGATCGGGGCGGCCGCTCAGGTGAGCCCGCCGTCGGCGCCGATCACCTGGCCTGTGATGTAGCGCGCGCCGTCGGAGCACAAAAACCCCACCAGGGCGGCGACCTCCTCGGGTTCGCCCAGGCGCCCGAGCGGAATGGCGGCGATGAGTTCCGCGCGGGTGTCCGGCGACAGGTCGGCCGTGAGCTGGGTCTGGACCAGGCCCGCCGACACGCAGTTGACCGTGATGCCGAAGGGCCCGACCTCACGGGCGAGGGCGCGACAGAGCCCGATGACGCCGGCCTTGGCCGCGCCGTAGTTGGTCTGCCCGGGACGTCCCAGGAGCGCCGTCGGCGAGACGACGTAGACGATGCGACCCCACCGGCGGGCCATCATGGCCGGCACCGCGGGCCGGGAGCAGAGAAAGGCGCCCGTGAGGTGGACCGCGACCACGTCGTCGAAGTCGCGATCGGGCATGAGCATCATCAGCCGGTCGCGGGTGAAGCCGGCCGCGTGGACCACCACGTCGAACCCGCGGCCCTGCTCGCCGGCGAAGAGCGCGGCCACGGCCTCGGCCGAGCCGGCGTCGGCCCGAACGACCGCGAGCGGCAGGCGCCGGGCCTCGGCCGCCGCCCGGACGGCCTCCGCGGCCCGGTCGTCGTGGGCGTACGTCGCCACGACCGCGTGGCCGTCGCCGAGGAGTCGCTGGGCGATCGCGAGCCCGAGCCCCTTGGTGCCTCCCGTGACCAGCGCTAGGCGGGCCGGCGCAGCGTCGTCGCGGGGCGCCACCTGGTCACGCTACCGCGTGCCGCGCGCCTCACGCAATGGGGGCGCCCGGGCGCGCTGCTATACTGAGCCCCGACCCGTGATCACCGGACCGTCGAACCCCGACGCTCACGCCCCGGCCGCCCGGCCGCGGTGGCACTCGCACCCGTACAACCGGGCCGGCTTCTACCGCCTGGCGGCGGCCATGCGATGGCTGCCCCGGGCGGCGCGCCTCGGGGCCGCCCGCCAGCTCGGCCGGTGGGCTCCCCGCCTCTTGCCGAGCGAACGCGCCGCCGTCCGCACGACGCTCGCACGCGTGACCGGCGCCGAGGGTGGGCGACTCGACGCGCTGACCGCCGACGTCTTCGGGAATTTCGCCATGTGCTTCAGCGACCTGGTGACGACCAACCGCCAGTCCGCCGCCCGGCTCGCCACCCACCTCGGCGGGGTCACCGGCGCCGAGTCTTTCCCCGGGCCCGAGCGGGGGCTCGTCTCGCTGACGGCGCACGTCGGGAACTGGGAGCTGGCCGGCCGCCTGCTGGCCGGCCGCGCCGCGCGTCCTACCCGGGTGGTCGTGACGGAGGACGAGGCCCGCGAGCTCGAGCGCTGGGTCCGCCGGAACGGCGACGGGGTCCAGTTCGTGGCGCGCTCGCGGCCGACCATCTCCCTCGAGCTGGTCGCGGCGCTCCGGCGAGGTGAGGTGGTGGCGATGCAAGGCGACCGGGCGCTCGGCGGCCGGGGCGACATCATGGTGCCGTTCTTCGGGCAGCCGGCGCCCTTCCCGATGGGGCCCTTCCTCCTCGCCCGGGCCGCGGGCGCGCCTGTCGTCCCCGCGTTCTGCCTCCTCGATCCCGACCACCGCTACACGGTCACGGTGGGCGAGCCGCTCAGCGTGCGCCCCGGCGGGGAGACGGAGGCCGCCCGGGCCTGGGTGGCGCTGCTGGAAGAGGTCGTGCGGCGCCACCCCACGCAGTGGTTCAACTTCTTCGACGTGTGGGAGTCTGCCCGGGCCGTCGATCCGGCCCCGCTGACCTCGCGTCCGGCGCGCTCATGACCGGCGGGCCCGGCGGCACCGAGGCTCCCGGGCTCTCGCGGGAGGAGGCGGAGGCCGCCGCCGGCAAGCTGGCCCCCCAGCTCCCGGCGGCGCTCGCTCCGCTCTTCGACGCGTCCTTCATCTACTCCTCGTGCCTCTACGACGAGTTCATCCACCGCTTGGCCGTGGGGGTGTTCCGGAACGCCGGCCTCGAAGCGGCGGCCCGCGAGGCGGGCCGCGCGGAAGAGCTCGCCGCGCGCGCCGGCCTCGCGACCGGCCCGGCGGCGGTGCCGCTCGACTGGCTCCTGCGCCAGCTCGCCGCGCGGCAGGTACTCGAGGCGGAGGGCGGGGAGGGCCGGAGCCGGTTCCGGCTCCGCGCTCCCCTGCCGGTGCTCGACCCCGCCCCCATCCGGGAGGCGCAGCGCCGGCACGATCCGTCGTGGCTCCCGTCTTACGTCCTGGCCGAGACGGTCGCCGACGACTACCCCGCGTTTCTCCGCGGCGAGGTGGCCGGCGAGGACGTCCTGTTCTCGCCGGCGCGCTTCCGGCTCTGGCTCGAGTACTTCTCCAACGACAACGGCCTCTACGCGGTGAACAACCGCGTCGGCGCCATCGCCGTGGACGAGTGGCTGCCGCGGGACGGGGCGGCCATCCTGGAGCTGGGGGGTGGCCTGGGCAGCGCGGCCGAGGCGCTGCTCGGACGGCTGGCCGACGGGGGGCGGCTGGCCGCGGTGGGGACGTACCGGTTCACCGAGCTGGTCCCGGCGTTCCTCCGGCGCGGGCAGCGCGTGCTCGAAACCCGGTTCCCGGGCGCGTCGTTCCTGACGTACGGCTGCCTGGACATGAACCGGCCGTTCGCCGAGCACGGGATCGCCCCCGGCAGCGTGTCGGTCGTGTACGCCGTGAACACGCTCCACGTCGCCCACGATCTGGGCTTCACCCTCGGCGAGGTGTTCGGAGCCCTCGAGGCGGGCGGCCGCCTCATCGTCTCCGAGTGCGTGCGCCCGCTGCCGGGACACCCGATCTACGTCGAGTTCGTGTTCAACCTCATGGAAGCGTTCCGGTCCCCCCGCTTGCACCCGGAGTATCGACCCAACGGCGGCTTCCTGACGCCCGAGCAGTGGCGGCAGGCGATGGAGGCCGCCGGCTTCGACGAGATCCGATTCCTCCCGGACATCCCGCGCCTGCGGGCCCAGTTCCCGATCTTCTACGTCGCCGCCATCGGGGCCCGCCGCCCCGCCTGACCGCGGACGCCCGCGGCGTCACGAGCTCCGCCGAAGGAGGAGATCGGTCTCCAGGCGGATGTGGTCCTCGACGCTCAGCACCACGGACACCCGGGGGATGCGGAGGCCGAGATCCGCGAAGCGGAAGGCGGTCCTCGCCTGCACGCTGACCTCGTCGCCATTGAAGGTCGCCGTCGCCGCCCAGGTGATGCGGCGGGTCTCCTCCCGCACGGTGAAGTCGCCGACGAGCTCGAACGACACGGGACCGGCCGACGGGAGGGGGAGGCGGAGCCCGCGAAGCTCGGTGGGGACGAACGTCGCCGTCGGGTAGCGGTCGGTCTCCAGGGTGTTCCGCCGGAGGTAGCTGTCCCGTCGCGCCTCGTCGCTTCGAAGCGTCCGCAGGTCGATCGTGAACCGGGAGTCACCGGGGAGCAGGCGGCCCTGAGGATCGAGCGCGATGTGGCCCTCGATGGCGTTGGTGGTCCCCACCGCGTCGTTGGGAAAGTTGAGGCCGACCAGCTGCTCGCGCACCCGGTAGCGGGCCTCACTCCGCTCCGCCACCACGCTGTAGCGAAGGGGGAGCCCCGCGACCTGCGCGGACACCGTCCTGGCCGCGTGGGTCCCGGAGCCGAGGCCGAGCCACCCGGCGAGGAGCGCCGCCGACGCCAGCGCGGCCGTCAGCCGGCGCGGCGCAAGGTGCATGGGGCAGAGCGGTCCGAAGCGGGTGCGGGGCGGGTCAGGGCGGAGGCGGCCGGAGGCGTATGCCGCGCCCACGCGCCTCCGGACGTCGCTGACGCTGTCAACCTGATTTCGTGGCCGCGGGATGCAGCACCGAGATCACCCAGCCGAGGTCGAGGCGCTCCCCGAGCCAGGCGGGGCAGCCCGTCCGCCCGTCGATCGGGAGGCCGCGCGCACGATGCACCGCCACCAGGGCCTGCGCCGGAGCGGGGGGCACGGCCGGCGGTGCCGGAACATCGGGAATCGGCCGCCCGCTCGGCGTGCTGAACTGCAGCGTGCCGTCGGTGTCGCGTGCGACTTCGTAGCCCTCCTCGTGGACGGCCCGGTGATGGCGCCGGCAGAGCCGGGTTGGGCCGCCGTTCGCCCAGTGGTGGATGTGCGCGCCTCCGGGCGTCGCGGGGCTGGGGCCCCGCCGCCCGGGGCGCGCGAACCCGATGTGGTGGGCCCTGGGCGTGGCGCACTCCACAGCCCGGAAAGCGGCATCCGTGGTCCCGCGCCTGGAGCGCCCGCCGGAGCACCGGCGGAATCGTCCGCGTCCGGCGTCCCACGTCGAGCACCTCGCCGTCGCCCGCGTGGCGCATG
>DASYUM010000033.1:0-16583 GCA_036001225.1 Candidatus Methylomirabilota bacterium | reverse complement strand
GCAGCACGGTGACCACGATGACCTGGAACGCGAATGAGGCGATCACGTAGTAGTTCCCGCGCAGGCGCAGCGAGAGGTACGCGACCACCGCGCCCACCCCGGCCGCCACCATCGCGCCTACCGGCAACGTCAGGAAGAAATTCCACCCGTAGAAGACGGTCAGGATCCCGGTCGCGTAGGCGCCCAGCGCCATGAAGGCCGCGTGGGCGACCGAGAACATGCCCGTGTAGCCCATGATCAGGTTCAGCGAGACGCCCAGGATCAGGTAGATCAGCGTCGTGATCGCCAGGTAGAGGAGGTAGGTGCCCACGCGGTCAGTCGGGCCGGGGGGGAGCGGCGTGCTCCTCCCCCGGACCCCCCCTCCGGGTGTCTCCCTGCTCACAGGGAAGAGGCGATTCCTTCACGGGCTTTCAGTCGGGGTCGATCGGCTCCGGGCTCGGCACCTCGCCGCCGGCCATCTCGTGGAAGAGGTCGAGGTAGCGGGCGTTGTGGCCGTCGCCGGTCGGCCGGGCGAGCCCGAGGCGGACCAGCTCGGCGTTGAGCATGCGCCCGTTCGGCATGAACACGTAGGCGAGCCAGTTCCCCTCGGCGTCGTAGCGCTGGCGATCGAATTCCAGATGAACGATCATGCCGCGCTCCAGCGTCCGCCACGGACTCTCCTCCGTCCAACTGCCCCCGGCCGGCTCGACCCCGACCAGGCGCACCCGATGGGAGCCGCTGCGCACGCTGACCTCGAGGAGGTCCGGCGCCACCCGACGGACGAAGCGGACCGGCGTGCGGCCGCGGACGGGGGCGATCTCCTCGGGGAAGAGCCGCATCACCTCGTTGAGGGCGACACCGACGACGCCGCCCAGCCGGCGGAAGCGGAACTCGCCGTCCTCGACCCAGAAGCCCTCCACCCGCATGAGCTGGCCGCTGGCCAGCCGGAGGAGGTGGGGGCGGTCGGAGCTCGGATAGGGGAGGCGGGGATCGGGCGCCGCCGGGACGAGGCCGGCCGACCCGGCGGGCCCTTCCTCGGCGTCGGTAGCCAGGACCGACAGCCAGGCCTCCGGAGCGTCGCCGCCCGGCGGCACCCGAACCACGCTGACGATCTCCGAGCGGGGGACGGTGAACGTGCCGTTGGAAACCGACACTCGCACACGGTCCCCTTCCGGCGTGAACCCGGCCACCCGCAGGTTGCTCCCGCCCCGCATGGTCACGTAGAAGTCCGATTCCAGCCGGAGCGGCGCCCCGCCGGTGTCGGCGGCGACCGGCGGCGGGAGGTTCACCGTGCGGGCGGCGGGGTCGGGCACGTCCGGCACGATCTTCAGGATCTCGTAGGTCGGGATCCGCACCCACCCGCCGTACTTCTCGAAGAGGACCTGTCCATTCTCCTCGACGTAGCGGGTGACGACGATCGGGTCGCCGCCGTCGATCAGGTAGATGAGGAAGCCCGCGGGCGTTCGCCCACGCCGCGGCTCGGGCGACTCGGGGGCGAGGGTCCGCCGCCACGGTGCCGGCCGCGCGGCCGGCCGCGCGATGGCAGTCAGCCCGGGCCGGCGTTGGGGGCCGGACTCGAGCCGGCGGCGCTCGCCGGTGGGTCGGCCACCCGGCGCGGCCTCGCCCGGCTGGAGGGCGACCGCGATGACCACCAGGGCGAGCGCAGCTCCCAGCGCGTGGCCGCCCCGCGGTCGGGCGTTCATGGCGGTACTATAGCGGCGACGCGGGAGGCGCGCCAAGTAAATGCCCCGGGGGCCATCCGGCACCCGGCCGTGGCGGGCCGACGTGCAAGTTGCGACCCTACTTAGCGTTTTTCAGCAACTCGCATTGACATCGGACGGCGGCGGCCCGTATAGTAGGCGTGCTCAGAGGCACCGCCATCCTGCGGGGAGATCGCTTGCCGACCGCCGACGACATCCGCGCACTCGAGGCCCGGCTCGGCCGGGAGCCCAGCTCCCAGGCCTTCGCCGCGCTCGCCGAGGCGTATCGGCGAGCCGGCCGGGTGGACGAAGCCGTGGCGCTCTGCCGCCAGGGACTCGAGCGCTACCCCGGCTACTCGACGGCGCGGTTCATCCTGGCCAAGGCGTTGTTGGACCGGGAGGACGTCGCTGGGGCCCGGTCCGAGGTGGAACGATTCCTGGCCGGGGAGCCGGACCACGAACCCGCGCTGCGGCTGGCGGTCGAGTGCACGCTTCGGTTGGCCGACCCGCGGGCGGCGCTGAGTCATCTACGCCGGCTGGGAGTCCTCGATCCCGACGATCGCCCGACGCAGGGGCAGCTGCGGGCCCTCGAGGTCGCGGCCGGGGGTGGCCGGGCGAGCCGTGACGCGAGCGGGCTGTGGCCGCTGCTCGCCGACGACACCTACGCCACGGTGACGTTCGGCGACCTCTGTGTCGCCCAGGGGCTCCTGGACGAGGCCATCGCGGTCTTCAGCCGCCTCGTTTTCCGGAGGCCTGAACACGAAATCGCCCGCGCGCGCTTGGCCGAGCTCGGTCGGACCCGAGGGCAGGCGCGGCGGCTTCGAGGGTAACTCCATGCCGGTATCGACCGCGGAGTTCCGCCGCGGCCTCAAGATCGAGGTCGATGGCAATCCGTACACCATCGTGGATTTCCAGCACGTCAAGCCGGGCAAGGGTGGCGCGTTCATCCGCACCAAGCTCAAGCACCTCCGCCTCGGCACCGTCGTCGATCGGACCTTCCGCTCGGGGGAGAAGTTCGAGCTGGTGGACTTCGAGCAGAAGCCGATGCAGTTCCTCTACCGAGACGACCGCTTCCACTTCATGAGCCTCGAGACCTACGAACAGATCGCGCTCTCCCGAGAGGAGGTCGGTGATGCCGCCGACTACCTGAAGGAGACCATGGAGGTCGAACTGCTGTACATCAACGGCTCGCCGGCCGGAGTGGAGCTGCCGACCTTCGCCGAGCTGCGCGTCGTGAAGACGGACCCCGGGCTACGGGGCGACACCGCCTCCGGCGGCTCCAAGCCGGCCACCCTGGAGACGGGGGCGGTGGTATCGGTCCCGCTCTTCATCAACGAGGGCGACGTCTTGAAGGTGGATACCCGGACCGGGACGTACATCGAGCGGGCGGGCTGATGCGTACGGGGCCGATGACCGTCGCATCCCCGCGCCTCGGTCGTCGGCGCGCCTCACCTTCGGGTGCGCGCCCCGGACGGCGGGGCCCCAGCCCGCGACGTCATGCGGCGCGCCCTGCGTCCCCGGGCGGCTCGATCCTCGGCCCGGTACCATCGCCGGCGAATGTGGTGACTGCCAGGACATCATGACAGGGCGGGTGAGAGGCCGATGAATCTCAAGGAGATCCGCGCGCTGCTGGACTTCCTCCGCGAGTACGGGCTCACCGAGGTCGAGGTCGAGCGCGGCGGCGACCGCATCCGGCTCCGCCGGGAGGCCGCGGCGCCGCCCCCGGCCGCCACCGCCGGGCCGCCGATGAGCCCGACCGCCCCGGCCCCGGAGGCGGTTCGGGAGGACCGCCGCCAGCACCTGGTGACGGTCGAGGCGCCGATGGTCGGCACGTTCTATCGCGCGCCATCGCCGGACGCCGAGCCCTACGTCCGCGAAGGCGACGCGATCAAGGAAGGCCAGGTGCTCTGTATCATCGAAGCGATGAAGCTGATGAACGAGATCGAGTCGAAGGTCGGCGGTCGGATCATCCGGGTGCTGGTCGAGAACGGCCAGCCGGTCGAGTATGGGCAGCCTCTCTTTCTCATCGAGCCGTAGCGCGCCTGACGAGTGCAGCGGAATGGCCCGGCCGCCGCGCATCCCGGGGGGAGGCAGGCCCGAACCGTTCGCTGAAGAGCGAACGGCCCGGCTTTGCCGGGAGGGCCGTCGGAGGGGGGCGTAGCCCCCCCCCGAAGTTCATGTTCTGCCGGTCGTGCTGGACCAACCTTCCCGACGGCACCCGCCAGTGCCCGAAGTGCCAGGCCGACCCCGTCGCCCCGCCCGCCTCCCCGTCGGCCGCCCCGGCGCCGGCGCCGGCCATCGCGGCTCCGCGTCCCACCCGGCTCGATCGCATGACGCGGCTCAACATCCTGCTGGTGACATTGCTCGTCACCGTGGTGGGCGGGCCGTCGGGTGTTCGCTGGGTGTTGGACCACTGGGTGAACCCGCCCGCGCGGGAGCCAACCACCGGCGCCGCGATGCCGGAGGCGCGCCCATCGGTCGCGCCCCCGGCCGTGGCCTCCGAGCCGGCGCCGGCGGGCCCGGTGACCGGCCCCGAGGCCGCGCTCGCCCAGGAAGCGTTCACGCTCTACCAGCAAGGCCGGGTCGCCGAAGCGTGCGACCGCTACCGCGACCTCGTCAACCGGGTCGGAGGCGCCGAGGCGCGGCGCAATCACGGGGCATGCCTGGCCCGGCTCGGCCGCGAAGCGGCCCAGGCGGGGTTGCCCGCGATGGCCATCGATTACTTCGAGCGCGCGGTCCAGGCCTCTCCGGAAACGCCCCGACTCTGGGTCGGGCTGGCGGCCGCCTACCTCGGCGCGCGTGACCCCGGCCGGGCGCAGTCGGTGCTGGAGCAGGCGGCCCGCACGTTTCCGGACGACCCCGAGTTGCTCTACCGGCTGGCCGAGACCCACGAGCGCCAGGGCCGCTCCCGCGACGCCGCCGAGACGCTTCGCCGTCTCCTCGGCGCCCATCCCGACCACCGTGCCGGCCGCACCCTTCTCGCCGTCGTCGAGCGGGAGCAGAAGGCCGAAAGCGACTACTGGAGCCAGGAGAGCCGGCACTTCCTGGTCCGCTACGAAGGCGCGCGGGGCATCGACCTCGGCCGCTCGGTGGTGGATACGCTCGAAGAGGCCTACGACTCCATCGGGCGAGAGCTCGGGGTCTTCCCCTCCGACCGCCTCCAGGTGGGAATCTACGCGAGCGACGTCTTCGGCGAGGTCACCGGGGCGCCGCCCCACCTCATCGCGGGCGTCTACGATCAGCGGAAGATCCGGCTGAACCTGAGCGCCTCGGTGGCGTACTCCCGCAGCCTGTCTCGCCTGGTGCGCCACGAGTACGCCCACGCCATCATCCACGAGGTCTCCCGCGGCCAGGCGCCGCTCTGGGTCCACGAGGGCCTGGCCCAGGTGCTGGAGCCACGCTCGGCGCCGCGCTCGCTGGCCACCGGAGTGCCGCGGGAGCTGCTGACCCTGAGGGGCATCGAGCGGCTCAGCCGATCCGGGAACCCGGACGCGCTGGTCGCCGGGTACCAGTTGACCCACGTCGCGGTCGAGTACCTCCTCGAGCGCGGGGGCCTGGGCAAGCTGCGCGACTTCCTGGCCCGGCTCGGTCAGGGCGCGCCCGTGGAGTCGGCGCTGCGGGAGACATTCGGCTTCGGCCCGGAGGAGATCGAAGCCCGGCTGCTGGCCATCGCCGGCCGGAGCTGAGGGAGCGGGCGGCCATGTTCGGCAAGATTCTCATCGCCAACCGGGGCGAGATCGCCCTGCGCATTCTCCGCACCTGCCGGGAGATGGGCATCCGCACCGTCGTCGCCCACTCCAAGGCCGATGCCAACTCGCTCCCCGTGCTGCTGGCCGACGAAAGCGTGTGCATCGGTCCCGAGGAGAGCGCCCAGAGTTACCTCAACATCCCCAGCCTCATCTCGGCGGCCGAAGTGACCGACGCCGAGGCCATCCACCCCGGCTACGGCTTCCTGGCCGAGAACGCGACGTTCGCCGAGATCTGCGGGGCCTGCTCGATCCGGTTCATCGGCCCCCGCCCCGACGCCATCCGGCTTCTCGGCGACAAGGTGCGGGCCCGCGAGCTGGCGCGGAAGAGCGAGGTGCCGCTCCTGCCGGGTAGCGAGGGCGCGCTGCGCGACGAGGCCGACGCCCGGGCCTGCGCCGAGGAGATCGGCTATCCGGTCTTGCTCAAGGCGGCGCTGGGGGGCGGCGGCCGGGGCATGCGGCTGGTGCGCGATCCCGAGAGCCTGGTCGCCGCCGTCCAGACCTGCCAGAAGGAGGCGGCGGCGGCCTTCGCGTCCTCCGAGATCTATGCCGAAAAATACGTGGAAGGCGCCCGCCACGTCGAGGTCCAGGTGCTGGCCGACAGCCACGGCCACCTGATTCATCTCGGCGAGCGCGAGTGCTCGATCCAGCGGCGGCACCAGAAGCTGCTCGAAGAGTCTCCCTCGCCGGCGGTGACGCCGGAGCTCCGGCGAGATCTCACCGCGGCCGCCCTCCGACTCTGCCGGACCGCTGGCTACGAGAACGCCGGAACCGTCGAGTTCATCTTGGACGGCCAGGGGCGCTTCTACTTCCTCGAGGTCAATACGCGGATCCAGGTCGAGCACCCGGTGACCGAGATGGTGACCGGGATCGACCTCGTCCGCGAGCAGATCCGCATCGCGGCCGGGGAGCCGTTGAGCCTGGGCCAGGACGCCGTGGCCTTCCGAGGGCACGCGATCGAGTGTCGGATCACCGCCGAGGACCCGGTCACCTTCACCCCCGATCCGGGTCGCATCGCGACCTACCTTCCACCCGGAGGGCTCGGCATCCGGGTGGACAGCCACTGCTTCGCCGGCTACACGGTCCCGCCCCACTACGACTCGCTGGTGGCCAAGCTGATTGCCCACGGCGCCGATCGGCCCCAGGCAATCGCCCGCATGCGGCGGGCACTGGCCGAGTTCCTCCTGGAGGGCATCAAGACGACCATTCCGTTCCACGCGCGGCTCCTGGCCGATCCCCGCTTCGTCGAGGGCGCCTATTCGACGGCGTTCCTGGAAACCCACCTCTAGCGCCCCGGCGGCCGCTCGGGCCGGCCCGGTGACCGCGCGCCCCCCGCTCGATCTCTACGTCATCCTCGACCCCGCCGTGGCTGGCGGGCGCGAGCTCGAGCTGCTTGCCGACGCGGTCCTCACCGCCGGCGCCCGGTGGATCCAGCTCCGGGACAAGGGAGCGACCACGCGGGTCCTGGCCGCCCGTGCGCGTCAGGTCCGGGCGCGCGTCCGGGCGGCGGGGGGCGTCTTCATCGTGAACGATCGGCTCGACGTCGCCCTCGCCGTCGGCGCCGACGGCGTGCACCTCGGCCAGGACGACCTCGCGCCGGCCGCGGCCCGCCCGCTGGCGCCGGGTCTGGTTCTGGGCGCCTCGACCCACAGCCTCGACCAGGCACGGCGCGCGCAAGCCGAGGGCGCGGACTACGTCGCGCTCGGCTCGATCTTCGCGACCGGGTCCAAGGCCGGCTTCGAGCTGGTCGGACTCGAGGCGCTCCGCCTGGCTCGGCCCCACCTGACCGTCCCCCTGGTCGCCATCGGCGGCATCACGGTCGAGCGGGTGCCGGCGGTGCTGGCTGCCGGCGCCGACGCGGTCGCCATCATCTCGGCGATCGGGCTGGCGCGGGACCCAGGCGAGGCGACGGCGGCCTTCCTGGCCGCCATCCGGTACTCTCATCGCCTTGACAGCCCGCGCGGTCCCGCTCCATAATGTGCCCGCTATCCCGGTGAACCTCGGATGCCCGTGCCCCCACCCCCCACACCACTGACGATTATCCTGGTCTCGATGCAGGTGACTCTCGTCCCGCCAGTCTCATGCCTAGAAAGGAGCAGCCTATGCGCTGGACACTGACCCCTGTGCTCGCCGTGCTGGCCGCTTTGGTCCTGGTGGTGCCGCTGACCGCCGAGGCCCAGGGCAAGGGCACCATCAAGGTCGCCACCCAGAGCCCGCTCTCCGGTGAGCTGGCGGCGCTCGGGGAAGGAATCAAGCTGGGGACGCAGCTCGCAGTCGAGAAGTTCAAGGGGCCGGTCGAGAAGGCCGGATTCAAGGTCGAGCTGGTGCCGTTCGACGACCAGGCCAAGCCCGACGTCGGCGTCGCCAACGCCAAGAACATCATCGCCGACAAGGACATCCTGGTGGTGATCGGCCATCTGAACTCGGGCGTGGCCATCCCGTCGTCCGAGGTCTACAAGGAAGTCAGCCTCGTGATGATCTCGCCCGCCAACACCAACCCGCTCATCACCGACCGCGGACTGCCCAACGTCAACCGGGTCTGCGGGCGCGACGACGTCCAGGGCGCGGTGGCGGCCCAGTTCGCCAAGGACAACCTCAAGGCCAAGAGCGTCTACATCGTCCACAACAAGAACCAGTACGGGCAGGGGATCGCCGAGTTCTTCCAGGACACCGCCAAGAAGCAGGGGATGCAGGTGCTCGGCTTCGAGGGGACGGAGGAGCGGGCGAACTTCGACCCCATCCTGACCCCGGTCAAGGCCAAGAACCCCGATGTGATCTTTTTCGGGGGCGAGTACCCGCAAGCGGCCCCCATGTTCCGGCAGGCCCGCGAGAAGGGGGTCAAGTCCAAGTTCCTCGGCCCGGACGGATTGGACTCCACCGAGCTCTTGAAGCTGGGCGGCGACGCGGTGGTAGGCATGCACTTCACCACCGTCGCCGGCGGAGTCAGGGAGTATCCCAAGGCGAAAGAGTTCGCCGACGACTACAAGAAGAAGTTCGGGAAGGACCCCGAGCCGTTCGCGGCTCAGGCCTACGACGCGACCGCCATCGGGCTCAAGGGGCTGGAGGCGGCGATCAAGGAAGCGGGGGGGAAGGCGCCGACCCGGGAGGCGGTGGCCAAGGCCGTCCGCAAGGTCAAGCACAGCGGCATCACCGGCAGCGTGGACTTCGACGACAAGGGCGACCCCAAGAAAGCCACCTACCTCATCTACGAGGTCGCCAAGGAGTGGAAGGACAACAAGCTGGTCAAGCGCCTGGAGATCGCGGCCCCGGCCGCCAAGAAGCAGTAACCCAGCCTTGACGGCGGGGGAGGGGCGGAACCCGCCCCTCCCCCGCTTTCTCGCTCGTCGCTCCTCCACGCCGTGGACTGGCAGCTCGTCTTCGCCATCCTGCCCCAGGTCGTCATGGACGGCCTGGTCCTCGGCTTCATGTACGCGCTGATCGCCCTCGGCTACACCATGGTCTACGGCGTCCTCGAGCTGATCAACTTCGCCCACAGCGAGATCTTCATGGTGGGCGCCTTCGTCGGGGTCGAGATCCTCCTCGGGCTCAAAGCGCACGGTGTCCTCGACCCGCTGCATCCCTTCCTGGTCCTGCTCCTCATCGTGCTGGCCGGCATGCTGGTGTCGGGGCTGCTGGCCGTCGCCATCGAGCGGGTGGCCTATCGGCCACTGCGGGGCGCGCCCCGGCTCATCCCGCTCATCTCGGCGATCGGCGTCTCCTTCTTCCTGCAGGACGCGGTCCGGCTCACCGAAAGCCTGTGGCGGAACGCCTTCTACCTGACCTACCCCTCGTTCGCCGTCTTCAACCGGCGGGTCGAGTTCGGGGAGCAGTTCGATTTCTCGATCAAGTCGCTCCTGGTCGTCGCCGCCTCGCTGCTCATGCTCTTCGCGCTCCAGTTCCTGGTGACCCGGACCAAGCTCGGCCGGGCCATCCGGGCGGTCGCCGAGGACCAGCCCACCGCGAGCCTGATGGGCATCAACGTCAACCGCATCATCTCCCTGACATTCCTGATCGGGGGGGCGATGGGCGGCGCGGCCGGGGTGCTGTTCGGCGTCCAGTACAACACGATCAATCCCTTTACCGGCTTCATCCCCGGCATCAAGGCCTTCACCGCCGCCGTGCTCGGCGGGATCGGCAACATCCCGGGGGCGATGGTGGGCGGGCTGGTGCTCGGCCTCCTCGAGGCCTTCGCGGCTTCCTACCTCTCGTTGTTCACCGGGGGCGCGTTCGGCGCCGAGTACAAGGACATCTTCGCGTTTTCGATCCTGATCCTGATCCTCATCTTCCGGCCGCGGGGACTACTGGGTGAGGTGGTCCGTGAGCGCGCGTAGGCGGACGGGGCGGCCAGGGGCGTCCGACTCCCTCCCGAGGGCGCCCGGGCGGGAGCGGACCTAGTCCGTGGGCAGGCGGTTTCCGGCCGGTCGCCCGCTGGCCATCAACCTGATCGTGCTCGGGCTCATCCTGAGCTCGGCCGGCCTCGTCTACGCGGTGCCCCGCTCCATCCTGGCCTTCATGGCCTTCCAGGGCTCCCTGCTGGTCGTCTACTACGCCCCGCTGACCGTCCGGGCCAGGCTCGGCTACGCCGCCCTCGCCCTGGGGGTGGTGATGCCGATCCTCGGCACCCACAACGGCTACTACATGGAGATCGCGATCCAGGTCGGGATCTTCGTGGCGCTGGCGCTCGGTCTCAACATCGTGGTCGGGCTGGCCGGGCTCCTCGACCTCGGCTACGTGGCCTTCTACGCGGTCGGCGCCTATCTGTGGGCGGTGTTCGGCTCCCCCCAGGCCGCCAAGTTCGTCCCCGCCACCGTGGCTAGCTTCCCGCTCGCCTCCGGGTGGTTCTTCGTCTTCCTGCTGCTGGGCGTGGCGGTGGCCGCGGCGACCGGGGTGCTGCTCGGTCTGCCGGTACTCCGCCTGCGCGGCGACTACCTGGCGATCGTGACGCTCGGCTTCGGCGAGGTCATCCGGGTCCTGGCCAACAATCTGGACAAGCCCTGGAACATCACCAACGGGCCGAAGGGGATCACCCCCATCCAGCGGCCGCCGCTCTTCTTCGACCCACTGTTGCGCGCGGTCGGGATCGAGGCCTCCCCGTTCACGCTCTACCCGCTCTACTTCTACTTCCTGGTCCTGGCCGTGGTCGGGGTGGTCATCCTGGTCAATCAGCGGCTGGAGCGCTCCCATGTGGGGCGGGCCTGGGAGGCGATCCGGGAGGACGAGGTGGCGGCCCAGGCGATGGGGGTGCCACTGGTGCGGATGAAGCTCCTGGCCTTCGCCGCCGGCGCCTCCTTCGCCGGTGTGATGGGCGTCATCTTCAGCGCCAAGCAGCTCTTCATCAACCCGGAGTCGTTCACCTTCCTGGAGTCGATCGGCGTGCTGGCGATGGTGATCCTGGGCGGAATGGGCTCGATTCCGGGCGCCATCATCGGGGCCAGCGTGGTGACCATCCTGAACCTCCAGGTGCTGAAGGGCATCTCGCTCTGGCTGAACGAGCTGCGCAACTCGGGGATCGAGATCCTCGGTTACAACCTGGCCAACCTCCCCTCCCAGTTCGAGCCGGCCAAGTACGAGCGGATGGTCTTCGGCATCATCCTGATTCTCATGATGATCTACCGGCCGGAGGGGATCATCCCGGCCCGCCGCCGCCGGCTGGAGAGCTTCCACCGCGGCGAAGAGCCGGGAGGAGTCCCATGAGCGCGGTTCTCCTCGAGGCCCGCCGCGTCACCAAGCGCTTCGGCGGCCTGGTCGCCGTCAACGCGGTGGACTTCGCCCTCGAAGAGGGGACCATCGCCAGCGTCATCGGGCCCAACGGGGCGGGAAAGACCACGCTGTTCAACGTGTTCACCGGCATCTACCCGCCGGAGGCCGGGGAGGTCCTGGTCGAGGGCCGGTCGGTGGTCGGCTACACCCCTGACCGGATCACCGCGCTCGGCGTCTGCCGGACATTTCAGAACATCCGGCTCTTCAAGAACATGACGGTCGTCGAGAACACGCTGGTCGGCATGCACGCCCGCATCCCGCTCCGGTTCTGGGACGTCCTCGCCCGCACGCCGGCCTTCGGCCGTGAGGAGGGTCGGGCCGTGCGACGGGCGCTCGAGCTGCTGGCCGTGGTCGGCCTCCGCGGGAAGGAGGACCTGCTGGCCCGCAACCTACCCTACGGGGACCAGCGCCGGCTGGAGATCGCCCGGGCGCTGGCCGCCGCGCCGCGGGTCCTCTTGCTCGACGAGCCGACGGCCGGCATGACCCAGGGGGAGGCGAGGAGCCTCATGGACTTCCTCCGCCAGCTGATCCGCGAGTTCGGGCTGACCATCCTCTTGATCGAGCACAACATGCGGGTGGTGATGGAGGTCTCCGACCGCGTCACCGTGCTCGACTACGGGGAGAAGATCGCCGAGGGTCGCCCGGCCGAGGTCCAGCGCGATCCGCGGGTCATCGAGGCCTATCTCGGCCGGGGCCGGGGCGGCAGCCCGGCCGCCGGCTGAGCACCCGTCGTGTTGCAGATCACCGACCTCCACGTGTACTACGGGGAGATCCACGCCCTCAAAGGGGCGACGCTCTCGGTCGCGCACGGCGAGATCGTCGCCCTGCTGGGTCCGAACGGCGCCGGCAAGACGACGACCCTGAAGACCATCTCGGGGCTGCTGGCGCCCCGGCGGGGCGAGGTTCTCCTCGAGGGCCGGAGCCTGGTCGGCGTGCCCTCCCACGAGATCGTCCAGCGCGGGATCGCCCACGTGCCGGAGGGGCGCAAGATCTTCAACCGGCTCACCGTGGTCGAGAATCTCGAGCTGGGCGCCTACGTCCGGTCGGACGGCGCCATCGGGGAGGACCTCGAACAAGTCTTCGCCATCTTTCCGCGCCTGCGCGAGCGCCGGAGTCAGGTGGCGGGAACGCTGTCGGGAGGTGAGCAGCAGATGCTCGCCATCGGACGAGCGCTGATGGCGCGGCCTCGCCTGCTCCTCCTCGACGAGCCGTCCATGGGGCTGGCCCCGGTCCTGGTCGAGCAGATCTTCGAGACCGTCCAGGGGATCAACCGGCAGGGCACGCCGATCCTGCTCGTCGAGCAGAACGCGGCGATGGCGCTGACCATCGCCCATCGGGGCTACGTGCTGGAGACGGGCCGCATCGTGCTGGAAGGTCCGGCCCGCGGCTTGGCCGAGAACGTCGAGATCCGCCGCGCCTACCTCGGCGAAGGCGCCTGACCGCGCGGGGCCCCCCGCCGGGCCCCGCGTCTCCGGTAGTGCCGGCGAACCTTGGCCCGATTGCCGCACACGCGCATGTCGCACCAGCGCCGGCTGCGGTTCCGGGTCGTATCCAGAAAGACCCAGCCGCAGGTCGGGCTCGCGCACGTCCGCAGGTGGGACAACTCCTCCCCCACCAGCAGTTCGGCGACCGACTGCATCACCGGCCCCAGCATCCGGTCCAGTCCCGCCTCCGGCGTCGTCCAGCCGAACGAGAACCGGCGGCCACGACCCATCACCCGCCGGCGCGCCAGAGCCTCGGCGAGCCCCGCGTTGAGGGCGGCGAGATCGGCCGGGGTCGGTCCTGGGCCCTCGGCGATCCGGGTGAACGCGCGGTAGATCGCCTCCCGGAGGCCGATCGCCTGGCCGAGCACGCGCCGGGCCTCGGCCGGGCGCCGCCGGCCGGCGCTCGCCAGCGTCCGGGCCTCGCCCGCCGTCACGACCCCGGCCTGCCGGCTCCAGGCCAGCAGGTCGGCGTAGCTCTCCAATCGCTCGATCGGCCGATCGCTCGCCCGCCAGCTCACGGTGTTGGCGAAGTCCAGGCACAGGCGACCGCCCGAGAGGTGGAACACCCAGCCGATGCCAGTCCGCCCTTGCCTAACCAACAAAAACCTATTGACCGGTTATCGAGAAGCACGCCATGATGGCAGTCCCCGTCCCAGTATAGGGGACCCGGGTTCGGGCCGACCTGGCGTTCGCAAGCGCGCCCGCCGCGCACGGGAGGAATGCACGATGACCCACCCCCGCCGCCTCCGCCGACTGTCCGCCGCTGCCGCCGCGCTCGTGCTGGTCGGAGTCGGGCTGACCGGCTCGGCGTCCGGCCAGGCCTCCGGCCGAGGCATCGTCATCGGGGTGGGCGGTCCACTGGTCGGAGGCGCCGCCACCTTCGGGGTCGAGATGCGGCAGGCGGTCGAGCTGGCCGTCGAGGAGAAGAACGCGGGCGGCGGGATCCTGGGTACGCCGGTAGCGGTGGAGGTGCTCGACGACGGCGCCGACGCCCGGTCGGGCGAGGCGGTGGCCCGCCGGTTCTGTGACAATCCGTCGGTGCTCGGAGTGGTCGGACACGTCAACAGCGGGGTCAGCATCGCCGCTTCCACCGTGTACGACGGCTGCGGCCTCCCCATGGTCACGCCCATGTCGTCGAATCCGGCGGTGACCGACCGCGGGCTGCCCAACGTCTTTCGCCTGACCAACCGCGACGACCACAAGGGGCCGGCGCTGGCCGCCTACCTCTACCAGCGGGGCAAGCGGAAGGCCGTCGTCGTGGACGATCAGACGGCCTACGGGCGGGGGCTGGCCGACCTCTTTGCGCGGACGTTCCAGACCGAGGGCGGTCAGGTGCTGGCCCGTCCCGCGGTTCGGGTCGGGGAGCGAGACTTCCGTGCGCTCGTCGGCTCGCTGCCGTCGGACTTCGACCTGCTCTTCTTCGGCGGCATCGCCGAGGCCTCGCCCCTCCTCAAGCAGATGCGGGAGGCCGGGCTCAACCAGCTCTTCGCCTGCGGCGACGGCTGCTGGGACGTCAAGGGGTTCATCCAGCCGTCGGCGGGCGCCGCGACCAGGGGCGAGGGCGTGGTGGTGCTATCAGCCGCTCCCGCGGTGGGACGGGTGCCGGGGTCTCGCGAGTTCGCCGAGCGCTACACCAAGCGCTACGGCCCCATCGCCAACTACGCCCCCAACTCTTACGATGCGGCCCGCCTGTTGCTGGCGGCGATCGAGCAGGCGCCCCGGGCGGCGGGCGGGCCCCCCAGCCGCGCCGACGTGCTCGCCGCCGTACGGAGCCAGCGCTTCCAGGGGATCGCCTACGCCCGGCCGGTTGAATGGGACGCCAGGGGCGACAACAAGGGAGCGGTGATCTTCCTGAACGTGGTGGAAGGCGATCACTTCAAGGAGATCGCCGAGCTCACGCCGCCGGGAGCACCCCGATAGGCCGCGCAGCCCCGGCGCCCTGGTCCCGGCCGGGGCCCCTGTGCTAGTGTGCTCGCGGTGTCGGCTCCCGCATCACCGCGGGTCGAGCGGCGCGTCGTCAGCACGGGAGAGCCCCGATGAAGAGCCCGATCTTCGACTACCTGGTCCGCTACCGCTACAAGAAGGTCGTTCTCTGCCAGAACAACGACGTCGGGCTCCGGGCCATCGTGGCCATCCACTCCACCGACCTCGGCCCCGCCACCGGCGGCCTCCGGATGTGGACGTATGACTCGGAGGAGGACGCCATCATGGACGCCCTCCGGCTGGCCCGGGGCATGACCTACAAGTACGCGGCGGCCGGCCTCAACCTGGGCGGGGGCAAGGCGGTCATCATCGGAGATCCCCGGACCCAGAAGACGGAGGCGCTCCTCCGGGCGGTGGGGCGGTTCATCCAGAGCCTTCAGGGGGAATACCAGACCGGGGAAGACGTCGGCATCACCCTCGACGATCTCGAGGTGATCCATGGCGAGTGCGACTACGTGGTGACGCTCCCCGAGCACGCCGGGGGGGCGGGACCGATCGGACCGGCCACTGCCGTCGGGGTCATCGAGGCGATGAAGGCCTGCTGCGAGGAGGCGCTGGAGACGCCGAGCCTGGCCGGGCGGCGGGTGGCCGTCCAGGGGCTGGGCGCGGTCGGCTGGCCGGCCCTCGAGCTGCTGGTCAAGGAGGGCGCCGAGGTCGTGGTCGCCGACATCGACCACGTCAAGGTGGACGCGGCCCGGCGGCAGTGTGGGGTCGAGGCGGTCGCCCCCGAGGCCATCTTCGCCGAGCCGTGCGACGTCTTCGCTCCCTTCGCACTGGGGGCCGTCATCAACGACCGCACGGTCGGCGAGCTGCGGTGCCGGGTCGTCTGCGGTAGCGCCAACAACCAGCTCGCCGAGGAGCGTCACGGCGACCTCCTCGCCAAGCGCGGTATCCTCTACGCGCCGGACTACATCGCCAACGCCGGCGGAACCATCTTCGACACCGACCGGTTACTCAAGGGAGGGTTCAACCGCGAGCGCGCGACGCGGAACGTGCGCCGCATCGGCGAGCGGATGCGGGAGGTGATCGCGGTGGCCAAGCGGGAACGCATCCCCACCTATCAGGCGGCGGATCGCCTGGCCGAGGAGCGCCTCCGCATGGCACGCTCGCTCCGGATGATCTGAGCCATGGTGATCGGCCTGGAGCCGCCCGGACGCCGCCTTGACACCGCGGGAACGGCATAGTAGCGTACGGGCCACTCGTTTTTGTCGATTTCCCATGCATTTTGGGAATTTCCTCTACGTGTGACCCAGAGGGGGTGATCGCGCCCCGCGTGAGAGCCGGGTTGCACGACCCGGCCTGTCCGGATCAGTCCTGAACCCACGAGGAGGAGTCTGAACATGCGAGGTTGGAAGTGGCTCGGGATCGCGTGTCTGGTGGCGGTCGTGGTAGTGCTCACCGCGCCCGCCGACGCCCAGCAATGCCCGAAGGGGAAGCTCCGCATCTACACGTCATGGCCGATGCAGGGCGCGATGATTCCTGAAGGGACCGGCATGAAGAACGGGGTGGACATGGCCGTCGCCGAGGTCGGCGGGGTCGTGGCCGGCTACTGCCTGGAGGTGGTGAATCTCGACGACGCTTCGCCCCAGACCGGCAAGTGGGACGGCGCGGTCGAGGCCGAGAACGCCAACAAGGCGGTGGGCGACCCGCTGGCGATCGTCTACATCGGCACCTACAACTCCGGCGCGGCGAAGGTGTCGATCCCCATCAACAACCGCGCCCACATGGCCCAGATCACGCCGGCCAACACGTATCCCGGCCTGACCAAGAAGCGGGGCGCGGCCCCCGGCGAGCCCGAGATCTACCGACCGCTGGGGTTCGTGAACTACTTCCGCGTCCCGCCGGCCGACGACATCCAGGGCGCGGTGGGGGCGAAGTGGGCGAAGCAGCGGGGGACCAAGAAGGTCTACATCCTGAACGACCAGGAACTC
>DASYUM010000032.1:0-10582 GCA_036001225.1 Candidatus Methylomirabilota bacterium | reverse complement strand
CGCCAACCCGACGACGCCGTTGTCAGCTTGACACCAGGAGGTCGAGTCATGCGACGGACCGCCCCGAGCCGAGACCTTCAGCCGTCTCCCGGCCTCGACGCCCACCCGGCGCTGTGGGGCGTCATCCTGGCCGGTGGTGATGGCATCCGGCTCCGTCCCCTGACCCGGTGGGTCACCGGCGACGGCCGGCCCAAGCAGTTCTGCGACCTCACCGGGAACGGCAGCCTGCTTCAGGAGACCGTCCGTCGCGTGGCTCGCCTCATTCCGCCCGAACGCCAGTTCGTGGCCCTGACGCGTGGGCACTCGACCTTCTACGAGTCGGTGCTGAGTCGGTGCCCGGACGTGCACCCGGTGATCCAGCCCGCCAACCGGGGGACGGCGCTCGGCGTTCTCTACCCAGCCCTCCGGGTGGCCGCCCACGACCCGTCGGCCACCATCGCCGTGTTTCCCTCCGACCACTTCGTGATGCCCGAGGACCGGTTCATGGAGGCGGTCGGCCACGCGGCCGCGATCGTCGAGCGCCATCCCCACACCGTGGTCCTGCTCGGGATCCTGCCGTCGAGCCCCGAGACCGAGTACGGCTGGATCGAGCCCGGGGAGCCGCTGGGGGCCGACGGTCGCGCGCGGCGGGTCTTCCAGTTCGTGGAGAAGCCCTCGCTGCCGCTGGCGCAGGAGATGCTGCGGGCGGGCTGGCTGTGGAACACCCTCGTGGCCGTGGCCAAGGTGAGCCACCTGTTCCGGCTGGCCCTGGCCTGCATTCCGCAGACGGTGGCGCCGCTGCTTTCCCTCCGGGACGCCATCGACACGCCCCAGGAGGTGCCGGCGGCCGTGCGCGCCTACGCGGCGGCGCCGCCCGCCAATCTCTCCCGCGACCTCCTCGAGCACGCTCGCGAATCGTTGAGCGTCCTCGAGCTCACCGGCGTGACGTGGAGTGACTGGGGGACGCCCCATCGTGTGGTCTCGACCCTGCTCCGGATCGGGCAGCGGCCGGCCTGGATGACCGAGCGCGTCACCCGGGAGTTGGCCCACATCGAGCCCTTCCCGGCCCCGGTCCGGCGGGAGGTCATCGAGGGACGCCGCGCCCGCCTGGGCGCCTGAGTCCCCGGAGTGGCGCGGGCACGGGCCCGCGCTGGGTACGCTTCTCTCTGAGGGCGCCCGCGGACAGGCGCGGCTTGGGCGACGCGGGCGTCTGGCCGGCCCTATCCTTCGGTTTGCCCCTCGCGGACGGCGCCCGCCCCTCGTGCACCCGCCACCGAGACCGTCGTGAATAGTCCTGTTGCCTCCGGGCCAATCCCGCTTATACTCTTTACGCAACTCGATGGGGACGGGGCGGAGCCCGCCCGCTCCCCCGACGGTTGCGTGGTGCCGAGGTTCATCGTCGCGGGCGGGCGGGCCAGCGTGGCTCCGACGGACGACACGTCAGTCAGCGAGGATTCGCCAGGGCATGAGAACCGATCTCCCGCTGGGGCCCCAGCGCTCGACCGGCCTCGTGGACGTGCTCGACCGGGTGCTGGACAAGGGGCTCCTGATCGCGGGAGACATCAAGGTTTCGCTGGCCGAGGTCGAGCTTCTCACGATCCGGATCCGGCTGATCGTTTGTTCCATGGACAAGGCCGAGGCGATGGGATTGGATTGGTGGAAGCACGACCTTCACCTGGCTCCGGGCAGGGAGAAGTTGTCGGCGGAGAACGCCGTGCTACGACGGCAAGTGCGCGAGCTCGAGCGCAAGCTGGCGACGCTGTCGGGCGGCGACGACGCCGTGCCCCGTCGCCGAGCGGCGAGGTCGCAGAGACGGTAGTACTCGCCAGAGGGAGGGTGAGCGATGCCCGTTGAAAGAACAACCGGCGGCACCAGCCTCATCGATGTCCTCGACCGCGTCCTCGACAAGGGCATTGTCATCGACGCCTGGGTGCGCGTCTCGCTCGTCGGCATCGACCTCATCACGGTGGAAGCGCGGGTGGTGGTCGCCTCCATCGACACCTACCTGAAGTACTCGGAGGCGGTCGGCCAGATGCCGCCGGTGGCGCGACCCGGGTTGGAGGTGCGGAGCAGCGAGTCCGTCGCCGCCGAAAACGTGGCCCTCCGCGCCCAGCTCGCGGCCGGGGTCGGCCAGCGCCGGCGCGGGCGGCGGCGGAAGTCGCCGGCCGCCTAGCCGGAAGCAACGGTGGCGCAGGTCACCTCGCTGGCGGCTCGGGCGCACGGGTCGGGGCGGAAGTTCGTCCGGGCCAGCGCCGACGCGAAGCTGGCCCTGGTCGAGTTCCTCCTGGGCTGCGAGGACATCGTGGAATGTGCCCGCCGCGGCGCCGAGTGGCTCGCCGAGCACACCGACGTCGAGCAGGTCCTCTGCGCGGCGGTCAATCCGGACCTGACGCGGCTGGTGGGCCTGGTCGGCTACGGCGTCCCCGCCGCCCGGGTCAAGAAGTTCTCGGTGCGGCTGGATGCCCGTGACCACCCGTTCCTCAGTCTGCTGGCTGATGGCGACCCCAAGGTCTTCCCCGGCAACGGGGCCGACCCCGAGGAGCGCCCGGCGACGCCGCTCGGGAATGGCCCGTTCCTAGCCGTGCCCCTGCGGGGCCGGGTGGGCAAGCAGCAGATCCCCGCCGGTCTCCTGCTGGTCAGCCCGGTCACCGCCGACGTGGCCCGCGAGACGCGCTGGCTGGCCCAGGTCCTCAGCCATCGACTGGTCCGTCCCCGCTATTACGGACGGCTGGCCCGCGACCGGAGCTGGCTCACCACGATCATCAACGCCGTCCCCGACGCCATCCTGCTCACCGACGCCGACGGCCGGATGATCCTGGCCAACAACCGCGCCGAGGCCCTGCTGGCCGGCCGCGAGGACGACAGTGAGGGCCGCCAGCGGGCGGTCGCCCTCAACAACATGCTCTTCTCGTCGGCCCTCGGCGAGCGGACGTTCCGCCCCGAGGTCACCCCGGAGCGGCGCGAGCTCCTGCTGGTGGACCCCGCCGAGGGGTCGGACCTGCCCTTCGAGCTGCTGACCACGGTCGTGGACGATTCCCGCGAGGGGACCGGCATCGTCTCGGTCCTCCGGAACGTCGCCGACCTCCGGCGGGCGACGGAGGAGCTCGAGGAGAACTACCGGAGGCTGCGGGCGGCCGAAGTCGAGGTGCGGGCCGAGCGCGACCGGCTCGACCTCATCATCGACTCCGTCGTCGACCCGATCGTGGTGACCGACCCGACCGGCAACATCGTCATGATGAACGTGCCGGCCGAGCGGCTCTTCACCGCCGGCCCCGACGCCACCGCCGAGGAGGCGGCCCGGGTCCGGGCCAACGACGCGAACTTCACGTCGTTCATCTCCAACCTCTTCTTCGGGATGGCCGACATGCGGTACCGGGGTGGGATCAGCATGGTCGATGCCCGCACGGGGGCCCGGGTGCCGGTGGAAGCGGTCTCCGGCAAGATCATGTCGGAGCACGGCGAGGTCAGCGCCATCGTCACCATTCTCCACGATCAGACCGAGGCGCTGGAGAAGGAGCGGCTGTACGAGGCGCTCAAGCTGGCCTCCCAGGAACTGGAGGAGAAGGTCCGGCAGGCCACCGCCGAGCTGGTCCGCCAGAACGAGCTGCTCCGCCGCCAGGCGATCGAGCTGGAGCAAGCGTCGGCGGCCAAATCGCTCTTCCTGGCCAACATGTCGCACGAGTTCCGGACGCCGCTCAACGCTATCCTCGGCTACACCAGCATCCTGCTCAAGGGGGTGGCCGGCCCGCTGAGCTCGATGCAGCGCGACAACCTGGCTCGCGTCGATTCCAACGGCCGGCACCTGCTCGCCATCATCAACGACATCCTCGACATCTCCCGCATCGAGGCCGGGCGGATGCCGCTCCACGCGAGCGAGTTCAAGCTGGCCGACCTGATCCGCGAGGTCATGGTCGAGGTCGAGCCCCTCATTGCTCGCGCCCGGCTCGACCTCACCACCGAGATCGTCGCCGACCTGCCCGTGCTCCGGACCGACCGGGCCAAGCTGAAGCAGATCGTGCTGAACCTCCTGACCAACGCCCTGAAGTTCACGCCCGAGGGGTCCGTCAAGGTGTCGGCCAGTCACCGGCCGACCACCGCCCAGGTCGCCATCGAGGTCGCGGACAGCGGCATCGGCATCGCCGAGGCTGACCAGGCCAAGATCTTCGAGGACTTCCAGCAGGCGGACAACTCCTCCACCCGCACCTATGGCGGGGCCGGGCTCGGCCTGTCGATCTGCCGGCGGCTCGCCACCATGCTGGAAGGCCAGATCACGTTGGAGAGCCGGCTCGGGCGGGGCTCGACGTTCACGGTTCTCATTCCGGCCCGGGTGAAGCGGCGATGACGAGGAAGACGCCCACGGGGTCGAAAACCGGGCCGCGGCCGGAGGGACCGGGCCCGCTCATCCTGGTCGTGGACGACTTCGAGGACAACCGGGCGATGTACGTGCAGTTCCTCACCTTCGAGGGGTTCCGGGTCGCCGAAGCCGACAACGGCAAGGAGGCTCTCGACAAGGCGATGACCCTGCAGCCCGACCTCGTCGTGATGGATCTCTCGCTCCCGATCCTGGACGGCTGGGAGGCGACGCGACGGCTGAAGAGCGACGAGCGCACCCGGCACATCCCGGTGGTGGCCCTCACCGGCCACGCCCTGGGCGGGCACTCCGAGCGCGCCCGGGACGCCGGCTGTGACTCCTATCTCACCAAGCCGTGTCTGCCCGAGGACCTGGTCGTCGAGATCCGGCGGATGCTGGCCCCGTCCTCGTCGAAGCCGAAACCGCGAAGCGGGAAGTAGCCGGTGGCCACCCAGCGCAAGCCTCGCGGCACCTCGCGTCCGCCCGGCCGCGCCGGCGGCGGCCGGGGCGCCGGGGACGGGACGCCGGGCCGCTCCTCTCGGGCCGGCCGGACGCCGGCGCCGCCCCGGGCGGCCAAGGCCTCCGAGAGTCGGGGGAAGTACGTGTACTGCATCATCCAGGCGTCGGAGTCCCTCCAGTTCGGCCGCGTCGGCCTCGGCAGCGACCCGGCCGAGGTCCAGACCGTGCACTACCGAGATATCGCTGCCGTCGTCTCCGACACCCCGACCGACATCCTCGACGCCACTCGGGACAACGTCCTCGCCCACGAGCGCGTGAACGAGACGGTCATGCGCCAGCACACGGTGATCCCGATGTCGTTCGGCACCGTGTTCAAGACCCGCGACGACATCGTCGAGCTGCTCAAGGGGGCCTACGCGGCCTTCTCCGACGTGCTCCAGAAGATGCAGGACAAGCTGGAGTTCGGCCTCAAGGTGCTGTGGGATCGCGACGTCATCATCCGCGAGATCGAGCAGCACGACGAGGACATCCGGCGGCTGAAGAAGGAGATCGCCGCTCAGAGAGGCTCGACCTACTTCGCCCGCATGCAGTACGGGCGGTTGATCGACGGCGCTCTCCAGGCCCGGTCCGAGCAGTACGTGGCCGAGATCTTCGACCGGCTCCGCGACGTGTCGGTGGCGTCCCGGGCCAACAAGCCGATCGGGGACAAGATGATCATGAACGCCGCCTTCCTGGTCTCCCGCGACAAGGAGACGGCATTCGACGCCAAGGTCAAGGAGATCGGGGCCAAGCTCAACTACCTGAACTTCCGCTACACCGGCCCCTGGCCCCCCTACAACTTCGTGAACATCCGGCTCAAGCTGGAGCGGGCCAAGGAGTGATCATCCTCGACACCCTGCTCATCGGCGGCCTCCGGTTCGTGCTCGGCAAGATCGCGACGGCGGTCGAGTCCGAGATGGAAGACGACAGCGCGCTCCGGGAGGAGCTGCTGGCCGCCCAGATGCGACTGGAGCTGGGGGAGATCAGCGAGGCCGAGTACGCCGAGCTCGAGAGGTCGCTGCTAAACCGCATCAGCGAGATTCGAAGCCGCACGCGCGGGCCGACACCGAAGCCAGGCACCTTCAAGGTCACGGGGGTCGAGGCCACGTTCGCGGGTGAGCAGCCCCCCGACGAGGAAGCCGAGGCGGGACCGCGCCGCCGGTGAGGGTGGCCCCGGCTCCGCGGCCTGCTTTCGATTCTTCGGAGGTAAAGGCGGGGCCGGCAAGACGACCTGCGCGGCCGCGGCTGCCCTGGCGATGGCCGAAGCCGGCCGGCGCGTCCTGGTGGTCTCCACCGACCCCGCCCACTCCCTCGGCGATGCCCTGGCTCGCCGGCTGGGGCCTCGACCGGCCCGGGTCCCGACCCGCGCCGGCCGACTCGACGCCGTCGAGCTGGACGCCGATCGCGCCCTGGCCCGCTGGCTGGCCCGACGGAGGCCGGCGCTGCGGCTGATCGCCGAGCGAGGAACGTACCTCGACGACGAGGACCTGGAGGCGCTGTTCCGGCTCTCGCTCCCAGGCGTCGACGAGCTGGTCGGCCTCGTGGAGTTGGCCCGCCTGAGCCGGGCCGGGCACTACGACCACGTCGTCGTGGACACCGCCCCGACCGGACACACGCTTCGCCTGCTCGCCATGCCGGAGACCGTGCAGCGGATCGCCGGTGTCCTCGACCACATGTACGCCAAGCATCGCTTCCTGGCCGAGCGTCTGGGCGGACAATACCGCCCCGACGCCAGCGACGCGGTGATCGCCGAGATGGAAAGGGAGGGCCGGGACCTCCAGGTCCGCCTTCGCGATCCCCGGCGCGCGACGTTCGACTGGGTCTTGCTGCCCGAGCTGCTGGCGGTCGCCGAGGCGAAGGACGGGGTGCGCCAGCTCGACCGCTGGAGCATGGCGGTGAGGGAGGTCCTCGTCAACCGCGTGCTGCCACCGGCTCCGGACGGCTGCGCTCTGTGCGCGGCGCGGCGCCGCGGCGAGCAGACGGCCATCCGGGCCATTCGCCGGACATTCCCCGGCCGGGCGCTACGGTTCTTGCCGGCCCTGCCCCGCGAGCCGCGCGGCGTCCCGGCGCTCCGCGCGTTTGCCCGCGCGCTCGCGGCGCCCTCGCGCGGCGCGGCGCTGGTCCGTCCCCATCCCGCCGACCGGCGGCAGCGCGCGGCGGCGACACCGCGCCCGCCGGCGGGCCCCCCGGCGTGGCTTCCTGTCGTCGCGCCACCGGGGGTCCGGCTCGTCCTCTTCGCCGGTAAGGGTGGCGTCGGGAAGACGACCTGCGCGGCCGCGGCCGCTCTCGCCCTCGCGGAGGCGGCCCCCGAGCGCCGGGTGCTGCTGCTTTCGACCGACCCCGCCCATTCGTTGGGCGACGCGCTCGGCACGCCACTCGGCGACGAGGCGGCGCCCCTGGCCGGGGCGCCCCCCGGCCTCCGCGCCCGCGAGCTGGACGCCGAGCGGGAGTTTCGGCGCCGGCGCGAGCGCTATCGGACGGCGGTGGACGAGCTGTTCGACACCGTCCGCGGCGGCTCGGCGTTCGACGCGGCGTTCGACCGGGCTGTGGTCCAGGACCTGATCGAGCTGGCCCCGCCGGGCCTGGACGAGCTGGTCGCGGTCCTCTCGGTGACCGAAGCCCTGCTGGGACGCGACGGCCAGCCGCCAGCCTACGACACGGTGGTGGTGGATACCGCTCCCACCGGTCACACCGTACGCCTCCTCGCGCTTCCCGCGGCGGGACTGGCGTGGGTCCGTACGCTGCTCGCGATCTTGCTGAAGTACCGGCGGGTGATGCGCCCGGGCCGACTGGCCGAGGACTTGGTCGCGCTCTCGCGCGAACTGCGCCAGCTCGACCGGCTGCTCCATGACCGGCGGGCGACCCGGGTGGTGGCGGTCACGCGACCCGGCGAGCTGCCGCGGCGGGAGACGCGCCGCCTGCTCGACCGGCTCCAGCAGCTCGGTCTGCCGGTGGCCGCGGTCATCGTGAACACCGTGCCGCCGCCCGGGCTGCCCGCCTGCCGCCGCTGTCGGGCGGCGGGCCGCGAGGCGCGGGCCGAGGCCGATCGGGCGGTGGGCCGCGGGCGGGTGGTCCTGCTGGCGCCGATGGTGGCCCCGCCGCCGCGGGGGGTGAGGGCGCTGGGCCACTTTGCCCGAACCTGGGCGGCGGCCTCGGCCGGCGGGGCCCCAGCCCCGCGACGTCCTGCGGCGCGCCGTTCCCGGCGTCCTGGGGCTGCTCGGGGCTCGGCCCGGGTGGTGGGACCCGAGTGACCCGGAACAATGTCGGCGGCGGCCGCCGGCCGACGGAACGAGCGGCGCGCCCCAGCGCCACCTACTTGTATTGTCTCGTGCAGAGCCGGAGTGCCCCACGCCTTGCCCGGGCCCCCCGGGGGCTACCGGGGATGGGGCGGCCGCGGGCGTTGGCGGCCGGAGGCGCCCTATGGCTGGTCGCCGCCGACGCGCCGGTGGCTCGCTATGGGGCCGTGCCCATCGAGCGCGGGCTCCGGGACCTCGAGTGGGTCTCGCGGTGCGCGGTGGCTCACGAGGCGGTCGTCGAGCACGTGGGGCGGAGCGGCCCCGTCGTTCCGATGAAGCTCTTCACCCTCTTTAGCAGCGATGCGCGGGCCGTTGGCCACATCCGGCCTCGGCGCCGGCGGCTCGAGCGGGTATTGGCCCGGGTGGCGGGGTGTCAGGAGTGGGGGGTTCGGGTGAGCCTCGATCCCGCGCGCGCGGCGGCGCTGGCTCGGCCGGCATCGCGGGGCGCCACCAGCCGGCTCCATGCCGGGACCCGCTTTCTCCTCCGGAAGCGGGACGAGCAGGCAGCCCACCGTCGGCTCGCGGCCCGGGCGCGAGCCGACGTCCAGCGCGCGTTCCGGGAGCTGACCCGGCTTGCTCGGGACGCCCGGCGGCGCCCCCCGTTGCCGGTCGACGGCCAGCCGGTCGCCCTCCTCGACGCCGCGTACCTCGTGCCCGCGACGCGCGTCACCCGGTTCCGAACGGCGGTCGGCCAGATCGCGCGCCGGCTTGGCTCCCGCGGTTGCGCGGTGACGCTCACCGGACCGTGGCCGCCGTATAATTTCGTGGGACGGTAGCGTGAGAAAGCGACATCGGCGCCAGGCGTCGTCGGCCCTGCTCGCGGAGGCGGATGGCTCGCTCCTCGAGCTGGTGGACCACGTCCTCACTAAGGGCGTCGTGGTCACCGGCGACGTCGTGCTCGGGTTGGCCGACATCGACCTGGTCTACCTCCGGCTGTCGGTGCTGCTCTGTTCGGCTGACCGCGTGCTGGAGCCGGCGCCCGGGCGCCGGGGGATGAGCCGCCGGCGGAGACTCCCGGCGCTCCGGTGAGCCTCTACCTCTACGCGGTCCTCGGTGGCCGGCCCGGCCGGCCGGCCGGGCGCGGGCTCCGGGGCGAGCGGCTTCGGTTCCTCCCCGTGAAGGGGGGGCTGATCGTGGCCGCCGGGCCGATGCAGGTGGCGCCGGCGCCCTCCGCCGCCGCGCTCCGCCGTCACGACGCGACGGTCCGCCGGCTCGCCAAGACCGTGGACGCCATCCTGCCGGTCCGGTTCGGCACGCTGGTCCCGGATGACGCGGAGCTGGCCCGACTGCTGGCCGCGCGGGTTGCCGAGCTGCGAGAGGCGCTCGCGCTGGTGGCGGGGCGGGAGCAGATGACGCTGCGGGTCTACGGCGCCGGGCGCGCGATCGTCCCCGCGGCACCTGGGCCTCGAATACCGGGGCAGCCGGGAACCCGCTACCTGGTGGCGCGGCTCCGCGCGCGCAGGCGGGCCCGGGCGGTGCCGGAGATCGCGCCGCTGCGGCCGGCTCTGCGGGGGCTCGTGCGCGCCGAGCGCGTCGAGCCTCACGCCGAGCCCCCCCTGCTGGCCAGCCTCTATCACCTCGTGGACCGGGGGCAGGCGCGCGCGTACCGGGCCGCCGTGGCCGCGGGCGCGCGCCGGCTCGAGGGGATCCGGATCCGGTCGAGCGGACCCTGGGCTCCCTATGCGTTCGGGCCCGAGGCTCTGGAGTGAGACACGTGGCCCTGTCGGGCGCCGCGCGCTCGGGCGGGGGTGAGGGGGGACCCGACTGACACGCCCGCGGCGGCCCATCGCCGTCCGGCGGCGCCCGGTCAGACGTCGGGCGGCCGTGGTAGCCCTGGAGGCCCGTCAGCTCCGCGCCCTCCGGACCGAGCTCGCCCGGCGCACGGCTGCGCCGGCCCCGCGGTGGAACGCCGACCCCGACGACGTCCAGCGCTCGGTCATCAAGCTGATCCTGGCCCTCGTCGAGTTCCTGCGCCGGCTCTTCGAGAAGCAGGCGATCCGCCGGATGGAGGCCGGCACCCTGGCCCCCAACGAGATCGAGGCCATCGGCGTGGCCCTCATGCGCCTCGAAGGGACGGTGCAAGACCTCGCCCGCCGCTTCCGCATTCCCCGGGAGGAACTGAACCTCGATCTCGGGCCGCTCGGCCGCTTGACCTGATCCCTCGCCGCCGAGTTTTCGACGCCGGTGTCGCGCACGTGTCTCGGCAACTGACGCCCGGCGTGTTCCAACCTGGCGAAAGTACGGGCTTCCCCCAGTCCGAGTCCTGGTACGTCTCTTGCTGCTGTGCAAGTTTTTCAGGCGTGCAATTTCTTCGCTCGGAGGTCGCCATGGCCGCGTCGCCAACCCTGCCGACCCCGAATCCGGCTCCGAGGTCGGCCAACCTGCTGGTCGTCGACCACGACCCCTCGACCCGCCAGCTCCTGCGCGACTTCCTCGACCACGCGGGCTTCGCGACCGC
>DASYUM010000031.1:0-17944 GCA_036001225.1 Candidatus Methylomirabilota bacterium | reverse complement strand
GCCGCGATCGTCACCCCGGCTCGGTGGGCGAGCTGGAAGCTCAGGACATGGCTGGCCGCGACGGCCTGCGACTTCGCGATCATCCACGGCGGAACGCCGGCCTCGGGGGGTGCGGTGGCGATGCGCTCGGCGGCGACCAGGGTCGGCACCAGAGCGGTGCCGGCCGCCCGCATCCGGGCGACGATCTCCTCGGTCAGGAAGATCCCGTGCTCGACCGACGCCACGCCCGCCGACACGGCGTCCGCGATCCCCTGACTGCCCTGGGCGTGGGCGGCCACCCGGCGGCCCGCCTTCCGCGCCTCGGCGACCGCGGCCCGTAGCTCGTCGAGACCGAGCTGGGCGGCGCCCGGCTCCACCCCCGGCGTCATGACCCCACCGGTCGCGATGACCTTGATGAGATCGGCGCCCGCCTTCAGCTGCTCGCGCGCGGCCTTGCGCACCTCATCGGGACCGTCGGCTTCCCGACCGATCCAGGCCCCGTGCCCACCGGTCATGCAGATGACCTTCCCCGCCGCCAGAATGCGCGGCCCCGGCATCAGGCCGGCGCGGATCGCTTGACGCACCGCCAGCTCGGCGTACTCGCGCCCGCCCAGGTCACGGACCGTCGTGACCCCGGCCTCGACGGTGGCCCGCCCGTGGAGGGCGGCGCGGAGCGCGGTCAGCGCCACCGGCTCCCCGGCCATGAGCCGAACCGGATCGGCGTCGCCGGTGAGACAGAGGTGGACGTGGCAGTTGACGAGCCCCGGGAGCAGGCAGCGGCCACCGAGATCGAGCCGCGTCCCCGGTCCGCCGGCTCCGGCCGCGCCCACCTCGACGATCGCGTCTCCCTCGACGACGACGGCCCGGTCCGACAGCGGCGGCGCGCCGCTGCCGTCGAGGACACGCGCGCCGTCGAGGATGAGCCGGGCCATGAGGCGTCCTCGGGCCGAGGCCCGAGCTCCCTAGGACGCGCCGAGGCGGCGACCGATGCGCGGCGGCCGGCCGAGCGCGTCCCGGCGAGCCGAAGGACGCCAGGGGGCGACGGGCATCGACCCGCGGTCAGACGGCGGCGTCGAGGCGGGCCACCACCTCGATGTGCGGCGTGTGCGGGAACATGTCGATCGGCTGGACGGTCTTCAGCGCATAGCCGCCCGCCCGGAGGACGGCGAGATCGCGGGCGAGGGTGGCGGGATTGCAGGAGACGTACACGATCCGGGCCGGCGCCAGCGCCACCACCGCCCGGAGCGCTTTGGGGTGGAAGCCGGCTCGCGGGGGATCCGCCACCACCACCTCCGCGCGAGTGCCCTGTCGCATGAGCTCGGGCAGGACGTGGCGCACCTCGCCGGAGAGGAACGTGCAGTTGGCGATTCCATTGGCGGCGGCGTTGCGAGTCGCGTCCTCGATCGCCGCCGGCACCAACTCGATCCCGTACACCGCCCGCGCCTGCCGGGCGAGGAGAAGACTGATCGCCCCGGTGCCCGAGTAGAGGTCGAACACGACCTCGCGGCCGTGGAGCTCCGCGTACTCGGCGACGATCCCGAACAGCCGCTCGGCCTGGCGGGTGTTGGTCTGGAAGAACGAGTTCGCCGAGATGGCGAACTCGATCCCGCCCAGCTGCTCGCGGATCCGCTCGTTCCCGGCGATGGGATGCTCCTCGACGCCCACCGCGACCGCCGCCTTCTTCGGGTTCACGTTCAAAACGACCGAGGCCACCTGCGGACAGCGCGCGCGCAGGCGGTCGGCCAGCGCACGGGCGGTCGCCACGTCCGGGGAGGCGGTCACCAGGTTCACCATGGCTTCCCCGGTCGCCCGCCCCTCCCGCAGGACGAGGAAGCGCAGCAGGCCCTCCTCACTCTCCTGGCGATAGACGCGCCAGCCGGTCTGGCGCACAAAGGCGCGCACCTCGGCGAGGACGGCGTTCATCGTCTCCGACTGGATGAGGCAGCGCTCGATGTCGAGAATCGCGTCGTAGCGCTCGGCCTCGTGGAGGCCGACGATGGCCGCGCCGCCGGCTTCGGCGAACGTGAACTCCATTTTGTTCCGGTACCCGAAGATCTCGGGGGCGCCGAGGATCGGTCGCAGGGGTACGGTCTCCGCCGGCCCGAGGCCGCCCAGCCGGGCCAGGCACTCGGCGACCTGGCGCTGCTTGAACTCGAGCTGCGCCTCGTAGCGGACATGCTGGAGCCGGCAGCCCCCGCAGCGCCCGAAATACGGGCAGGGCGCCTCGGTCCGAACGGCGGACGGGGTCACGATACGCTCGATCTGGACGCGCCCGAAGCGCGGGCGGACCTGGACCAGCCGTACGTCGAGCCGGTCGCCGGGCACCCCACCCGGCACGAACAGGACGAAGCCACCGACCCGGGCCACCCCCTCGCCGCCGAATGCGAGGTCGGTCACGTCCACGGTCAGAAGATCGCCGCGCCGAGGGTGGGTCATGCGTCCCTGCATGCTACGCCAGCGGGGCAACCGCGTCAAACCACGCGAATTGTTGGCGGTCTTCGCGCCCGCGTGCTAGGATAATCGGCCGAACGCGAGCCGATGAGGTCCACCGATGTCTTTTCTCCCCGCTCCGCGCGGTACGCCCTCGGGATCTTGTTTGCCGTCAACCTCTTCAACTACGTGGACCGGCAGATCATCTTCGGCGTCTTCCCTCTGGTCAAGGACGACCTGGGTCTGTCCGACACCGAGCTCGGCTGGCTGGCCTCGGCGTTCATGTTCCTCTACATGCTCGCCTCCATCCCGCTTGGCATCCTGGGCGATCGCCTGGCCCGTCACCGCCTCATCGCCGTCGGGGTCGCCGTGTGGGGCGCGGCGACGTTCCTCTCCGGGTTGGCCCACTCGTACTGGCAGCTCTTCCTGACCCGGGTCGTGGTCGGCATCGGCGAGGCGTCCTACGGCCCCACCGCCACCGCCATGGTGTCCGACCTGTTCCCCAAAGTCCGGCGCGGCTTCGTGAACGGGATCTTCAATGCCGCCCTTCCCCTCGGCGGGGCGATCGGCGTCACCGTGGGCGGCGTGGTCGGCAGCCACTTCGGTTGGCGGGCGGCCTTCCTCCTGGTCGGCATCCCCAGCCTGATCCTGGCGCTCCTCGCCTGGCGTCTCGGCGACCCGCCTCGGGGCGGCCATGACCTCATGCTGGACGACGGCCCCGTGGTGGCGGCCGTTCCCGCCCCGACGCTCCCCTGGCTCTTCTCGGGCATCCTGGGGCTGTTCCGCATCCCGACCTTCCTACTGGTCTGCGTGGTCGGCATGCTGGTGGCCTTCGCGACGGGGGCCTTCGCCGCCTGGCTCCCCACCTATCTCACGCGGGTCAAGCGCTTCCCGCTGAACGAAGCCACCGCCTGGTACGGCGCGCTGTCGGCCGGCGGCGGCGTGCTCGGCGTGGTGGCCGGCGGCCTCATCGGGGACGCGCTCTACCGGCGGACGCCCGCCGGCCACCTCCTCACCATCGCCGGCGGGTTCATCGTGTCGGCGCCCTTCGGGTTCCTGTTCCTGCTCCACGACAGCCCCCAGATCTTCCTGCCCGCCCTCTTCTTCGCCATCTTCTTTCTGCTGCTCTACGTGGGAAGCGTGAACGCGGTCATCCACAACGTCGTCCACCCCTCCCTCCGCGCCACCGCGGTGGCGATCTTCGTCCTCCTGATCCACTTCGGCGGGGATTTCCTCTCGCCGGCCGTCATCGGTCTCATCTCCGACCGGCGGCGGTCGCTCCAGGGCGCGATGGTGCTGCTGCCGGTCATCATTTTCTTCGCCGGCCTCCTCGCCCTGGCCGCGGCCTCGGTGGTGGCGGCCGACATGCGGCGGGTCGAACGGGGCCTGGCCGTGGTAAGCTCCGGGCATTCGGCTGATGAGTGAACCCGTCCGCGTAGGGACGCTGCTGGCGGCGCTGCCCGGAATGGCCACCCGCCTCGCCGAAGCCCGCGTGGTCGCGGCATGGGCCGAGATCGCCGGTCCCGCCGCCGCCCGCACCCGGGCCGAGGGCGTGGATGCTGGCATCCTGCGGGTAGCGGTGGAGAGCTCCGGCTGGCTCCACCGTCTCAGCCTGGACGAGGCCGCCCTCCTGGACCGCTGTCGCGCCATCGCTCCCGCGGCCAACATCCGAGCCATTCGTTTCCACCTGGCGCCGGTAGGCGCCGTTGAAGGAGAGGTAGTCCGATGAGGTTGTCCGGAGGCTGGCCCTCCGCGCTCGTGATCACGCTCTTTCTCGGCTGTGCGGCCTCCCCCCAGCCCGGAGTTCCCGGGTCGGGCCCGGGGCCGGTCCCCTATCGAGAAGCCGACAAGGTCGCTTACCTTCATGTGACGATGGCGCACATGTACGCGCAGGCTGGCCGCATCCCGGAGGCGATCGCCGAGCTGAAGAAGGCGATCGACCGGGACGGCAAGAGCGCGGCGCTGTGGGTCTTGATGGCCCGCTGGCTGGGGCGACAGGAGGCGTACGCAGACGCCGTCGCCGCCGCCAACAAGGCGATCGCCCTCGACGGGCAGTCGGTGGCGGCGCGACTGACGCTGGCCGAGCTCTACCATGCGCAGAAAAAGGAGAGTGAAGCGGCCGCCGAGCTCGAGCAGGCGATCCGCCTCGACCCGCCATCGCCTGAGCCCTACGAGCGGCTCGCCCGCTATTTCGTCGAGCAGAAGGACCACGAGCGCGCCCGCGTGATCCTCGAGCGGCTCCTCCAGGTCCAACCCCGCCATGCGCGCGCCCATTACCTGCTCGGCCAGCTCGCGGTTGAGCGGCAGGCTTGGGACGATGCGACCCGGCTGCTCCGCCGGGCGGTCGAGCTGGACCCCGACCAGGACGGGGCCTGGGCGGCCCTGGCCTTCGTGTACGAGCAGGAGAAGAAAGACGACGAGGCGGTGGCCGTCTACCGGCAGGCGATCGAGGCCAACCCCGACAGCGCTGCCCTGCGGGACCGGCTGGGTGAGCTACTCATCCGGCTCGGGAAGTTCAAGGACGCGAGCGATGAATACGCGGCACTCGCCGACCAGCTCCCCAGTGATCCTCGGGTCTGGATCAAGCTCGGCGCCGTGCGCTACGAGCAGAAGGCCTACGACGAAGCGATCGCTGCCTTTCGCCGCGTGCTGACGCTGGAGCCGAACAATCTGCGAGCGCGCTTCTACCTCTCCTCCGCCTACCTCGACGCCGGCCGGGAGGCGGAGGCTCTCCAGGAGTTGCGGGAAGTCCTGCGGGCCGATCCCAAGTCCATCGATGCCCGACTCCAGCTCGGCTTCCTGCACAGCCGGGCCAAGCGCTACGATCAGGCCATCGCCGTCCTCCAGGAAGCGATCAACCTCGACCCCAAGCGGCCCGAGTTGTTCCTCTACCTCGGGATGGCCTATCAGCGGGCGAACCGCTACGACCGCGCGATCGCCACCTACGAAGAAGGCCTCACCCTCGACGACAAGAACAAGGACCTCCATTTCCAGCTCGGCGTCACCTACGAGAAGCACGGCAAATTCGACGACGCGGTGACCCAGTTCCGGCGGGTGATCGGGCTCGATCCCAAGCACGCCGAGGCCTACAACTACGTCGGCTACATGTTCGCCGAGAAGGGCGTCCGCCTCGACGAGGCCGAGGGGCTCATCCGGAAGGCTCTCGAGCTGGAGCCCGACAACGGCTTCTTCGTGGACAGCCTCGGCTGGGCGTACTACCAGCAGGGTCGATACGATGATGCGCTCCACGAGCTCCGCCGGGCAGTGGAACTGACCAAAGGCAAGGAAGACCCTGTCATCTACGACCACCTGGGCGACGCCCAGCTCAAGACCGGCAACGAGGCCGAGGCGCTCCGCGCCTGGGAGAAGTCGCTGGAGCTGGATCCCGCCCAGGAGGGCGTCAAGCGGAAGATCCAAAAGGTCCGCCAGCGGGAAGGCCGCAAGTAGCCTCGGTGGGGCTTCCGCCCTCTCGGAACCCTCCCCCGAAAGGGCGCGGCCAATCACCCGCGTGTTGGCCTGGCACCAGGCGGTGGTAGCGACCGACCGGCGGCGCCGACTTCAGCCTGCGCTCGCCGCCTTCGTCGCCGTCGTTCTCGCGGGCTGTGCCGCCGTTCCTGAGCGCCAACCGCTCGTCCTGGGCGGGGTACCCGCCGACCAGGCCGACGCGCTGGTGCGCCGCTGGGAAGAGGAGTGGCGCCGCTTCCCGGGGCTGCGGGCGGCCGTGGATCTCACGATCGTCCGCCGAGGGCGCGCCCAGCGGAGCGCCGGCGCCCTGCTGCTGTCGCCCACCCGCCTCCGCTTCGAGGCGATCACGCCCCTCGGGCTCCCTGCCGTCATCGTCGTCGCCGGACCCGAGCGCCTGCTCGCTTACAGCCCGGCCGAGCGGAGAGCCTGGACCGCCCGTCCCACGCCGGAGGCCATGGGGCGCTGGCTCGGCGTGCCGGTCGAGCCGGAGACCCTCATCCGGCTGCTGGCCGGCTACGTGCCCCCGCCGCCCGACGGCGTCGCCGTCCGGGTCGCGCAGGAGCGGGGACCGCATCTCGTCTTCGAGCGCGGCGCCCTCCGCGAGCGGGTGTGGGTCACCGCCGAAGGCCAGCCCGCCCGGCTCCAACTCGAAAACGGCCAGCGCCTGACCGCCACCTTTGAGCGCGCGATCGGCGGCCCCGTCCAAGCGCTGGCCCTCGAGGTCCCCCGGCAGTCGCTCGAGGTCCACCTCCGCTACATCTCCGGTGAGTACGTGGCGCCGCCGCCCGAGGGATTCGAGATCGTGCTGCCAGCGGGGGTGACGATCGAACAGCTCGATTGACGGGAAGCCCTCGTCATGTTAGGGTTTTCCGTGCTCGGACGCGGACGGCGGCTCACCGTGCGGGCCCGTGCGAAGGTCAACCTCGGCCTGGAGGTCTTGGGCCGGCGGCCCGATGGCTACCATGAGCTGCTGACCTTCCTGGCGGCCGTCGACGTCGCCGACCGCGTCACCCTCGAGAGGACCGCCAGCGAGGGCATCGAGCTCGCGTGCGACGCGCCGGGAGTGCCCGCGGGCCCCGAGAACCTCGCCTGGCGCGCGGCGGAGCTGCTCCGGCACGAAGCCGGGGTGCGGAGCGGCCTTCGGATCCGGATCGCGAAGGCGATTCCGGTCGCGGCCGGGCTAGGCGGCGGGTCGGCCGACGCGGCGGCGGTGCTGATGGGGGCGAGCCGACTGTGGAGAGTGGCGCTCACCCCCGCCCGGGTGCGGGCGCTGGCCGCTGAGCTCGGGATGGACGTGCCGTTCTTCCTGGGCGGGGGACCGGCGCTGGCCTCAGGGCGGGGCGAGCGGCTCGCGGCGGTCGCCCTGCCCCGGCCGGTGCCGCTGGTGGTGGTGAACCCGGGCTTCCCGCTCGCCACCCGCGACGTCTACGGGCGGCTCGGGTCGGGGGACTTCACGTCGGGCGCCGCCGTGCGCGCGCTGGTGGACACCCTGGCGGGCGGCGCGCGAGTGGTGGCGGCCCGGCTGGTCAACGGGCTCGAGCGGGCGGTTACCGAGCGGTGGCCCGGGCTGCTCGAAGTGAAGGCGGCGCTGCTCGGGGCCGGGGCGCTCGGTGCCGTGATGTCGGGGAGCGGGCCGACCGTGGTCGGCGTGGCGGCGTCGAGCGCAGCCGCGCGGCGCGTCCGGGCCGCCCTGGCGGCGCGACCGTGGCGGGTTTGGGTGACCCGGACCGTGGCCGGGCCGGCGCTGACGGTGATCTCGGACCGGCCGGCCGGGTCAGCGAAGCGATCAGTGGCGTCTTGGGGCGTGGCCAAGCGGTAAGGCGCGGGACTTTGGATCCCGTATTCGGAGGTTCGAATCCTCCCGCCCCAACCAGAACGTGGAGGCGCGCCGCAGGACGTCGCGGGGCTGGGGCTCCGCCGTCCGAGGCGCGTGAACCCGAAAAATCGGCGTCGAAGGCGGTGACCCGACCGGGTGGGACGCCCGGGTGCCGGAGGCGATGGCGATGCCGTATGAGCTGAAGCTCTTCTCGGGCAATGCCAACCGCGGGCTCACCGAAGAGATCGCGGCGGCGCTCGGGGTCCCGCTCGGTCAGGCGGAGGTCGCGCGCTTCTCGGACGGCGAGGTCTTCGTCCAGATCGACGAGAACGTCCGGGGCGCCGACGTCTTCGTGGTCCAGCCCACCTGTCCTCCGGTCAACGACAATCTGATGGAGCTACTGGTGATGCTGGACGCCTTCAAGCGGGCGTCGGCCCAACGCATCACGGCCGTGCTCCCCTATTACGGCTACGGCCGCCAGGACCGGAAGGTGCAGCCCCGGGTGCCGATTTCCGCCAAGCTGGTGGCCGACCTCATCACCGTCGCCGGCGCCAACCGGGTGCTGGCCCTCGACCTCCACGCCGGGCAGATCCAGGGCTTCTTCGACATCCCGGTGGACCACCTGTTCGCAGCCCCGGTCATCATCGAGGACGTCGCCAAGCTGGGGCTCAGCGATCTCGTCGTCGTCTCTCCTGACGCGGGGGGCGTCGAGCGGGCCCGGGCCATCGCCAAGCGGCTCCACGCCGGGCTGGCGATCGTGGACAAGCGGCGGGAGGGGGCGAACGTCTCCGTTTTCATGTACCTGATCGGCGACGTCCGCGGCCGGGACTGCCTCATCATCGACGACATGATCGACACCGCGGGGACGCTCGTCCAGGCCGCCGACGCCCTCAAGCGGGAGGGCGCTCGCCGCATCCTGGCTTGCGGCGTCCACCCCGTCCTCTCGGGCCCGGCGTTGGCCCGAATCGAGGGGGCTCCCCTCGAGCAACTCATCGTGACCAACTCGATTCCGCTCGGGAAGGAAAAGCAGCACCGCAAGATCACGGTCCTCTCGGTGGCCCCGCTCCTGGCCGAGGCGATCCGGCGGATCCACGACGAGGAGTCGGTGTCCACGTTATTCGTGTGACGCCGGGCCGGCGGAGCCAAGCCATTCGTAGGCGGCGCGCGCGCCGCAGGAGAGTAGCACCCCATGGAAATCCGTGAGCTGAGCGTCGAGCGTCGGGAAGCCGGCGGCAAGGGGGCGGTCAAGCGCCTGCGCCGCGACGGCCGCGTCCCGGCCATTCTCTACGGGGCTCGCCGCGAGCCGCTGCCGCTGGCCGTCCTGCCGAAGGACCTCCAGCGCGTGCTGCACGCCCGCGCCGGCGGAAGCGTCCTCGTGAACCTCCGGCTTCCGGGCGAAGCAGAGGCCCGGGCCGCCGTGGTCCGCGATCTGCAGTTCGACCCCGTCCGGGACACGCTGCTCCACGTGGACCTCCAGGCCGTCCGCATGGACGAAGAGATCACCGTGGAGGTGGCCATCCACGTGGCCGGCGAGGCGGCCGGCGTGAAGGAGCAAAGCGGCGTCCTCTCCGTCCTCCTCCGGGCGGTCCAGGTCGCCTGCCTCCCCACGTTGATCCCGGAGCGGCTGGATGCCGACGTGTCGGCCCTCCGCATCCACGACGTCCTGACCGTGGCCGACCTCAAGCTGCCGGAAGGGGTGCGGGCCATCACCCCGGCGAACCAGGCCATCGTCACCGTCGCCCCGCCGATGGCGGAAGAGGCGGCGGCGCCGGCGGCCGCCGCGGCGGCGGAGCCCGAGGTGCTCACCGAGCGCAAGCCGGAGGAGGGTGCCGAGGAGGCCAAGCCCGAGGCCAAGCCGACGAAGGAGGCCAAGCCCGAGGCCAAGCCGAAAGAGGCCAAGCCCGAGCCCCGGGCCAAAGAGGAAGCCAAGCCGAAGAAGGAGAAGTAGCGCCGGGCCCGAGGCCCGGAGGCCGCCGCCGCGACGCGCGTGCCACAGGGGCCGCAGGTCGTCGTCGGGCTCGGCAACCCCGGGCCGGGGTACCGCGACACGCGCCACAACGTGGGCCAGGCGGTCGTCGATCACCTGGCCCATCGTCTCGGTGCCCGCTTCCGGCGGCGGGGCCGCGCCACCGTGGCCGAGGCCCGGTGGGCCGGGCAACCACTCTACCTGGCCAAGCCCCAGAGCTTCATGAACGTGGTCGGGCCCGCTGTCGCGCGGCTCCTACGCGACCTCGAGCTCGACCCGTCGGCGCTCATCGTCGTCTACGACGACCTCGACCTGCCCTTCGGCCGGCTCCGCCAGCGCCACAAGGGCCGCCACGGAGGCCACAACGGGGTGCGCTCCCTCATCGAGGCCCTCGGCACCGACGCCTTCCGCCGGCTCAAGGTCGGCATCGGCCGCCCGGCGACCAAGGACGAGGTGGTGGATTGGGTGCTGACCGACTTCACCCCCGAGGAACGGGCGGCGCTGCCGCTCCTCCTCGAGCGTGCGGCCGACCTGGTGCTCGAGCTGGCCGCGCATGGACAGGGTGGGGGGACTGTGCTATAAACTAGACGTTTATCCGGTCGGAGGCGGAGGGAAGGGGGGAACGGCGAGGTGACGAAGGTCATCGTAGAGCCGGACGAGTCCTTCGAGAGCGCGCTCAAGCGCTTCAAGAAGCAGTGCGAGAAGGCCGGCCTTCTCTCCGAACTCAAGAAGCGCCAGCACTACGAGAAGCCGAGCGTCCGGCGAAAACGCAAGGCGCTGGCCGCGCGCAAGAAGGCCAAGCGGCGGGAGCGGTACTCAGACTGACGTCGCGCCCGTCGAGGTGGAGTTGATACCCGCCGACATCCTCGGCTGGGACGAGTTTCAGCGGTTGCTCGCCCGGTTCACGGCCACGCCGTTCGGCCATGACCGGGCGGGCGCGCTTGTACCGGCCTACACCCTGCCCCCGATCGCGGCCGGACTCCGCGAGACCGGCGAGGCTCGCCGAGCGCTGGAGGCGGACGGTCCCCCGCCCTGGGAGGCCGTCGCCGACGTCCGCCCGATCCTCGGCCAGGCCGGACCCGAAGACGCCATGCTCGACGGCCCGGCGCTCGTCGCCATCGGCCAGCTCTTGGGGGCGGCCGGGCGCCTCACCGCCTACGGGCGGCGGATCACGGCCGCGGCGCCGACCCTGGCCGAGCGTTTTCGGGTGCTCCCGACCTGCCCGGAGCTGGCCGCCGCCATCGAGCACCAGCTCGACCCCGAGGGCCGGCTCCTCGACCGGGCCAGCCCGCGCCTGGGCGCCGTCCGGCGCCAGATCCAGCGGCTGCGGGCCGAGCTCGAAGCCCGGCTGGAAGCGCTCCTCGACAGCCCTGCGCTGGCGCCCGTGCTCCAGGAGCGCTACGTCACGGTCCGCAACGGCCGCTACGTGGTCCCGGTGCGGGGCGACGCGCGGCGCGCGATCCGGGGGATCGTCCACGACCGCTCGGGCAGCGGCGCCACCCTGTTCGTCGAACCCGATCAGGTCCTCGATTTGAACAACCAGCTCACCCAGCGCGCGCTCGAAGAGCGCGACGAGGAACGCCGGCTCCTCCAGGCGCTGACGCGGCAGCTGCGCGCCGAGTTGCCTGCCCTCGAAGCGCTGGTGGAGGCCGTGGGGGCGCTCGACCTCGCCTTTGCCCGGGCCACGCTCGCCGAGCGGCTGGACGCGACCGAGCCGGCGATCGAGGACGGCGCGGACCTGGCACTGGTCGGCGCGCGCCATCCGCTCCTGGTCGCCCAGAGCTGGGAGCGGGGCACGCCGGTGGTCCCGATCGACCTGCGGGTGCCCGCTGCCCGGCCGGGCTTGCTCATCACCGGTCCTAACGCGGGCGGGAAAACGGTGGCCCTGGAAACCGCCGGCCTCCTCGTGCTCATGGCCCAGGCTGGCTGCCATGTCCCCGCCGCGCCGGGCAGCCGCCTGCCACTCTGCGACCAGGTCCTGGCCGTGATCGGCGACGAGCAGAGCCTCGCCCAGAACCTCTCGACCTTCTCCTCCTTCGTCGCCCAGATGCGGGAAATCCTGGCCAGCGCCACGCCCCGCTCCCTCGTCCTCCTCGACGAGCTGGGGGCCGGCACCGATCCCGCCGAAGGCGCCGCCCTCGGGGCCGCGTTGGTCGAGGCGCTCCTCGAGCGGGGCGCGCGGGTGATCGCCACCACTCATCTCGAGCCGCTCAAGGTCTTCGCCCAGACCGACCCCCGTCTGATCAACGCCAGCGTCGCCTTCGACACCGACCGGCTGGAGCCGGCCTTCCGCCTCGAATACGGCCGACCGGGCCCCAGTTACGCGCTGACCATCGGCGAGCGGCTGGGCCTGCCGGCGGCGGTCATCGGCCGGGCGCGCGGTCATCTCTCCGACGCGGGACGGCGGCTCGAGGCCCTGCTGGCCGACCTGGTCGCGCGCGAGCGCGACGCCGAGGCCCGCCTGGCCGAGGCGGGGCGCCGGGAGGCCGAGGCGGCGGCCGCCCTGGAGCGCGGCCAGCAGACGCTGGCCCGGGCCGAGAGCGAGGCGGCCCGGCTCCGCCGCGAGGCCCACGCCGAGGCGCGGGCGCTCGTGGCCGAGACGCGACGGCGGGTCGGCCAGGAGCTGGAGCGCCTGAAGGCGGAGGAGACGACGCGGCGAAGGGCCCAGGATGCCTACCACCGGCTTCGCAGCACCGAAGCCGAGCTGGGGGCGTCGCCGGCCGCGTCGGCGGCCGAGGGCGACGCCCCGCTCGCCGGCCACGTGCGCCTCCGAGGCCTCGGGCTCGCCGGCCGGGTCGTGGCCGAGGACGCGGAGACGGTGACCGTGCAGGCGGGCAGCCTGACCGTTCGCGTTCCGCGCAGCGAGGTCGAACCGGGCCGCCCGGCGGAGCGACGGAGCGCGATGCCGGCGGCGGTATCTTTCCCTTCCCGTTACGACGTACCCCGGGAGCTCCACCTCCTGGGTCGCACCACCGACGAGGCGCGGGCGGCGGTCGAGAAGTTCCTCGACGACGCCGTGCTCGCCGGCCATGACTCGGTGCGGGTCGTCCACGGCAAAGGCACCGGCGCCCTCAGGCGGGCCGTCGAGGAATGCTTGCGGCGGCATCCGCTGGTGAGCGGCTTCCGGCCGGGGTCGCCGACCGAGGGCGGGAGCGGCGCCACCGTGGTCGCGCTCGTCGAAGGACGCACCGTCGCATGATCATCCCGCCCGAGCTCCTCGACGAGATCAAAGCGCGGGTGGACCTCGTCGAGCTCATCGGCGCCTACGTGCCCCTGCGCCGCGCCGGCGAGCGGTGGAAGGGGCTCTGCCCCTTCCACCAGGAAAAGACCCCGTCGTTCACGGTGCACCCCAAGCTCGGCATCTTCCACTGCTTCGGTTGCCACGCCGGGGGTGACGCCCTCGAGTTCCTCAAGCGCCACGACCGGCTGGACTTTCCCGACGCCGTGCGGCTCCTCGCCGAACGGACGGGCGTCCCGCTGCCGACCCGGGGGGCGGCGAGCGAGGCGGAACCGGGCGCGCGCCAGGTCCTGTACCGGCTGCTCGACTGGGCGGCCCGCCGGTACGAGCAGTGGCTCGGGGAGCGCGAGGACGCCGAGGGGGCACGGCGCTACCTCGCCGAGCGCGGCATCGCGACCGACGTGGCGCGAACCTTCCGCCTCGGCTACGCGCCGGAGGGCTGGGACCACCTCCTGGGGGCCGCCCGGGCCGACGGCTTCGGCGTCGAGGCATTGCTGGGCGCCGGCCTCGTTGTCGCGCGCCAGTCGGGGAGCGGCCACTACGATCGCTTCCGGGGCCGGCTCCTCTTCCCGATCGCCGACAGCCAGGGGCGGGTGATCGCCTTCGGCGGCCGCGCCCTGGCGGGCGAGGAGCCGAAATACCTGAACTCGCCGGAGACACCCCTCTACCAAAAGGGCCAGACGCTCTACGCCCTCCACCTGGCCCGCGATCGCATGGCGGTCTCCCGGCGGGCGCTCCTCGTCGAGGGCTACATCGACTGCCTCATGGCCCACCAGCACGGTCTCACCGAGACGGTCGCCGTGCTGGGCACCGCCCTGACCCCGCCCCACCTCGGACTGCTGCGCCGCTACGCCGACGAGGTCATCCTCTTCTTCGACGCCGATCGGGCGGGGACGGAAGCGGCCCGGCGAGCGGAAGAACTGCTCGAGCAGTCGGCCGATCCCCACTGGTGGGCGCTCGACCGCCGCCAGGGGTTCGCCCGAGGCGGCCTCCGACTCAAGGTCGCCACCCTGGCGGCCGGGCACGATCCGGACACCTTCCTCCGCCAGGAAGGCCGGGCGGCCTTCGAGTCGCGTTGCGCGGCCGCGCGCAACCTGTTGCTCTTCGCCATCGACCGGATCTTCGCCGAGGAGGACACGACGGGGCCGCGCGGCCGGAGTACGGGGGTGGCTCGCGTGGCGCTGCTCCTCTCGAAGGTGCAGGATGCCGACGAGGCGATCGAGCTGGGTCGGGACGCGGCCCGGCGGCTGGGCGTGGATGCGAGCGACCTCTGGACCCAGGCTCAGCGGCTGGCGGCGGTCCGGCGGCCGGCTTCCGCCGCGACCACCGCGCCGGCCGCATCCCTCCGCTCGTTCGACCACGACCTCGTGCGGTTACTGCTGCACGTCCCCGAGGCGCGACGGGCGCTCGCCCCTCTGGCCGACGCTCGAGATCTGGAGCACGCGGGGCTGCGTCAGATCCTCGTCGCGCTCCAGGCGCAGGCCGAGGTGGCCCCGGAGGCCCTCATCCAGCGGATCGACGACGACGCCAACCGGGCCCTGCTCTCACGCCTCCTGGTCGAGGAGCGTGGCTGGCCGGAGCCCTTGTCGGCGCTGATCGAGGACATGCGTCGTCGGCTCGAGCTTCGTCGCAGCCGCCGCCGCGCGCGAGAACTCGCGCAGGCCGTCGCCCAGGCCGAGGCTGATGGGCGATCAGACGTGGCCGAGTTGCAGATTGGCCTCCAGCGCGTGGGCCGGCTGATCCCCGACACGACCGCGCCGAAATCCGAGCCGACGGAGGACGTTCGTCCATGAATGGCCCGGCACCAGGCCGGCGAAGCTCTCATGTCTGATCGGAGGGTAGCCCAGTGAGCGACGACCCCAAGTTGGAAGAACTGGACAAGCTGATCTCGATGGGGAAGCAGAAGGGGTACGTGACCTATGACGAGGTGAACGACGCCCTCCCTTCCGACATGGTCTCCCTCGACCAGCTCGACGACATCATGATGATGTTCGGGGCCATGGACATCGAGGTGGTGGACTCGGCCAAGGCCGCCCGCATCCCGGCCGAGATCGAGGACAGCCTCGATGAGCGCGAGGAGCCGGCGGCGGCCGAGAGCGGCGAGGCCATCGACCTCACCCCCGGCCCCATCGGCCGGACCGAGGACCCGGTGCGGATGTATCTCCGCGAGATGGGGCGGGTCTCGCTCCTCACCCGGGAGGGCGAGATCTCGCTGGCCAAGCGGATCGAGGAGGGCAAGGAGGAAGTCACCCGCGTCGTTCTCCGCACCAACCTGGCCAAGCGCGAGTTCCAGGCCGTCCGGGAAGGGCTGCGCAAGCAGCGGATCTCGGTGCGGGACATCGTGGACAGCTCCGACGACGAATTCGTGGAGGAAAAGGAGGAGGAGCTGGTCCGGGACGTCCTGACCGGGCTCGTTCTGGTCGATCGCCTGGTCCGCGACACGCAGGGCCTCTACCGGGAGCGGCGGAGGTACGCGCCCCGTCACCCCCGCCGCCAGAAGGTCGACCTCGCCATCCGGGCCAAGGAGGAGCGCATCTTCGCCACTCTCCGCGAGATGGGACTCAACTCGGGGGTCATCGAGCGGCTGGCCCAGCGGCTCAAGCAGATGGTGGCCAAGGTGGTCCGGGCCGAGCGGGAACTCCTGCTGTGGGGCGACCCCGAGCGGGGGAAGCGGGAGGACTTCCAGGCCTTCATCCACTCGCTGGACGACTCCGAGGACGCCGACCTCCTCAACACGCCGAGCGACCGGAAGCTGCCGCCCCACGAGCGGTGGAAGCGGTATGCCCAACGAAAGATCAAGCGGGTGGAAGGGGAGGCGGAAGCGAAGGTCGACGAGCTGAAGCGCATCGTCCGGGTGATCCGGGCCGGGGAGGAGAAGGCGGCCCAGGCCAAGAAGGAGATGGTGGAGGCCAACCTCCGGCTGGTCATCTCGATCGCCAAGAAGTACACCAACCGCGGGCTCCAGTTCCTCGACCTGATCCAGGAAGGCAACATCGGCCTCATGAAGGCGGTGGACAAGTTCGAGTACCGGCGCGGCTACAAGTTCTCGACCTACGCCACCTGGTGGATCCGCCAGGCCATCACCCGCGCCATCGCCGACCAGGCGAGGACCATCCGCATCCCCGTCCACATGATCGAAACCATCAACAAGCTGATCCGGACGTCGCGCCAGCTCGTCCAGGAGCTGGGACGGGAGCCGACCCCCGAGGAGATCGCGGCCAAGATGGACGTGCCGGTGGAGAAGGTCCGGAAGGTGCTGAAGATCGCCCAGGAGCCGATCAGCCTCGAGACCCCGATCGGCGAGGAGGAGGACAGCCACCTCGGCGATTTCATCGAGGACAAGCAGGTCGTCTCGCCGGTCGAGTCCATCATCGGCCTGTCGCTGCGCGAGCAGACCAACAAGGTGCTGGCGACACTCACGCCTCGCGAGGAGAAGGTGCTCCGCCTCCGCTTCGGGCTCACCGACGGCTGCGAGCACACGCTGGAGGAGGTGGGCCAGGACTTCGCGGTGACGCGCGAGCGGATTCGGCAGATCGAGGCCAAGGCGCTCCGCAAGCTCCGCCATCCGTCGCGGTCGAAGAAATTGCGGAGCTTCCTCGAGTCATGAAGCGTCCCGACGGCCGCGATTTGTGCGCCTGCGCGAAATCTGTTAGCATCGCCAATTGCGGGCCCATAGCTCAACTGGCAGAGCCTCCGGCTCATAACCGGGCGGTTCCTGGTTCGAGTCCAGGTGGGCCCACCATCTGAATATGGATCTCCACCTGCAGCGCCTGTCCGAGCTCCAGGGCCTCGATACCCGCATCGCCGGTCTCGAGCGGAAGCTGGAGGCCATCCCGATTCGCATCCAGGCGATCCGCGACAGCCACCAGCAGGCCCAAGCCGCCGTGGACGCGCTCCGGACGAAGTTCGACGCCGTGCGGAAGGAGATCCGGGTCAAGGAGAAGGACCTCGACTACCAGGCCAGCCAGCGGGCGAAGTGCGAGGCCCGACTCTACGAGGTCAAGACCAACAAGGAGTACTCCGCGGTCCTGGCGGAGATCGAGGCTCTCAAGGTAGAGAAGGGCCGCATCGAGGAGGAGGTCCTCGCCCTCATGGAGGCCCAGGAGCGGCTCACCCGCGAGATCGCGGAGGCCGACAAGCGCCTGGCCCGCCAGGGCGAGGAGGCGCGGGTTCAGGAGGCGGCGGCCACCGAGGAGCTCCACGCGCTGGAAGCCGACCTGGCCGCCGTCCGCGGCGAGCGCGATTCCGTGGCCCGCGAGGTCCCGCGCGATCTCCTCACTCAGTACGGCCGGGTACTCAAGCACCGGGGGGGCCTGGCCGTCGCCGTCGTGGGGTCGAACGGCATCTGCACCGGGTGCCGGGTCGTCCTCACACCCCAGCGCCTCAACGAGGTCCGGCACTCCAGCCAGATTTACACCTGCGAGTCCTGCGGCCGTATTCTGTCCTACCAACCCTGAGCCGCCGGGGCCTGTCGCTCCGCGGCAGCTTCTCCGTCGCGGTATAATGAGGGGTCGGTGCCAGAGGCCGCCGGATGGTCGCCGGTCCCTCCCGACGAGGTCGGGGCCGGAGGAAAGTCCGGGCACCACAGGGCAGGGTGCTGGATAACGTCCAGGGGGGGCAACCCCACGGACAGCGCCACAGAGAGTAGACCGCCGCGGCTCGCCGCCGCGGCAAGGGTGAAACGGTGCGGTAAGAGCGCACCAGCGGTCCGGGTGACCGGGCCGGCTCGGCAAACCCCACCCGGTGCAAGGCCGAATAGGAGGGCAAGCCCCGCGAGGGGCGAAGGGTGGCCCGCCCGGTGCCCTCGGGTCAGGCCGCTTGAGCGGCCGGGTAACCGGTCGCCCAGAGGAATGACCATCCCGCCAGCCTAGGACTCTGGCTGGCGGACAGAACCCGGCTTACAGGCGACCTCTGGCGCCGGCTTTCTTGCCCGCGGCTCACCGCTGCTGTCGCGGCGGAGAGCCCCGCCGGTCGCCGAACCTCCTGCGCCCCCTGCGCCCGGGCGAGCACGCTCCCCACGATGCGTAGCCCCGTGGCTCCCTAGACCTCG
>DASYUM010000030.1:0-3820 GCA_036001225.1 Candidatus Methylomirabilota bacterium | reverse complement strand
TCACGGTCAAGGGATTGGTGACGGCGGTGCTGGGCGGGCTGGGCTCCATTCCGGGGGCCATCGTGGCCGGCTGGCTGCTGGGCATCGTCGAGTACGAGGCGCTCTACTTTTTCGGGATCGGCTACCGCGACATGGTCACCTACTTTCTGCTCTTCGCCTTTCTCGTGCTGCGACCGGGTGGACTGTTCGGTCAACGGACCCCCGGCTGAGAGCCTGTGAAGGAATCGCCCCTTCCGCGCGAGCAGGGAGACACCAGGAGGGGGGGTCCGGGGGAGGAGCACGCAGCTCCCCCCCGGCCCGACTGAGGACGCCGTGGAGTTCTACTGGAGCCTGCTGACCCTCTTCGGCTTCCGCATCCTGCTCGGGCTCAGCGCCTACGTGGTCATCCTGACCGGCCAGATCTCGATGGCGCAGGCCGGCTTCTACGCGATCGGCGCCTACACCGCCGGCGCCGCCACCGCCATCGGCGGCTGGCCGATCGTGCCCGCGATCCTGCTCGGCGGCGTGGTGGGGGGCGGGTTTGGGTTCCTGGTCGGCTTCCCGGCCCTCCGCGTCCGCGGCCTCTTCCTCGTCATCGCGACCCTCGCCTTCACCGAAATGGTCCGGATGCTCTTCCTGAACCTCAAGTACACGGTCCGGATCGGCGAGCGGACGGTGGGGCCGGCGGGAGCCGAAGGCTTCCGAGGGATCACCTACTACTATCAGAACGGCTGGTCACCGGTCGCCGTCGTCGCCTTCACCTGGGGGTTCGTGCTGCTGGTCCTGCTCGGCTTCTGGCTCATGGACCGCTCGCGGATGGGGGCAGTCCTCCGCGCGGTGGGCGAAGACGAGCTGGCGGCGGCCAGCGTGGGGATCAGCCTCACCGCGGCCAAGGTCTCGGCGATGACCGCCGGCGGCTTCGTCGCCGGCCTGGCCGGCGGCCTCTATGCCCACTACGCCACCTACGTCTCGCAGGAAGACTTCGGCGTCCTGCTCGCCAGCTTCGCCATCGCCTACCCGCTGATCGGGGGGACCGGGAGCGTCGTCGGCCCCATCGCCGGGGTCTTGTTCTTCTCGCTTCTGATCGACGGCCTCCGCTTTCTCGGCGACTGGCGCAACCTGCTCTTCGGCGTCTTGATCGTCGTCATGATGAACCTCCGGCCCCACGGCATCGTGGACGTCGGGCTGGTCCGCCGCGTCCAGCTCGCCCTCCGCCGGCCGCGGCACGGCCGCGCCACCGCCTATGCTGGGGATTGACCGGCTCAGCAAGCACTTCGGCGGCGTGCGAGCGGTCCAGGAGGTGGACCTCCGGATCGGCGAGAACGAGATCGTCGGCCTCATCGGCCCCAACGGCTCGGGCAAGAGCACCATCGTCAACCTGGTGACCGGCGTGTTCGCGCCGACGGCCGGCCGGGTCCACTTCCGAGACCGCGACATCACCGGCTGGCCGCCGCACCGGGTCCTCGCCAGCGGGATCGGTCGCACGTTCCAGAACATCCGGCTGTTCGGCGGCCTCACCGTGTGGCAGAACCTGTGGGTCGTCCGGAGCGCGCCGGGGCCGGCCGCCGGCCGCGGCGGGTGGGCCGGATCCCGGCGTCGGGCCGCCCGCATCGAGGCGACGCTGGAGTTCTGCCGGCTCCTCGACAAGAAGGATGCGCTGGCCCGGAGCCTGGCCCTCGGGGAGCAGCGGCGCCTGGAGCTGGCGCGCACGCTCGCCGCCGACCCCGCGGTGCTGCTGCTCGACGAGCCGGCGGCCGGGATGAGCGCCGCCGAGGTCGAGGAGTTGCGCCAGCGCATCCTCACCCTCAAGCAGCGCGGGAAGACCATCGTCTTGATCGAGCACCACATGGAGCTGCTCATGACGGTGGCCGAGCGGGTGGCGGTGCTGAACTTCGGCCAGAAGATCGCCGAAGGGACGCCGGCCGCCGTCCAGGAAGATGCGCGCGTGCGCGAGGCCTACCTCGGGCAGCCCGGCGCCCGCGGATGAGCTCGGACCCCGGCGCGCCGTCGACCGTTCGTGTCGCCACGCCGGCCGACGCCGCCGCGATCGCGCGCATCTACAACCAGGGGATCGAGGAGCGCGTCGCGACCTTCGAGACCGAGCCGCGGACTCCGGCCGAGGTCGCGGCCCAGCTCGCCGACAAGGGCGATCGCTATCCCACGGTCGTGGTCGAACGGGGCGGCCAGGTGGTCGCCTGGGCCAGCGCCGGCGCCTACCGGAGCCGTCCGTGCTACGCCGGCGTGGCCGAGCACTCGGTGTACGTGGACCCCGCCGCGCGCGGCACCGGCGCCGGCCAGGCGGCGCTCCATGGCCTGTTCGGCGCCTACGAGACGCGCGGCTTCTGGAAGCTCGAGAAGCTCCTCGGTGAGGCGGCGGTTCCCTCTCCCTCGGGGAGCGGGGGGTAGGCGTGCTGGAGGTCGAGGAGGTCGTGACGTCGTACGGCGCGATCGAGGCGTTGCGGGGCGTGAGCCTGACCGCCCGCCCGGGGGAGGTGACGTGCCTCCTGGGGCCCAACGGCGCCGGCAAGACCACGCTTCTCTGCACCATCGCGGGAATCCTCCGGCCCCGCCGGGGAGCCGTGCGCTTCGAGGGCCGCGAGCTCGCCGGCACCCGCGCCGATCGCGTCGTCGGCCGGGGCATCTCGCTGGTCCCCGAGAACCGGCTCGTCTTCCCCCAGATGCCGGTCCGGGAGAACCTGCTCGCCGGCGCGTACCTCCGCCTGCGGCGCGATCGCCCCGGAGTGGAGGCCGACCTGGAGGCGATGTTCGCGCGCTTTCCCGTCCTCCGGGAGCGCGCGGGCCAGGCCGCGGGCACGCTCTCTGGCGGCGAGCAGCAGATGCTGGCCATCGCCCGGGCGCTGATGGCGCGACCCCGGCTGCTCATGATGGACGAGCCCTCGCTCGGCCTGGCGCCGCTGGCGGTGGCGCGGATCTTCGAGATCATCGAGGGGCTGAACCGCGAGGGCCTGACCGTGCTGCTGGTCGAACAGAACGCGCGAATGGCCCTCTCGGTCGCGCACCGCGCCTACCTCCTCGAGCAGGGGCGCCTGGCCTTCGCCGGCACGGCCGCCGAACTGGCCGCCCACCCGGCGATCGGCCGCGCCTATCTCGGCATCAAGACGCCGTAGGTCCGGCGGCGGTCGCCGCTTGGCCCTGCGCTTGAATCTAGCTATACTTCTGGCCATATAAGTCTTCCTCGAAAGGAGCCGGGAGTGCGTTTTGCCAGCGTGGCCGAGGTCAAGAACCGACTGTCCGAGTACCTCGCTACCGCAAGAAGGAAGAGAGAGCCGATCATCGTCACCCATCACGGCAAGCCGTATGCCGTGATCCAGCCCATTGCCGAGCACGACATCGAGACGCTCGAGTGGCGAGAGCTCTCGAAGAGGCGCCTCCAACAAGCGTGGGAAGACGAGCCCGATGCCCTCTACGACTACCTATAGGCGGGGTCATGTTGTCGTCGTCGAGGTCCCCTTCTCGAACCAGTCCGGATCGAAGCCGCGACCGGCGGTGGTCGTGAGCGTAGAGCCGTTCCACCGCAAGCTTCTCGACGTCATCGTGTGCCCGATCAGCAGCCAACCCCGATACTATCGGCAGCCCGGGTCCGGCGACCATCCTCTCCGGCACTGGAAGGCGGTCGGGCTGCGGCATCCCAGTACCGTCCGCATCTCGAACCTCGTCGCCGTCGAGAAGCGGCTGGTCCGACGGGTGCTCGGAACCCTGTCCTCCGACGACCTGAAACAGGTGACCGGTGGGCTGCGGGAGGCGCTCGGGCTGTGAGGCCAAGCGTCTCCTCCACGTAGCGGCGCCGTGGTCGAGTTTCTGCAGGCCCTGGCCGACGGCG
>DASYUM010000029.1:0-7490 GCA_036001225.1 Candidatus Methylomirabilota bacterium | reverse complement strand
GCCGCCGCTCGGACGCTCCACCAGGCACTCCGTGATTGCGACCATCGGCCGCCGATTACTCCGACACACTCTCAGTGCGGTCCGACGACCTGCCCGGGCGCCCGGCGCCCGAGCATCTGGATCACGCCCATGCAGGCCCAGGTGATCGCAAAGGTGATGATCGCCAGCGCCGACGGCTCGTAGGCGCGATTGGCGCCGATCAGCTGAAGGTAGGGCCCGAACGCGGGGCGATCCAGCAGACTGGCCATCGTGAACTCGCCGATGACGATGGCGAAGGTCAGGAAGGCCCCACTGAGGACCGCCACCCGCACGTTCGGAAAGATGACCCGAAGGAGAATCGTGCCCCACCCCGCGCCCAGGCTGTGGGCCGCTTCCGTCAGCGTGCGCACGTCGATCGCGCGCAAGCCGGTATCGACCGCCCGGTACATGTAGGGCAGCGACAGCGCCACGTAGCTGAACATCAGCAGCAGATCGGTGGTGGTCTCGGTGCTCGTCAGCGGCAACACCGACGCGCTGTTGTAGATCCGGAGATATCCGAACACCAGCACGATGGCGGGGATGACCAGCGGGAGCAGCGTGATGAACTCCACGAGGGGGCGCAGGCCCGGCAGACGCAGCTGGATCCAGTAGGCGGTCGGCACCACCAGGAGGACGCCGACGACGATGGTGGCCAGGGCCAGCAGCGTCGAATAGGTGAAGGTCGCGCGAAACTGCGGATCGTTCAGCACGAGCCGGTAGGCCTCGAAGCTGTACACGCCGCGCCGGTAGCGCAGCGAGAACTCGAAGGTCCCCAGGAGAGGGAGGAAGAAGTAGAGCCCGCCCAGGAGGACGATCGCCCACGACTGGAGGGCCGGGCGCTTCATCGCAGCCACTTCTCGCTCCGCCCGCGCAGCCAGATGTAGGCGGCATTCGACAGCCCGGTGATCACGATCATGCCCAGCGCCAGCGCGTAGCCCAGGTTCTGATTGTGCAGCACGTCGCCTCGGATCTGCGCGTAGAGGAGGATCGTGACGATGTTGAGCGAGCTACCGGTCAGCGCGTAGGCCGTGGCGATCGCGCCGAAGGCGTTGGCGAAGAGGAGCAAGCAAGCCCCGAGCAACGGGGGCCACAGGATGGGCAGCGCGATGTAGCGCCAGTACTCCCACGCGCTGGCGCCGAGGTTGGCCGAGGCCTCGCGCCATTCGCGCCGAAGTCCATCCAGGGCCGGCGCCATGATCAGCACCATGAGCGGAATCTGGAAATACAGGTAGGCCAGGGTCAACCCCCAGAAGCTCAGCAGGTTGAAGCCGGCGCGGTAGATGTTGAACCCGAAGAGGTCGACCAGGAGGACCGTGAGCAGCCCCGTGCGGCCGAGCGTGGCCAGGAACGCGAAGGCCAGCGGCACCCCGGCGAAGTTCGAGGCGACGCCCGAAAAGGTCATCAGCATCGGGCGAACCCAGCGGGGCAGTCCGCCGGCCATCGCCGCGTAGGCCAGGAGGAAGCCGACGATGGCGCCTCCGACCGCGGAGGCCGCACTGACCTGGAGGCTGATCCAGTAGGAGCTGAGGATGGTCGGCTGAAAGAGGTCGCGGACGTTCTGGAGAGTGAAACGGCCTTCGCCGTCCTGAAAGCCACCCACCGCCAGGAAGCTGGTCGGCAGGATCAGGAACATGAGGGCGAAGACGAAGAACGGGACCACCCCCACCCAGGCCCAGGAGACCTGGCCGTGCCAGGGCGTCGCGGCAGCGGCCGGAGGAGGGTCGAGACGGGCTACGTGGGGCATCGGGGCATTCCGCCCCCCCGCCTCTCCCCGGGGCCGACCGGGGGGGGCGCGGGTGGCGCGAACCGGGGCTTACTTCACATTGGCGCCGACGACGGCATCCCACTGCTTGGTGATGACCTGCTTGGCCCGATCCTGTTGGTCGAGGGTCGGGAAGACCGCCTTGGCGTAGGCCTCCGCCGGCGGCAGCTTGGCGAGCACGTCGGCCGGTACCTTGCCGTTCTTCACGAGGGCCTGGAAGCGAATCGGATGGCAGTAGCCCTTGAGCCACAGGAGCTGGCCCTCGTCCGAGTAGAGGTACTCCATCCAGAGCTTGGCCGCGTTCGGATGCGGCGCGTAGGCGCTGATGCCCTGCACGTACACGCCGGCCACCACGCCGCTCTTCGGCACCACCACCTCGACCTTCGGATTGCCCTTGAGCGTGTCGCGATCGGCGAGGGCGTTGTAGTCCCAGCGGATGATGATCGGCGTGGCGCCCTGGGCGAGCGAGGCCACCTTGCCGATGACCGGCACGAAGTTGCCGCCCTTGTTCAGGTCGGCGAAGAACTTCAGACCCGCATCGGCCGCCCCCTCCGCGCGGCCCTTTGCCATCGCCAGGCCCGCCGCGTAGACGCCCTGGATCGCTTGATTCGACGCCCGGGGATCGCCGGCGAGGGCGACCGCGTTCTTGTACTCGGGCTTCAGCAGGTCCGCCCAATCCTGCGGCATGGTCTTGACGATGTCGGCGTTGATCTCGAACGCCAGGACGCCGTAGTAGTCCCCGTACCAGTACCCCTCCGGGTCCTTCTGGTCCTTCGGGATCGTCTCCCAGGTGGCCACCTTGTAGGGCTGGAGCAGCCCGTCCTTCTTCGCCGACGGACCGAACGAGAGCCCCACGTCGATCACGTCCGGCGCCTGCGGCCCCTTGTTGCCCTTGTTGGCCTTGATGGCCTCGATCTCGTCGCCCGAGCCCGCATCCGGGTTCAGCTCGTTCACCTTCAGGCCGTACTTCTTCTTGAACCCGTCGATCAGCGCGCCGTAGCCGCACCAGTCGTGCGGCAGCGCGATCACGGTGAGCTGGCCTTCCTGCTTGGCGGCCGCCACGAGCTGGTCCATCTTCATCTGCCCGGGGGCCACCCCGATGAGCACCAAGACCACCAGCGCCGCGAACGTGCCGATCCACATCCAGTTGCGCGTCATGTGGCTCCTCCCCTCGACCAATCGGTCCGAACGGCTCGCCCCTTACGCCCCGTCACGGTCCTCCATTCGCCCGGCTGTTGTCAAGGCAGCACCTTCCCCTCCCGGGTGGCCGGCGGCGGCGGGCCGCTATTCGCGCGCCCAGTCGCGTGCCCTTCCCACCGCCCGCTGCCAGCCGGCATAGAGGGCCTCGCGCCGGGCCGGGGGCATGCTCGGCTCGAACCGCCGGTCGAGGCGCCAGAGGTCCCGGAGCGCCGCGGGGCTCGGCCAGAGCCCGACCCCGAGCCCGGCCAGGTACGCCGCCCCGAGCGCGGTGGTCTCGCGGACCTCCGGCCGCAGGACGGGCAGCCCCAGCAGGTCGGCCTGCAACTGGCAGAGAACGTCGTTCGCGGTCGCCCCGCCGTCGACGCGGAGCTCCGCGGGCCGGTGACCCGCCTCCGCCGCCATCACGTCCAGCACGTCGCGGGTCTGGTAGGCGATCGCTTCCAGGGCCGCGCGGACCACGTGAGCCCGCGTCGTCCCGCGCGTCAGCCCGACCAGCGTCCCCCGGGCGTACATGTCCCAGTACGGGGCCCCGAGACCGACGAAGGCGGGCACCAGATAGACGCCGCCCGTGTCCGGCACCGAGGCGGCCAGCGTCTCGCTCTCGGCCGCCGTGGCGATGAGCCCGAGGCCGTCACGGAGCCACTGGACAGCGGCGCCGGCCACGAAGATCGCGCCCTCGAGGGCGTAGGACACGTCATGCACGCCGCCCCCGGGCGCCGGCAGCGACCACGCCACCGTCGTCAGGAGGCCGCGGGTGGAGTGGATCCGTTTCGGCCCGGTGTGGAGGAGCAGGAAGCAGCCGGTGCCGTAGGTGTTCTTGGCGTCGCCGGGCCGGATCGCCCCCTGGCCGAAGAGCGCCGCCTGCTGATCCCCCGCGATCCCCGCGACCGGCAGCCCGCCCGGCAGGATGCCGACGTCCACCGTCTCGCCGAACACCCCGGAGGACGGGCGGATCGCCGGGAAGACCTCCCGGGGGATTCGCAGGTACCCGGTCAGCTCGGCGTCCCACTCGAGGCGGCCGATGTCGAGGCAGAGGGTGCGCGAGGCGTTCGAGGGGTCGGTGGCGTGGACGCGGCCGCCGGTGAGCTTCCAGAGGAGCCAGCTGTCCACGGTGCCGAAGGCGATCTCCCCCCGGGCGGCCCGCGATCGCAGCGCCGGCTCGGCGTCGAGGAGCCAGGCGATCTTCGTCCCCGAGAAGTAGGCGTCGCAGACGAGGCCCGTGCGCTCCCGCACGAGGGCCTCGAGCCCGTCGGCTCGCATCCGCTCGCAGAGCGGCGCCGAGCGCCGGCACTGCCAGACGATGGCCCGGTGCACCGGGCGCCCGGTCGCCCGCTCCCACAGGATGGTCGTCTCGCGCTGGTTGGTGATCCCGATGGCCGCGACCTCCCGCGGCGCGACGTGCGCCGCGGCCAGCGCCGCCTCGGCGGCGCCGAGCTGCGTCTGCCAGATCTCCTCCGGGTCGTGCTCGACCCAGCCCGGGCGGGGGAAATACTGCGGGAGCTCCCGGTAGCCGCGCGCCCGGACCGCCCCGTCGGCATCCACGACGAGCGCCGTCGAGCCCGTGGTCCCCTGGTCCAGGGCCAGGACGTAGCGCGGGGCTCCCACGGTCGCTACTCCCCCGCGCGCAGCTTGAGCGCGAGGTCGGGGCGATCCGTCGTCACGTAGTCCACGCCCAGCGCGAGGGCCTGGCGGAGCTCGTCGGATTCGTTGACCGTCCAGACGCCGAGGCCGAGCCCGGCGGCCCGAGCGGTCTCGACCGCCTCCGCCGACAGCAGCGCGCGCTCGATCCCGACCTCGTTGGCCCCGATCGCGACGAGACGCGCGGTGGCCGCGCCCAGGCCGCCGAGCCGGTCCGCCTCGCGCCGGCTCAGCAGGCCGGTCAGGCGGATCCGCGGGGCCAGCGCCCGGAGCCGCTCGAGGCTCTGCCACTCGAAGGCCATCACCGTCGTCCGATCGCGGAGAGCGGCCTCGTCGAGCAGACCGAGCACCTTCTCCTCGATCCCCGGATACCGGGCACCGTCGACCCCGACCTTGATCTCGACCAGGAGGCCGGCGGGGGTCGGCATGACCAGCGCCAGCACGTCGCGCAGCCGCGGCACGCCCTCCCTCACCCCACCCTTGAGGGTGACCGGGCCGAAGTCGGCCCAGGTGAGGTCGCGCACGGGACCCCGTCCGGTGGTGGTCCGGTCGAGCGTCGGGTCGTGGAGGACGACCACCTCGCCGTCGCGGGTCAGGTGGACGTCCAGCTCCAGGAGGTCGACCCCCAGGCTCAGGGCGCCCCGGAAGGCCGTCAGACTGTTCTCCGGCCAGAGGAGCGCGCCGCCGCGGTGGGCCGCCACCAGCGGACGCGCGCCTCCCGCCGACGGCCCGGTCACCAGGAGCCCCGCCAGCAGCGCCAGGGCGAGCCCGCCGAGGGCGGCGCGCCCGCGGCGGCCCCGGCGCGCCTCACGATCGGGTCGACCCGAACTCGACCAGCTCATCGGTGTACCGGCCGAGGTGGTCCTCGAACCGTACCCAGTAGCGGGCGGCCGGGGCGTACCAGTAGGTCTCCAGCGCTTGGGCCTCCCTGCCCAGCCGCTCGATCCGGAGCGCGACGAAGGCACCGGCCATGACGCTCACGGCCTCGACCCGGGGCCCCACCCGCCAGGAGTTCACGTACCGCCCGTCCTGCCGCCCGTCGCGGTAGTCGAACTCCTGCTCCCACGTCTTGCCGAGGGCGAGCGGCCAGACGAAGAACATGGCCGGCGGGTCGAAGCGGTTGAGGAGCCGGGGTCCGACGGTCTGCTCCCGCAGGTGGAGGTCCGGCGTCCAGTACCGCGTGATCTCCTGGCCGAGCCAGCTCATCCGCATGGTGTAGCCGTCGGCGCCGGCCTCCGCCACCTCGTGAGTGACCACCAGGCTCGGGCCGCCGGCGGTGAGCATCGGCGTCCGCCGGAAGACCCAGCGATCGCCGACCGTCCACGTCGGCCGGGCCAGCTGGGCCGGCGGCGGGGCCTTCGGTGTCCCCGCGCAGCCGGCCAGGAGGACCAGGAGCGCGAGCGCCCGCCACCGAGGCCGTCGCCCGGGCCGGCTCCCGGTCACTTCTCGCTCTCGATGAGGCCCTTGACGAACCACCGCTGCATGAAGAGGATCACCGCCACCGGCGGCAAGAGCGCCATCATGGCGGCCGCCATGATCACGTTCCACTCGGGGATCTCGCCGCCGCCCCGCGGGACCAGCTTCTCGATCCCGATGACGACCGTGCGCATCTCCTCCGAGTTGGTCACCATGAGGGGCCAGAGATACTCGTTCCAGCCGTAGATGAACAGGATCACGAAGAGGGCGGCGATGTTCGTCCCGGACAGCGGCAGGAGGAAGGACCACAGGAAGCGCAGCGGCCCGGCCCCGTCGAGCTGGGCCGCTTCGGCCAGCGAGTCGGGGACGGTCTGATAGAACTGCCGGAAGAGGAACGTCGCGGTGGCGGACGCCATCAGCGGCACGGTCAGGCCCCAGTACGAGTCGATCCAGCCGAGCGTCGAGATCACCTCGTAGGTCGACATGATCCGGACCGGGACCGGCAGCATGAGCGTGACGAAGATCATCCAGAACACGACCTGCTTCCCGCGGAAGTTGAAGTACACGATGGCGAAGGCCGACAGGATCGAGATCGCGATCTTCCCGACCGCGATGCCGACGGCCATCACGAGGCTGTTGACGAGCAAGCGGCCGAGCTTCCCCTTGACCCAGGCCGCGGCGTAGTTCTCCCCGACGTGCCAGGAGGGCGTGAGCCGCGGGGGCACCGAGGTGACCTCCCCCAGGCTCTGGGTGCTGATGACGAAGGCGTAGTACAGCGGGAAGGCGATGAGGGCGATGACCGCGATCAGGCCCGCGTGGACCAGCAGGCGCCGGCCGGCCCGCGCCCGCCGGGCCGACCGGGCGGCGCCGAGGCCGACCCGGTCGACCGCGACCTCGATGGCGCCGTCCGGGCTCAATAGGTGACCCGCTTCTCGGCGTACCGGAACTGGAGCATCGTGAGGCCGATGACGACGACCATCAGGATGACCGATTGCGCCGCCGAGGTGCCGAGCTGCTGGTTGACGAACCCGTCGTTGTACGCCTTGTAGACGAGGATCTCGGTGGCGTGGCCGGGCCCGCCCTGGGTCACGGCGTGGACGAGGCCGAACGTCTCGAAGAACGAGAAGACCATGTTGAGGACGAACAGGAAGAACGTGATCGGCGACAGGAGCGGGAAGACCACCCGCCAGAAGCGCCGGACGGGGTCGGCCCCGTCCACCTGGGCGGCTTCCAGGACCGAGGTCGGGATCGACTGGAGGCCGGCCAGGAAGAAGGCGATGTTGTAGCCGAGCTGCTTCCAGACGGCGGCCGTGATGAGCATCAGCATGGCCACCCAACCCTCCAGCAGCCAGTTGAACTGGAACGAACCGACGGCGGCCAGGACGTACGGCAGGACGCCGTAGGCGGGATGAAAGATGAAGAGCCAGATGATCCCGGCCACCGCCGGGGCGATCCC
>DASYUM010000028.1:0-2087 GCA_036001225.1 Candidatus Methylomirabilota bacterium | reverse complement strand
GGCGCGGCTGGACGTCGAGGGCATCCGGACGGTCCTCAAGCTCAGGAGCGAGTACGGCCGGCCGAAGAAGGACCTGACCGACCCGAGCCGGTACTACGACCTCTCCCATTACGAGCGCGCGGCCGGGCCCCGCTGATCGGTGTACCGCTCCGAGCGCGCGCCGCGTCGGGCAGCGCTCCGAGCGGCGGCTGTGCCGCCGCAACCGAGGGGGGGAATCGGGGGGGTCTTCCGAGACCCCCCGAAATGCCCTAGCGGGCGAGGTGATAGGGGACGTCTGTCACGATGACCCCGCGCCGGAACAGCAGCGCGCCCTTGATCAGCAACGCCGTCTGGTTGTGCAGCAAGTGCTGCCACCAGCGCGCCGGCACGAACTCCGGGAGGATGACCGTGACGAGCGAGTTCGGCGCCTGCTCCTGGAGGTGGTCGAGGTACTCGAGAAACGCGCCCACCACCGACCGGTAGGGGGAGCGCAAGACCACCAGCGGCACCCCGGTCCCCCACTTGCCCCAGCGTTCCTCCAAACGACGGGTTGAGTCCGGGTCCGACTCCACGTAAACGGCCCGGGCGCTGGGCGACAGCGTCTTCGCGTACCGGAGGGCCGGGAGCGTGCCTCGGTGGAGGTCGCCGGTCAGGACGAGAACCGTGTGGTGCTCGGGCGGGGGCGGCGGGTCGGCCCCCTCGAGCGAGAGCTGGCCGGCGACGTCCGCGTAGTGGCGGTGGATCGCCAGGAAGACGAGCACCAGCCCCGGGATCAACAGGACGACGATCCAGGCCCCGTGCGTGAACTTGGTGACGGCGATGATCAGCGTGACGATCCCGGTAGCGGCCGCTCCCGCGCCGTTCAACGTCGCCCGCCTGAGCCAGCGACGACCACGGGCGCGGAACCAGAACCGGACCATTCCGGCTTGCGACAGCGTGAAGGAGACGAAGACGCCGACGGCGTAGAGCGGGATCAGGGCGTGAGTCTCGGCCCGGAAGATGACGAGCAGGACGGCGCTCAACACCGCCAGGATGATGATGCCGTTGGAGAACGCGAGCCGGTCGCCGCGGCTGGCGAACTGCCGGGGCATGAAGCGATCACGGGCCATGAAGGAGGCCAGACGCGGGAAATCCGCGAAGCTGGTGTTGGCCGCCAGCACCAGGATCAGCATGGTCATGGCCTGCACGAAGTAATAGAGAACGCCCCCGCCGAACACCCGGCGCGCCAGCTGGGAGTTGATCGTCTCCTGCTCGGCCGGCACCAGGCCGAAGGCGTTGGCCAGAAACGTGATGCCGATGAACAGCGTGGTCAGGATCGTGCCGAGCATCACCAGCACCTGGCGCGCGTTCCGCGCCTCGGGCGGCCGGAAGGCGGGGACGCCGTTCGAGACCGCCTCGATGCCGGTGAGGGCGACGCACCCCGAGGCGAATGCCCGGAGCGCCAGGAAGAGGGTCAGGTCCTGGGTGCCCGGGGTGATGCTGCCGGTGGGTGCCGGCCCGCCGGCCGGAGCGCCCCCGCCGAGCCACACGACGGTCCCCCAGCCGATCAGCAGGACATAGCCGGCGATGAAGGCATACGTCGGAACCGCGAACAGCCGGCCGGACTCCCGGACGCCGCGCAGGTTGGCCACCGTGATACCCACCACGCCGAGCACGCACAGCTCGACCCGGTAGGGGTAGAGGGCGGGGACCGCCGACGTCACGGCCGCGATGCCGGCCGCCACGCTGACCGACACGGTGAGCACGTAGTCGGTCAGGAGGGCGCCGCCCGCCACCAGGCTCGGATAGGTCCCGAGATTCTCGCGGCTGACGATGTAGGCGCCTCCGGCACTGGGGTAGGCGAGGATCGTCTGCCGGTAGGAGCTCACGACGATGGCCAGGAGCGCCCCGATCCCCAGGGAGATCGGGACGGACGTGTGGAGCGCGCTGGTCCCGGCCAGGATCAGGATCAGGAAGATCTCCTCGGTGGCGTAGGCGCTGGAGGAGAGCGCGTCCGACGCGAACACCGCGAGGCCGGTGGCCCGGCCCAGGCGCTCGTGCTTCTCCAGGGTCGTCGGAATGGGCTTTCCGAGGAGGCTGCGCTTGAGCGCCTGGATCCACATGGGGTG
>DASYUM010000027.1:0-50665 GCA_036001225.1 Candidatus Methylomirabilota bacterium | reverse complement strand
CGCGCCTGGTGGCGGACCCAGCGGCGGCGGGCCGCCCGACGACGGTAGTTCGGTGGGCGTCGATCCCTTCTTCAACGACCGCTCCACCATCGACGTCTTCGAGCGGTCGTTCTACGCGGGGACGGAAGCGGCGGAGGAGGTGGCGGAGGTGCTGGCCTGGCGGCCAGTGCCGAAGCGCGTCCTCGACATCGGGTGCAACGCGGGCCTCCACGCGCTGGAGTGGGCTCGACGCGGCGCCGAGGTCGTCGGCATCGACTCGGCCCCGGTGGCCATCGACCTGGCGCGCCGGCGGGCCGCCGACCAACCCGGCGCCCGCTTCGAGGTCGCCGATCTCCTCGAGGGCCGCTTCGAGCGCTGGGGCCGCTTCGACCTGATCACGGCGCTGGGCGGCGTCTTCAACTGCATCGAGCGAGCCGACCTGGTTCCCGCCTTCCGGGCGGTGGAGGCCGCCCTCGCCCCCGGCGGGGATTTCGTCTTCGACGTGCTGAAGTGGTTCGCGGGGCCCCGCAGGGTCTTCCTGCGGCGAGACGGGCGCGGCGATCTGAAGATCGTCTGGGAGTTCGGCCTCGACCCCGTCCGCGGCCGGGGCCGCGTCGTCGGCCATTTCCTGGAGACGGGAGCGGTGCAGGACTCCGAGCGCGCGTTTTACACGATCCCCGAGATCACCACGCTCCTCGGGCTGGCCGGCCTCGACCGCCGCGCGGTCGCCGGCAACCTCGCGTTCTCCGAGGACCCGGCCATGGCCGAGCCGAGCACGTTCTTCCGCGCTCAGCCCCGTCCCGGCTGACCCCCGCGGCCAGCCTCCAGAGGAGCCTCGATGGCCTCCAAGCCCACCTTCGACGTCCTCGTCCACAAGAACGTCCCTGTCCCCATGCGGGACGGCGTCCAGCTGGCGGCCGACCTCTACCGGCCGGCCCGCGGGATGGAGCCGGTCGCCGGCCGTCACCCGGCGTTGCTCGAGCGCACGCCCTACGGGAAGGACCAGACCGAGCGCGTCGAGCTGAACGGGCTCTGGTTCGCGCAGCGGGGCTACGTGGTCGTGATCCAGGACGTCCGCGGCCGCTACCGCTCCGAAGGCGAGTTCACGTTCCTCCGGCAGGAGCCGGCCGATGGGTACGACACCGTCGAGTGGATCGCCACCCAGCCGTGGTCGGATGGCCGGGTCGGGACCTTCGGCACCTCCTACATGGGCTGGACCCAGTCGGCGCTGGCCGCGCTGGCGCCGCCGCACCTGCGCGCGATGTGGGTGAACCAGGGCGGCGCCAACGCCTACACCTCGACGGTGCGCCACAACGGCGCCTTCGAGCTGCGGTTCCTGTGCTGGGCGCTCTGGCAGGGCGCCAAGTCGCAGGAGGCCAAGGCCGATCCCGTGCTCGAGCGCGCGCTGGGCGGCGTGAGCGTCCGCGAGTGGCTGACGCGGACCCCGCTCAAGCCCGGCGCCTCGCCGCTCGCCCTCATCCCGCGGTACGAGGCGTGGGCGTTCGACCTGATCCAGCGAGGGGACTACGATCCCGAATTCTGGGGGGACCCGGGGCTGAACATCGAGGCGCACTTCCCCGCTCACGCCGACGTCCCCATGGTCTTCTCGAGCGGCTGGTACGACTCCTACACCCGGGCGACGCTGGAGAGCTTCGTCGGCCTCGGGCGACTCAAGCGCGGCCCCGTGAAGTGCCTGATGGGGCCGTGGACCCACGGCTACCGGACGCTCGGCCTCACCTCCGCGGGCGACGTGGACTTCGGCCCCGGCGCCGCCGTCGAGTACAACGAGCTGCGCCTCCGCTTCTTCGACGCCGCTCTCCGCGGCATCCCCACCGGCTGGCTCGACGACCCGCCCCTCCGGCTGTTCGTGATGGGCGGTGGCAGCGGCCGGCGGACCCCGAGCGGACAGCTGGACCACGGCGGGCGCTGGCGCGACGCGCACGAGTGGCCGCCCGCGCACACTCGCCTCACGCCCTTCTACCTCCAGCCGGGCGGAGGCCTGGCGCCCACGCCGCCGCCGGCCCGAGCGGCGCCCAGTCGCTACCAGTTCGACCCGCGCCGTCCCGTCCCCACCATCGGCGGCAACATGTCCTCGCTGGTCGGGCTCCTTCCCCGGCCGGCCGGCGCCCCGGAGATCCCGGTCGAGGAGCGCGAGCGCGACTGGATCGGGATTCCGGGCGCCTTCGACCAGCGCGAGGCGCCGCAGTTCTTCGGCTGTGGCCCGCCCTACCTGCCGCTGGCCAGCCGGCCCGACGTCCTCGTGTTCCAGACCGCGCCGCTGCCCGCCGAGGTCGAAGTCACCGGGCCCATCAGCGTGATCCTCCACGTCGCGTCCGATCGCCCCGACACCGACGTCACGGCCAAGCTGATCGACGTCTACCCGCCGAGCCCGGACTACCCGGAGGGCTACGCCCTCAACCTGACCGACTCGATCCTGCGCATGCGCTACCGCGAGGGAGACGGGCAGGCCCGGCCGCTCGAGCCCGGGCGGGTTTACCGGGTCGAGTTTCCGCTCTACCCGACGGGCAACCGATTCGCCGCCGGCCACCGGATCCGCCTCGATGTCTCCTCCTCGAACTTCCCCCGCTTCGACGTGAACCCCAACACCGGCGACGCGCTGTGGGCCAACACCACCGCCGTGATCGCCACCAATACCGTCTTTCACGACGCCGACCGGCCTTCCCACGTGGTGCTCCCGCTCATTCCGACGTGAGACGTCGGCCGTCGGCGGAGGAGGAACGCCATGCCGATCGAGCCGTTTTCCTCGGAGGGGGGCTTCGCCCCCCTTGCCGTATCCCCGTCGCGTCGCTCGCGCGCAGCGCTCGCGCCGCGCCACCCCGCCGGGGGGCCGAGCCTCCCCCTGAGGAGGGATTGCGCCGGCAAAGCCGGCGCTCGGAGCGCTTCGGCCCAGTGCGCGCGGCCCGTCCGAAGGGAGCGGCCTCTACCGCGAGCCGGATAAGGAGCACACCATGCCGATCGAGCCGTTCACAATCGAGGATTTCCGCGTCTTCGACCTGCCCGGCTTCGCCGAGCGAATGGCCGCCATCCGGACCCGCATCCGTCCCAAGCTGGAGAGCGTCGGCCAGAACTTGGTCCCGCCGCTGACCCGAATCGCCAAGGTGGAGGTCTTCCCCCACGTCGCTCGGCACGCCCGGCGCACCGTCAACCCGCCCGACGACACCTGGGTCGCCTTCGGCGCCGATCGTCGAGGCTACAAGAAGGGGCCCCATTTCAAGGTCGCGATTTCCCGCCACTCCGTCCGCTTCCTGTTCGAGGTCGGGCGTGAGTACCCGGCCAAGCCCGAGTGGGCGCGGGCCTGGAAGCGGGCGGTGCCGCGACTGGCGCGGCTGCTCGCCAAGGGACCCGGCCTCGCCTGGTTCAAGGACGAGCACGACGAGGAGCCGGCGGCCGCGCTGGCCGACCTGGACGCCACCGGCTGGAAGGCCCTCGGCGAGGAATTGACCCGCACCCGCGACGGCCAGTTCGTCCTCGGCCGCCGCGTGGACGCGCGGGAGGTGGCGAAGTGGCGCGGTCCGGACTACGAGAAGGCGGCCCTCGACGCGTTCGCAGCTCTCGGCGAGTGCTTTCGCGTGAAGTGACGTGAGGCTCGACGACGCGCTGGCGCGCCTGGGGACCGGCTCCTCGACCGAGCGGCGGGCGGCCCTCCAGGTAATCGGCGATCAGGCGGATGCCCGCGCCACCGCGCCCGTCGCCGCCTGCCTTCACGACCCCGACGCCGACGTCGCCGCGGTCGCCGAGGCGACCCTGTGGCGCATCTGGTGCCGCGCCGGAGACCCGGCCGTGGACGCCCTGTTCGCCGAGGGGATCCGCGCCATGGAGCGACAGGACTGGCTCGGCGCGGTCAGCGCGTTCAGCCGCGTGATCGAGACGGCGCCGGCCTTCGCCGAGGGCTGGAACAAGCGCGCCACCGCCCGCTACCTGGCCGAGCACTATGCCTCGGCCATCGCCGACTGCGAGGAGGTGGTCCGCCGCAACCCGTATCACTTCGGCGCGCTGTCCGGCCAGGGGCTCTGCCACGTCGCCCTCGGCCAGTACGCAGAGGCCGCCCGCTGCTTCCGCCGCGCGCTCGCCCTCCATCCCCGCCTCGACGGCGTGCGACAGAATCTCGCCCGGATGGAGCAGCAGCTCGTCCGCGGCAACGGCCACGGGCCGGCCCCGCCGTGAGCGCGCGACGCGCCGTCATCTTCGACCTGGACGGCGTGCTGGTGGACAACAGCCCCTTCCACCGCGAGGCCTGGCGGCGCCTCTGCCGCGAGGAAGGCGTGCCGCTGACCGACCCGGAGTTCTGGCGCCTGTGCATCGGTCGTCCAGTGACGGAGGCGCTGCCCCGGCTCCTCGGCCGAGCCCTCGACGGCGAGGAGCTGGCCCGGCTGGCGCGCCGGCGCATCGCCCTCTACCATGACCTGGCCGACGGCCGCCTGGCTCCGCTCCCCGGCGTCGTGGCCTTCGTGCGCGGGCTGAGCGCGGCCGGTGTCCCGCAGGCGCTGGCCACCTCGGCGGTGCGCGAGAGCGCCGCCGCGATCCTCGAGACCCTCGGGCTCGCCGAGGTCTTGGCGGTGCGCGTCACCGCCGCCGATGTCCACCGCGGCAAGCCTGACCCCGAGGTCTACCACATCGCCGCGACGAGGCTCGGCGTGCCGCCCGGAGCCTGCCTGGTCTTCGAGGACGCGCTGGTCGGCGTGGAGGCGGCCCGGCGGGCCGGCATGGCGGTCGTCGGGGTCACGACCGCCTACCCGGCGGCCGAGCTCACGGCGGCCGGCGCGCTCCGCGTGGTGCCCGACTTCGCCGGCGTGTCCTGGCCGGAGCTGGCCGCGCTGTGATCCGGCCCGGGCCGGGCCCGGACCATGCCGACGGTCATTGCCAGCGACGATCCGACGGTGGCTGTGAGCCCCGGCGGTTCGCCGGCCGGGCGTGATTCGCGCTATAGTGCGGCCGATGGCTCGATGGGCGGTCTTCCCCGAGGACGCCACCCCGCCGCGGCCGGTGGTCCAGCTCGCCGAGCAGGTCGAGCGCGATGGCGGCCAGGTCCTCGCCTGCTATCAGGAGCCGCTCAAGGAAGCCTGGCAGCTCTTCGTCCTGCTGCCCCTGGACAAGGTTCAGGGCACGCCCTACCAGCGCGACCTCTCCAAGCCCCACGTCAAGCGCCTGACCGAGGTCATGAGGAAGCTCGGCCGCTTCGTGGACCCCATCGTGGCGGTCTCGACCGGTCCCGGCGCCTACTGGACCCCGAACGGCAACCACCGGCGGGAGGCGGCCGTCAAGCTGAAGGCGGAGTACATCCCGGCGATCCTCATCCCGGAGGCCGAGGTCTCATACCAGATCCTCGCCCTGAACACCGAGAAGGCCCACAACGTCAAGGAGAAGTCGCTCGAGGTCATCCGGATGTATCGCGGGCTCATGGAGGAGGGTGACGGCAAGGCGAGCGAGGAGGATTACGCCTTCCAGTTCGAAGCGCCATACTTCATCACCCTCGGCCTCCTCTACGAGGGCAAGCCGCGCTTTGCCGGCGGCGCCTTCGCGCCCATCCTGCGGCGGGTGGACAAGTTCCTCAAGCAGCCGCTCGGCAAGGCCTACGCCGAGCGCGAGCGCCGGGCCGCGCTGGTCCAGGCTGCCGACGACGTGCTGACCGACGTGGTGGCCAAGATCAAGAAGCGCGGCATCAACCACCCCTACGTCAAGAACTACGTCCTGGCTCGGACGACCCCGCTGGGCCGCGCCCGCAAGACCTTGCCCTCCTTCGACCAGACCTTCGAGCGCCTCCAGGAAAATCTCGAGAAGTTCGACCCGGCGAAGGTCCGCTACGACGAGGTCGCGCGCTCGGCGGTCTTCGCGGCACCTGCGTCCTGAAAAGCCCGTCCGGCCGTCCCGTCGACGTGGTCAGAAGACCCTCGGTCATCGGAGGCCTCACCATGGCACAGCGCTGGATCCCGCTCGGACTGGTGGCCGCGGCCTGGCTACTCGCCGCGTGCTACGTCGCCCCGGAGCCCGTTGTCCAGGCGCCGCCGCCGGCGCCCGCGCCTCAGCTCGAGGCCCCGCCGCCGACGCCCGGGCCGGGTTACGTCTGGATCCCGGGTCACTGGAGCTGGCGCGGACCCCGATGGGGCTACGTCTGGGTTGCCGGTCACTGGGCGGTCCCCGCCCAGGCGGGGTATGTCTGGGTGCCTGGCTACTGGGCCCCCGCCCGCGCCGGCGGCTACGTGTGGATCCAGGGACACTGGCGCCCCCGCTGAGCCACCTCGGTCGCCCGGCCGCGCGGAAGACCTTGGGCGCACCGGGCCCTGAGCTAGTGCGGGTCCAATTAACTTCGCCTAGCGTCGTCCTCGGTCGTCGTCCGATTCGCTCCAATTCGTTGGAACGGCACTACCCGGCGGGATCCCCGGTCGGAAGCGGCGAATCGGCGGCTTCCGGCCGGGAATCCGTCCCGAACTCCGGGCGACAGACCGCCCGGAAGTTGCACCAGCGGCAGATTCGCAGCTCCTCGGTCCGCTCGAAGTCGTCGAGCATCGCTCCATTCGTGTCGGGATCGCGGAGCCAGGCCTTCATGGCCCGGATGGACAGCCGCAGCCGCGCGCGCATCGCCTCCACCCGGGCCACGTCCCACGGGTGCACGGTGACGGCGCTCTCCCGGAGATTCACCTCGAAGAGGTCCACGCGTTCGGGGGGCGTCTCCAGGATGTCGCGAGCGTAGAGCGCGTAGCAGCCGAGCTGGAGGGCGGTCTCCTCCGGGTCGGGCGCTCCCGTCTTCCAGTCCACCAGGGCCAGCCGATCATCGGTCGTCCAGTAGCCGAAGTCGGGCGCCGCGTAGACCGGCGTCCCCTCGAAGTCGAACGCCCGGATGTCCTCGATCAGGATCCAGCGCTCGGGTGGCGTCCGGCGGATCTCGGCGAGCAGGGGAAGCCGGTGGAAATTGCGCAGGCAGCGGAGAACGTGGTCGCGCAGGACTTGCCAGGTGCGCGCCGGCACGTCGATCCCGTACTCGTGCTCGAAGAGCGCCAGCGGCCCCTTCGGCGTCTCGCGGTAGCGGCCGTGCCGGGAGAAGAGCCATTCCTGGCGCATCCGCCGCACGGTCTCGTCGAGGAGCCAGGCCTCGGGCAGGTCGCGGCCGGCGTGGAGCACCTTGAGGGCCATCTCGATCGCCTCGTGGACTACCCGGCCGGCCCAGCCCTGGCGGCCGGTGAGCTGCTTGAGGACGTAGAGCCGGCGCACGTCGGCGGGGGCGTCGGCGGCCCAGCCACCCCAGGCGCCGTAGTAGTGATAGAAGTACTTGCGGCGGCACTCCTCGAACATGACGCCGCGCGACCGCGACCACGAGAAGACATTGGCCAGCTCGGCCATCGCCCCAGCATAGCGCGAATCGCGCGTTCCCTCTGCCCCGCTTGACCGTGCCCGCGCCGTCTGGTAGGTAGGAAGGGGCTACCGGCCCGCCCGATCTCTCACCCCGACCAGGAGGCACCCATGGACACGACCGAGCCCGGCGCCAAGAGTCCCCTCGCGCTGACCCGCCGCGACGCGCTGGCCGCCCTCGCCGCGGCCGGGGGCTACGCGCTGGCCGCCAACCCGCTCCCGGCCCAGGCGATCAAGACCGACGACCAGGGGCTGGTGGCGGGGACCGTGAACGTGGCGGGAGCCGACGGCACGCCGATCCCGGTCTACGAGGCCTATCCCAATCAGGCGGGCGAGTACCCGGTGGTGCTGGTGATCTCCGAGGTCTGGGGCCTCCACGAGTGGATCCGCGACGTCACGCGGCGCTTCGGGAAAGAGGGCTACTACGCGGTGGCGCCGGAGCTGTTCTCGCGCGAGGGCGGGCTGGCTCAGGTCACCGACATGGACAAGGTCATGAACACCGTCTTCAACGCGCCCCTCAAGCGGATCGTCGGCGATCTGCGCGCCGGCGCCGAGTACGCGCGCAAGCAACCGGCGGCCCGGGCCGACCGGATCGGCGTCACCGGCTTCTGCTGGGGCGGGCAGATGACCCTCACCTTCCCCGCCTTCTACAAGGACACCAAGGCCGCCGTCGCCTGGTACGGGCCGCCGGCCCGGGCCCAGAAGGACGACCCCAAGCCGATCGCGGCGCTGGACGTGGCGGCCGAGATCCCGTGTCCCGTGCTCTTGCTCTACGGAGGGGCCGACCGGGGGATCCCGGTCGCCGACGTGGACAAGGAAGAGGCGGCCTTGAAGGCGGCCGGGCGGCCGGTAGAGAAGATGGTCTACCCGGACGCCCCCCACGGCTTCCTCGCCGACTACCGGCCGAGCTACAAGCCCGAGGCGGCCAAAGACGCCTGGGGCAAGTGCCTCGCCTGGTTCCAGAAGTACCTCAAAGCCTGAGCCGGGGCGCGTAGCGCGCGCGTGACGGGTCCCCTCGCGGGGCTCCGGGTCGTCGATCTCTCGGCGATCATCGCGGGTCCCGTGGCGACGGCGCTGAGTCAAAGGGGGCTCTGCCCCCCTTTTGCGAACCCCCGGGTCAAGGCTGCGCGGGCAAAGCCCGCGCTCGGAGCGGACCTCCGTGACGTTGGCGGTCATGTGCGAGCGTGGCGGCCCGGTGCGGCTGCAGAGGCATGTCGCCTGAGCGAAACCCGCACGGGCCCGCTCGACGGGTTCCGCCTCCAGAAGGCCATCCCGCCCGCGCTGCCGGTCCCCACCAACGCCCGATTGATCCTCATCGAGCCCGCCCGACGGCGCGGCCGGCGCCGCGCGGCCTGACCCCGACTTCAAGGAGGACACGATGCCCGCTCGCCTCGTCTTCCTGGCCGCTCTGCTCTCCGCCTTCGCCGCCGGTCTCGCCGCCGAGCACGTGCGGGCCCAGGCGAAGCCGCGCATGTGGGGCGACACGATCCTGGAGGTGACCACCGACCAGATCCCGCGCCGGACCCACGTGCGGGCCAACATGGATCACTGGGAGCCCGGGGCCGAGACCACCCGCCACACGCATCCGGGTCCCGTCGTGTTCGTGATGCTGGAGGGGGAGCTGGAGGAGATCTTCGCCGACGGCCGCACCCGGATGCTCAAGGCGGGCCAGGCCTACTGGAAGCCGCCGCGCGAGGAGCACAACGTGCGGAACCGGAGCGACCAGCCGGCGCGGGCGGTGGCGGTCCACCTCGACCCCGCCCGCTGAGAGGCCCGGGCCGATCTCCGTCTGGCGGCACCCCGCGGCGCCGACCAGTCGGAAGGCCCTATAATGGGCCGCGGGCCATCCCAACCCCGGAGGCAATCATGGGCACCATTCGCGTCCTCAGTCCGGTCGCCGAGAGCAAGGTCAGCCAGAGTGCGCCGCTCGCGCTCCCGGCCGACCTCGCCGGCAAGACGATCGGCTTCCTCGACAACACCAAGGCGAACTTCGCGCTCCTCACGAAGGAGATGGAGGCGCTTCTTCGCGAGCGCCACGGGCTCGCCGGCGCACTCCACCGGAAAAAGGCGAACGCCGCCACCCCGGCCGCGCCCGAGGTGCTGGCCGCGCTGGCCGGGGTGGACCTCGTCGTCACCGGCTCCGCCGACTGAGGCTCCTGCACGTCGTGGAGTCTCCACGACGCCGTCACCCTCGAGCGGGCCGGCCTGCCGGCCGCCGTCGTGACCACCACGGCCTTCGAGGCGCTCGCCCGGCACGAGGCCCACACGCTCGGCATGGAGGGCCTGCCGCTGCTCGTCATCCCCCACCCGCTGGGCGGTGAGCCACCCGAGCGGGTCGCCGCGCGCGCCGCGGCCGCCGTCGCCCAGTTGGCGGCGCGCCTCGGCCGCTAGCCCGACTGCCGTGGGCCGGGCTCCCCTCGCCTCGCGCGTCATCGAGCTCGACGACTCGCTGGAGGCCGTCGAGACCTACTTCCTCGAACAGGACTGGACCGACGGCCTCCCGATCGTGCCGCCGACGCCGCCCCGCGTCGAGGCCATGCTGGCGGGCATCGACGCCGAGCCGGAGCTCGTCGTCGGCAAGATCCCCCCGCTGTGGGGCGAGGCCACGGTGGAGAAGGTGGCGATCAACGCCGTCATGGCGGGCTGCCGCCCGGCCGCGCTGCCGGTCCTGGTCGCCGCGCTGGAGGCGATGCTCGACCCCACCTTCAACCTCTACGGCATCCAGGCGACTACCCATCCGGTCGCGCCGCTCGTCATCGTCAATGGGCCCGCCGGCGCCCGGCTCGGCATGCACGCGGGCTCGGGCCTCTTCGGTCCCGGCAACCCGGCCAACGCCACCCTCGGCCGCGCGGTCCGGCTCAGCCTGTGGAATTTGGGCGGCGCCCGGCCGGGCGCCGGCGACATGGCCACCCAGGGCAGCCCCGCCAAGTACAGCTACGCGATCGCCGAGCGCGAGGACGCCAACCCCTGGGCGCCGCTGCACGTCAGTCGCGGCTTCGGTGCCGACGAGAGCGTGGTGACGGTGTTCGGCGGCGAGGGGCCCCACAACGTCAACGACCACGTGAGCCAGCGGGCGCCCAACCTCCTCGCCGTCGTCGCCGACACGGCCGTCACCCTCGGCTCGAACGTCGGCTGGTACCTGACGCAGAGCCAGCTCCTGGTGGTCTTCGGTCCCGAGCACGCGGCGACCATCGCCGCCGACGGGTTCAGCCGCGCCGACGTCCAGCGCTACCTCTACGAGCATGCGCGGCTGCGGCTCGGCACCCGCAAGTTGGGTGGGATGTGGGGCCTCCAGGACTGGCCGGCCTGGATGGCCTGTGTCGATGACGCGGCGCTGCTCCCCACCGTCTCCAGCCCCGATGACATCCTGGTCATGGTGGCGGGCGGGCCGGGGAAGCACTCGGCGGTGGTGCCCAACTGCTGCTTCTCCCGCGCCGTGAGCCGCGCGGTCACGCGCTGGCCGGGCTGAGGCATGCTTGCGCCACGCCCGTCCGCATGATACGGAGTAGAGCATGCCCAAGGACGAGCCGGCCGCCTTCGACGTGACCTGCCCCACCTGCCGGTCGGTCCTCACGGTGGACCCCGAGGTCAAGGCGGTGCTCACCCACACGCCGCCGCCGCGGACCGGCCCCGCCTCCAGCCTCGACAAGGCGATGGAAGCGTTGCGCGGCCAGCAAGCAGCGCGGGAGGCCCGCTTCAAGGACGCGGCCGAGGCCGAGAAGACGAAAGATCAGGTCCTGTCGCGCAAGTTCGCGGCCGGCCTCAAGCGCGCCAAGGACATGCCCGACCCGGGGCCGCGCCCCATCGACCTGGACTGACGGCGACCGCCCGCGAGCCCGACCTCCTCGACGGGATCCTGCCGGGGGTCAGTCGCTCCTTCGCGCTCTCGCTCCGTGTCGTCCCCGGGTCCCTCCGCTCCCCGTTCGGGCTCACCTACCTCCTGGCCCGGGCTGCCGACACGATCGCCGACACCCGGGCGCTCCCGCCCGCCGAGCGGCGCCGCCACGTCGAGGCCCTGCGGGTGGCCATCCGGGGCGGCGAGGGGGCGGCGCTCGGCGAGCTGCGCGCGCGCGTCACCCCCGGCCACGCGGCCTCTGAGGTGGCGCTGCTCGAGCGGCTCCCCGACGTGCTGGCGGCCTACCGGGGGCTGATGCCGGCCGATCGCGCGCGGGGCCAGGTCGTGCTGCTCACGCTGACCAAGGCGATGCTCGACGCCCTCGACCGGTTCCCGGCGGAAGAGGCCGGCCGGGTCGGCGCGCTGGAGACGGCAGCCGACCTCGACCGCTACACGTACATGAACGCCGGCTGCGTGGGCGAGTTCTGGACCGAGATGGTCGTCGCCCACCGGTCGCGCTGCGCCGGCTGGAACGTCCCGCTCATGCGCGGGCGGGCTGCCCGGTTCGGGCAGGGCCTCCAGCTCACCAACGTCCTGCGCGACCTGCCGCGCGACCTGCGGCTCGGGCGCTGCTACCTGCCCCGCGCCGACCTGGCCGCGGGCGGCCTCGCCCCCGAGGACTTGCTCGATCCCGGCGCCATCGGCCGCCTGCGGCCGCTCCTCGCCGCGCTGGTCAAGCAGGCGGTTGGCCACCTCGAGGAAGGCCGGCTCTACACCCTGGCTGTCCCCCGGCGCGAGATCCGACTGCGCCTGGCCAGCGCCTGGCCGCTCCTGATCGGCCTCGCCACGCTGACCCGGCTCGCTCGAGCCGACAACCTCCTCGATCCCGGCGTCACGGTGAAGATCACGCGGCCAGAGCTACGGCGGCTGCTCGCCGTCTCGACGGCCCTGGCCGCCTCGAACCGCGGTCTCCGCGCCTACGCCGAGCATCTGGCCGGCGCGGTGGCGGCGTGATGCGCCAAGGAGGCACTCGCCCATGAAGCCGGTAACCGTGGTCGGAATCGCGTTGATCGTGCTCGGGGTCCTGGCCCTCGCCTACCAGGGGATCACGTACACCACGAAGGAAAAGGTGCTCGAGCTGGGCCCCCTCAAGGCGGAGGTGGAGAAGGAGAAGACCATCCCGCTGCCGCCGATCCTGGGCGCGCTCGCCCTCGCCGGCGGCGTGGTCCTGCTGATCGCGGGCAGCCGGCGGTCCTAGCCTCGGGCGCCGCTTCAGCCGCTGCGGCCGTCAACTGGGCGGGATGCCCAAGGTAGCGCGCGAGATTTTGGAACTCGCTTGCCGGCGACGAAATCCCTCTCAGCGATCCCTTCTCGCTGCCCAGGGAGATTGCTGCCGGCACGTCGGCCGGTGCGGGCTGCTGCGACGAGACGACGCGCCACCAGGCAAACCCATCGAGTTCCTCCAGGAACTATGCACGCGGATACGACGGCCCGCGGATAGCGGCTACCGGGGGCATGCTCGGCTGCGTCAGCCTCCTACTTCTTCCGTCCCTGTACGTCCAGTGCCTCTCACGCGACGCGGACCTCCGCGATGTTCAGGCCGGGCGGCATTGTCCCGTCTAGGCCCGTAATGATCGCCCGGATCAGCGAGAGGCGATCACCATCCATTTTGGGTGTTTAGCGAGTTCTTACCGCCTTGAACGCTGCATCGTAAGAGCCCCTGATCGAACCCGAGGGAACGTGCGCCTTGGGTTCACATCGACAAGCGCATCTATCCAGCACCACATCTAGGATGTTCGAAGCGGTTGTCTTCTGAGTTGCGGTGACGAGCAGCCGGCCGAGCCCGGCGAGCCGCCGAAAGGCATCGCGTTCGTGTTCGACATGGCGGTTCGGCTGGTCGAGAAGCAGCTGGAGACGGCCGACCGGCTGGATGCCAAGATCGGCGTGCTCTGGGGGTTTCTCGGTGCCGGTCTCATCTGGCTCCTCGGGAGCGTGGCGAAAGGCGACCTGCGCCTTCGGCCGGCCGCGCCGCTATTCATATCCGGAGCGGTTCTGCCGGCCGCGCTGCCGGGATACGTCTTGGCCGCCGGTCTGCTGTCCGTGGCGGTCGGCTTCGGGTGCGCCTTTCACCGCCCTTCTTCCGCGCGCCTATAGCTTTCCCGTAAACCTTGACGATCTAGTGGGGTGGCGCGCGGCCGAGGTCGATACTATCCGACTCCACTTCATGAGCGGCGCATTGGAGGCGTATAAGAAGAACGGCCGGAGGATCGCGACCAAGGGTGCGCTTCTGGGGCTCGCCCTCTGGTTCAACGCGTCGAGCTGCTCCTTCAGCGTCATCGATGCCTCCTCGTGCCGATTTGCTCAATAAGATGCGGACCGCGCGCGGAGAGATTCCGTCGCGTGGCGTCCGCCTGGGCCCGGGGGGGTGACGCTCGGAGGCAACCCGTGGCGAGCATGAAGTTGACACGACGGTGCGACTCGGTGAGATTCGGTCGACCCACGGGTGAACGTCGTGGGCGATCACGGCGTTCGGAGGGAACGGAGCTTACCGCGTCGGCGCGTAAACCTCGGCGTCGGGGTAGAACGCGTACCAGCCGAACCAGTAGACGACGTGGCCACCGACGCGGGGGAGCGTCCGAGCGGTCGCCGGCTCCAAGAGCCGCTCCGCCTCCACGCGCCACCGGATGCCCGTGGTCGTCTCGATCAGCTCGCCAGATCCGGGACCCGACCGGAAGCTCAGCGTCCCCCGCTCGTAGGCGCGCACCGAGCGGGTCTCGGCCTTGCCGAGGACGACGACGGCTGTCGGGCCCACCCGGTCGTTCACTACCGCCTCACGTCGGAACACCTCGAGCGGGAAGACCTTCTGGGCAGTGCCGATCCGAACCGCAAAGACGAGGTCCTTTGTCCGGAGCAGGTCGCTCCGCGGCGACACCGGGAACATGGTGTCCGGACTGGCGAAGTAGCGGCCGTACGGGCGACCCGGCGTGTAATCGCGCGGATAGCCGGTCTTGATGTCGAGAACCCGCGTATCGGGATGATTGGTTCGCCAGTCCTTCCACGTGGTGATGAGCACCGGCAGCACTTTGAGCCGGATTCCACTGTGGGCGAGCGGCCCGACCACGGGCTCGCCCGCCATGTGGTTCCAGAGCGAGTTGGTCTGGTGATCGTACATGAGCTTGTTCGAGCGGAAGAGGAAGCCCGAGGAGCCGAACGTGTACGCCATTCCCTGCGCAGTGGCCTGGAAGAGGGTCCCCGACCCGCAGAGCGTTCAGTAGGCCAGGACCACCGGCAGGCCGCCGACGACGTCGTTGGCCATCTCGTGCCAGTCCATGATGCGGTGGGGGTAGGCGCGACTCTGTCCGTTGACGGTGACCCCGAAGACCAGCTCGTCGTCGGTGAGGTACGTTGCCTGAGCGGCCTCGACGTGCCTGGGGTTGGTGAGGGCCGGGATGCCGTCCTTCGCCACGCCGCCCCACACGATCTCCGCCATTCGAATGCGGTGGGGGATCCCCGGTTTGAACCACTCGATGAACTCGGGGTCGATGAGGCTCAGGAGGCGCCCCTTCCAGGCGACAAATTCCGGAGGCGGCGTGATGTCGGTCTGCTTCTGGAGCCACTCCACCCACTGGGGCCACACAGAGCCGAACCGCTGCCCCGAGAGCGTCTCCAGGACACCGACCGGCAGCTCGGAGGGGACGGGCAGGTCGAACCGCAGCAGTTCGATCAAAGCCGGGATCGCGCCGCGATCGCCGCTCCGTTCGAGGGCGGCGTACGCGCGGATCTGGACGTCCGCCGGCTGATAGGGGAGGACCTCGTAGAGGAGCGCCCCGGTCGGCGTTCGTGTCTGGGCCGCCGCCGGTCCCGCCAGGCTGAGCGTGAGGGCGAGGAGCAGCAAGGTCGTCATCGGCAATCGCGGGGAATCCTTGGCGCTGGGCTCAGTGTCCGACGTGAGCCTCCTGTGAGTTGTCACAGCGGTGTGAATTCTAACCCCTCAGGTCGGCCGCGCGGCGATTGACAAACCATCCGAAGAGGCGTATGCGGAGGGTGACCCACGCGCGAGCAGGAGCCCCCTTCCTTTCCGGGCTTCCCCGCGGTGAGTCGGCTGGTGTTCAATGGCCGGTTTGCCGTCCCTCGTGCCCTGGCTCGCTCTGGTCCTCGGGCTCCTTCTGATGACGGCCAGTTGGAGTCGGGCCTTCCGAAGCCGCCGTAGACGCGAGCGGAGATGGCTGGTGCGCGTCATCGGCGCCTCGTTAACGCTGGTCGGCATCGCGATGGTCGCCACCCGCCATTAGGAGCGTGTCCCGATCTGGTTGTAGGTCGTCGACATGAGGACTACCGCCGCGGTCCTCGAGCCAGCCCCGGCTGCGCCCAAGGATCCGTGGGGAGAGCCCGGCGTCGCTGTCTTCGCTCCGCACGGCCCGCGACCCTTCTCGATCCCGGCTCACCGGCCGGCGCGCGACAGGCCTTGCTCGATGTCGTCCAGCCGGTCCTCGATCCGGTTCAGCTTGGCCGCGAGCTGGGTGATCTCCATCTCGGCCTTGCGGTTGACCGCGAAGTCCAGCTCGCTCCGCAGACGGTCCTTCGCGTCCTGGCGGTTCTGGCTCATCATGATCACCGGCGCCTGCACGGCGGCCAGCATCGAGAGGAACAGGTTGAGCAGGATGAAGGGGTAGGGATCCCAGGACCGATCCCGGAGCAGCACGTTGATCAGCGTGTAGACCGACAACACGACCGCGAACGCGCTGATGAACGCCCACGACCCCCCGAACCGCGCCACCCCATCCGCGACGCGATCGCCCATGGTCTGCTGCTCCTCGATCACCTCGTTCGGGTTGCGGCCGGCCCGGGCCCGCACCAGATCCTGAGCGGCCCGCATCTGGCGTCCGACCATCGTCAGCATGTCGAGACCCGCCATCGGCTTCCGCTGCAACAGCGCGGCGATGTCCTGACGCTCGATCTCGATGGCCGCCGTCTCTTCCAGCGCCACCGCCGTCGTCTGGTGGGGTGCGGCCGAGAGCATCGACGACAGGCCGAAGATCTCGCCCCGCGTCGGCGTGTCGATGACGACCTCTTGATGGTCTTCGTCGATCATGATGACCTGGACCTTCCCGCTCAGCACCACGTAGGCCCGTTCCCCGGGATCCCCGGCCCGGTAGATGCGGTGGCGGGGGGTGAACCGGCGCAGCTCGACATGCTCCGCGAGCACGGCGCGCTCGTCGGCGTCGAGCAACGAGAAGATCGGGATCTCCTCGAACACCGATGAATCACAGGGCATCGGGCTGACCTCCCGGTTGGCAGCGGACGTTCGACCAGCCGCCCACCCGACTCACCCGCCGGCTAGTTCGCGGGCACCGCGCGGTCACGAGCCCAGTCCCGCAGGGCGGTGATGTCCTCGGCGCGGGTGACGGAGAGGGGTCGGGTGGCGCGCAGCTCGTCGAGGATCAGCGCCGTCCCCAGCTCGCTCCCCGCGGCGAAGGCCGTGTAGAGCGCGGCCACCACCGCCGCCTCGATCTCCGCCCCGCTGAAGCCGTCGGCGGCGGCGGCCAGCGCGTCGAGATCGAACGCGGCCGGATCGCGCTTGCGCTTCCGGAGGTGGATGGCAAAGATCTCGCGCCGCTCGGCCGGGGTGGGCAGGTCCAGGAAGAAGATCTCGTCGAAGCGTCCCTTCCGCATCAGCTCCGGCGGCAGGTCGGCGATCTGATTGCAAGTCGCCACCACGAAGACGGGCGCCGCGCGGTCCTGAAGCCAGCCCAGGAGGCGGCCCAGGATCCGCCGGGAGAGCCCGGCATCGCTGTCGCTGCTGCCCATGGCGGCAAAACCCTTCTCGATCTCGTCCACCATCAGGACGCACGGCGCCATGCGCTCGGCCATCGCCAGCGCCTGCTCCAGGTTCTTCTCCGACTCGCCGACGTACTTGTCGTAGAGTCGGACCGGCTCCAGCCGGAGCAGCGGCAGCCCCCACTCGCGGGCGACGGCGCGGGCAGCCAGGCTCTTGCCAGCGCCCTGTACGCCGAGGAGGAGCACGCCCTTGGGAGGCGCGATGCCGAAGCGCCCGGCCTCCGGGGTGAATGCGCGCTTGCGCTTGGCAAGCCACTCCTTGAGGTGGCCGAGCCCGCCGACGGCGCCGAGCCCGTCCTCGGTCGGCACGTACTCGAGGACCCCCTGCCGCTCGAGGAGTCGGCGCTTGATCTCGAGGAGGCGGTCCAGGTCGCGGATGGTGAGGGCCATGTCGTCCAGCACGACCTTGGTGAGTGAGCGCTCGACCTCGAAGACGGTGAGACCCTTCAGCGCGTCGATCAGCCGGTCGAAGTCGGCCGGCGTCACCTCGACCTTGATCCGGTGCTGTTGAGACAGCTCGGCGACCACGCGCTCGGCGAGCTGCCGCAGCTCCTCCCGCGTCGGCAGCTCGAGCCGGAAGCCGGCGACCAGCTTCTCCAGCTCGGCCGGCAACTCGATCCGGGGCGCGGCGAAGAACAGCGCCCGCCGGGCCTGGCCGAACGGCCGGGTGAGATCGCGCAGCTTGCGGACGACCTCGGCGTCGCCGAGGTAGCGGTGGAGGTCCTTGAAGAGGTAGAGGCCGTCGCCCTTGAAGGCGGCCAGGTTTGCCAGCGCGGCCAGCGGCGGCTGGGTGCCGTAGATCACGCTGTCGGCACCGTGGCGCCGGAGACCCTCGGTCACGGTCCAGACGAAGAACGGGATCTGCAGCTTCGCCGCCACCGACTGGAGCGCGGCCTCGACCCGCTCCTCCTCGTACGTCTCGACGGCGATGATCGGGTAGCGCGAGAGGACCAGGAGCTCGAGGTCTTTGAGGACGTCCATCGGCTACGGCCGTTCGGGTGGTAGCGTGAGGCCGAGGAGCGCGAGAGGGTCCACGCGCGCGCCGCCGAGGGTGACCCCGAGGTGGAGGTGGGGCCCGGTCGCCCGGCCGGTCGCCCCCACGGTCCCGATCGGCTGGCCGCGCGGCACCGACGCGCCGGCGGTGACCTGGGTCTCGTCGAGGTGGTAGTAGTGCGTGAAGAGGCCGAGCCCGTGGTCGAGCACCACCAGACGTCCCGAGAAGAAGTGCTCGGCCACCAGCGCGACGCGCCCGGCGTTCGCGGCCAGCACCGGCGTCCCGCGGGGCGCCGCCCAGTCGTAGCCGGCGTGGGGACTCCGCCGCTGCCCGTTGATGACCCGGCGGAGCCCAAAGCCGCCGGTCGGCCGACCGCCCTCCACCGGCACCGCGAACGGCCCTCGCCACAGCCGCTCGGGGGCGCTGCTCGCCAGCGCGGCCTCCAGCTCCGCCCGCTCGGCTCGGACGCGCGCGAGGCTCGCCGGGTCGAGATCCACCTGGCCGGGCGGCAGCGTGAGGTGCTGCGTCTCGAAGGTGCGGGGACCCACGGTCACCGCCCCCTTGCCGACCACGACCCGTCCCCGACCGGCCGGACGGGTCAGGAGCCAGGGCAGGCGGCCAGGCTCGACGTCGAGGTCCACCCCGACCAGCGCCGCGAGGGCGGTCCCCATGGGGAAAAAGCGGAGCGGCGTCCCCTGCCACTCGCCGCCGAGGTCGGGCGGCGCGCCCTCGACGCGGAGGAGCACGATGTCTCCGGGGGCCGGCCGCTCGGGAGTGACGACGATGGTGAGGCCGGCGGCGACCGGGACGACGCCGGACCCGACGAGGAGGAGCGTGGCCGCGACGCGGCCGGCCGCCCTCACTCGCGTTCGGGGCTCGGCGGTTGCTGGCGCAGGAAGCGCTCGATCTCGGCGACCAGGTCCTGCGCGCTCGGCAGCTCGTCGCCCGGGTCCTGAGGAGGCAGCTCGTCGGCCTGGGCGTCCTTCTGCTCGAGCTTCCGCACGTAGTTGGCGACCTTGCGGTTCTGGGCGAGCACCTCGGCGAGCTGGGCGTCGAACTGGGCGCCTGCCTCCTCCAGCTCCCGCAGGTCGAGGGGACCGTCGAAGAGGCGGTTGACGCGCTGGACCAGGGCGAGTGTGGCCCGCGGATTCTCCACCGCCGAGATGTAGTGGGGCACGTTGGCCCACAGGCTGGCGGTGGCGAAGCCGGCGGCCCGCGCGGTCGAGGACAGGACGCCGACGATGCCGGTCGGCCCCTCGTACCGCGTGGGGCGCACGCCGAGGACCGTCGCCAGCTCGGGATCGGTGGCGAAGCCGGTGAGCCGGACCGGCCGCGTGTGCGGCACCTCGGCCAGGAGCGCGCCGAGGGTGACGATCAACCCGACCTCGAGCTCGCGGGCCAGGTCGAGGACCGTGTGGCAGTAGGTCTTCCAGCGCAGGTGGGGCTCGATCCCGACCCCGATCATGATGTCGCGGGGCAGCGCCTCGCGGGTGCACAGGGTGAACTCGGTCTCCGGCCACAGGATCTCGCGCTCGGTCGTGCCGGGCTTGAAGCGGACCTGGGGGCGCGTCAGGCCGAAGTGGTAGAACTCCTCGGGATCGAGGCTGGCCAGCGGCTGGCCGTCCCAGGATTGGCGGAGGAACCGGGCCGCGTTGGTGGCTGACTCGGCCGCGTCGTTCCAGCCGGCGAACGCCATCAGCAGGATGGGCCGCCGAAGCGGGCGCGGGCGCTCGTGGTAGGTCAGGTACGCCATGCGGCTCTTATGGTAGCACGCTGACCGCGCTCAGCCGATCTCGTCGGGGTTTCCCGGATCGTGGAGGGGGGCGGACCCGGCTAGCCAGCTTCGATCGGGTTCTGCGGGTCGTGCTCCCACTCGTACCAGGAGCCGGCGAAGTTGCGCGCGCGGGGATAGCCGAGGAGCTTGGCGCCGAAGAGGCCGATGGCCGCCGAGACCCCGGCGTTGCAGTAGGTGACGACGTCGCGCTCGGGGGTCACCCCGGCCTCCTCGAACAGCTTCCGCAGGTCGCCCTCCGAGCGCCAGACGTGGTGCGCGCCCTCCATGAGCCGTCCCACCGGCAGGTTGACGGCGCCCGGGATGCGACCGACCTTCTCGCCGCGGCCGATCTCGCCGCGGAACTCGGCGGGACTCCGGCAGTCGACGAGCGCGATGTCCCGGTCCTGCAGCCGCGCCCGGACCTCGTCCACGCCCGCGCGCCACTCGGGCCGGGCGCGCGGCGTGAAGCGGGCCGGCGGATGCCGCGGCCCCGCGGGGGTGACCGGCCGGCCCTCGGCCACCCACTTGGGGTAGCCGCCGTTGAGCACGCGGACGGCCGGATGGCCGTAGTAGTTCAGCGCCCACCAGAGCCGGGGCGCGAGGTGGCCGTTGTCGTCGTAGGCGATCACGGTATGCGCGTCGCCGATCCCCAGCCGACCCATCAGCGCGGCGAACTGGTCCGCGCGGGCCACCGTCATCTTGACCGGCGCCGCCGGGTCCACGATGTCCCAGAGCCAGTCCACGAAGACGGCGCCCGGGATATGCCCGGCCTCGTAGGCCTCCCGGCTGGCCGCGTACCAGGGCGGGGGCGCGCTGGGCGGCCTGATCGTGCCGCGGATGTCCACGACGCGGACGGTGGGATCGTCGAGGTGGGCGGCCAGCCACTCGGTCTCGGCCAGGAGCGCGTCGCGCGCCGTGCTCATGGGGCGATTGTACGGGTGGCCGACGGGCGCGTCCAGGGCGCGTTGGGCTATACTCGGGGACGCCACCCATCCAGGCCAAGGAGGACACTCATGGCCCAAGTCACCTTCAAGGGCAACCCTGTTTCGCTCGCCGGCCCCGAGATCAAGCCGAACCAGGCCGCGCCCGACTTCACCGCGGTGGACACGAGCCTCCAGCCGGTGAGCCTGGCCGGCGCCAAGGGGAAGGTCGTGATCTTGAGCGCGGTCCCCTCGCTCGACACGCCGGTCTGCGACATCGAGACGCGCCGCTTCAACGAGGAGGCGGCCAAGCTCGGCGAGGGCGTCGAGGTCTGGACGATCAGCATGGACCTTCCCTTCGCCCAGAAGCGCTGGTGCGCGGCGGCCAGCGCCACCCGAGTGAAGGCGCTGTCGGATTTCCGCGACAAGAGCTTCGGCCAGCGCTACGGCACCCTGATCAAGGACGGGCCGCTGGCCGGCCTCGAGGCCCGCGCGGTCTTCGTGGTCGGCAAGGACGGCCTAGTCAAGCACGTCGAGTACGTCAAGGAGGTCACCACCGAGCCGAACTACGAGGCGGCCCTGGCCGCGGCGCGCGCGGCGGCGAAGTGAGCGGACGCCGGACCCCTCACGCGACGACAGACGGGAGGACGCCATGCGCAGACTGACGGGCTGGCTGCTGGCCGGCGCCCTGACCCTGGGCCTGGTCGCCGCCGCCGACGCCGCCCAGCTCACCTGGTGGAGCCACTGGGCGGTGGAGGACTCGAAGAAGGCCGTGCTGTTCGAGGCCAAGCGGCGCTTCGAGGCCAGGCATCCGGGGCACACGGTCGAGATCACCTTCTACGAGAAGAAGAACATGTGGCCGGCCCTTCGGGCGGCCTTCACCGCCGGCTCCGGCTTCCCCGACGTCTTCTACTACGACCAGGACGTGCCCGAGTTCGTCACCGCCGGGTGGCTGGCCGACCTCTCGACCGGGATCCGGTGGGAGAACATCGAGCCGTACGGCAAGGCGTTCTGGACCCGCCCCGGGCCCGGGGGCAAGGTCGGGACGTGGGCCATCCCGGTCGAGGCGGCCTCGGACGAGATCTACTACAACAAGAAGCTCTTCCGGGACCTCGGCATCACGGTCCCGGCCACCTACGTCTTCACCCAGGACCAGTTCAAGGACGTGGTGGCCAGGTGCACCAAGGCCGGCCTGGCGGCCTTCGCCACCGGCGCCGCCGACCGCGAGTGGGCGGCCATGTACATCCCGGACGCCCTGCTCCTCTCCAAGCTCGGCTACGAAGACTCGAAGAAGCTCTATCGCGGCGAGCTGTCCTGGAAGGATCCGCGGGTGGCGGAGGTCTTCCGCTACTACAAGGAGCTGGTCGATCTCGGCGCCTACGCGAAGACGCTGACCAGCATGACGCTGGCCGAGGCCCACCGCTACTTCCACACCGAGCAGAAAGCCTGCATGTTCCCGGTCGGGTCCTGGTACACCGGCCGCGCCTTCGTCCCCCCGGAGAAGGGCGGCCAGCCGCAGGGCTTCGAGCTGGGCCTGCTCAACAACCCGCTGATGAAGGACGGCAAGGGGCACGGCGAGAAGTTCCTCGGCGTGGCCGGCTCGCTGGCGGTGGCGGCCAAGAGCCCGAACCTGCCGCTCGCCATCGAGGTGGCCAACGCCTTCGCCGACGTCGAGATCGGGAACATGTGGATGGCCAAGACCGGCATCCAGACCGGGATCAAGACCGATCCCGGGAAGATCGACAGCCCGATCAAGTGGTACTTCGACGAGTTCGCCAAGGTGAACAAGACCACCAGGTGGGTCGATCTCACCGCGCAGGCGGTCAAGGCGATCATGAAGCCGGGGGTGTGGGAGACCTACGTGGCGACGGTCAATCAGGGCCTGCCCAACCGGCTGATCGGGGCCGACGAGGCCCTGGCCAAGCTGGAGGACGCGCGCCTCAAGGGGAAGTGAGCTCGACCCGACCCCTCGCCCAGGCCGGGGCTCTTCCGCGGCTTCTCGCCCGGGCCGCCGTCGGGCGGCCGGGGCCGGCCCGCCCCTGGGGCGCCATCGCGGTGTTCATCGGCCCCACCGTCCTGCTCTACCTGGCGTTCACGATCTATCCGATCCTGGTCACCTTCTACAACAGCGTCCACACGCTCCGCATGGACCTCGGCATGCAGTACGAGTTCGTCGGCCTCGAGCACTTCCGGGAGATCCTGAGCAGCGACGAGGTCTTCTGGAAGGCGGCCGGCAACTCGCTGACCTGGGGGCTGGTGGCGCCGGTGATCGACATCCCGCTGGCGCTGGCCCTCGCCCTCGTTCTCTACTGCCGGGTGCCGTTCGCCCGCTTCTTCCGCACGGTGTGGTTCACGCCGGTGCTGATGTCGTATCCGGTCGTCGGCGTGATCTGGCTGTGGGTCTACAACTACGACTGGGGGATGGCGAACCTCGTCCTCCGCGCCGTCGGCCTCGGCGGCTATGTTCAGGCCTGGCTGGCCAGCCCGGCCACCGCGCTGCCTGCCCTCATCCTGGTCACCACCTGGATGTTCGCCGGCTTCAACATGGTGGTGCTGCTGGCCGCCCTCCACGCCATTCCCGCCGACTATCTGGAGGCGGCGCGGGTGGACGGGGCGGGCGGTGTCCGCCGCCTCCGCCATGTCCTGATCCCGCTCCTCCGCCCCACGCTCGTGAACCTCGCCATCCTCGACTTCATCGGCAAGATGAAGCAGTTCGCGCTGGTGTGGGTCATGACCCGGGGCGGGCCCATGTGGGGGACGGAGACGGTGGCCACCTACGTCATCAAGCGGGCGTTCGAGTGGAAGACGCTCGACCTCGGCTATCCCTCCGCCATCGCGGTGCTGTGGTTCGCCATCATCTTCGGGCTCTCCTACGGGTTCACGCGGGTGCTCCAGCGCCGCGAGGCCCTCGAGTTCTGACCCGATGCGCGGGCGAGTCGGTCGCTTCCTCTTGCTGCTCCCCGTCCTGGCCTACACCGCCTTCTCGGCCGGGCCGTACCTGTGGACGGCCACGATGTCGCTCCGCACGACCGACGAGATCCACCGGAGCCATTACGGTCTGCCGCTGCCCGCCCACTGGGAGAAGTTCCACCTCGCCTGGACGGAGTTCGGCTACGCCACCTACTTCCGGAACAGCGCCGTCGTCGCGCTGGTCTCGGTGCTCCTGGTCACCGTCGTCGGCGCCATGGGGGCCTTCGGCTTCGCCCGCCGCCGCTACGCCTTCCGCCTCCGGGAGCCGCTCTTCCTCCTGATCTTCCTCTCGGTCATGTTTCCGCCCCAGATCATGCTGCTGGCGCTCTTCCAGATCCTGATCCAGTACAAGCTCTTCAACACCCTCACCGGGCTCATCCTCGTCTACACCGCGACCGAGCTGCCGCTGACCATCTACCTCCTGCGGGCGTTCTTCGCCCAGATCCCCACCGAGCTGGAGGAGGCGGCCCGACTCGACGGCTGCACCGACTGGAGCATGTTCTGGCGGGTCATGTTCCCGATGGCCCTGCCGGCGGTGGCGACCACGGTGATCCTGAACTTCATCTACTTCTGGAACGAGTTCCTCTACGCGGTCGTCTTCATCACCCGGCAGGAGATCCGGACGCTGCCGCTGGCGATCCAGTTCCTGGTCAGCGACCAGTACTTCGACATCGGCATGCTGGCGACCGGGCTCATGATCGCCACCCTGCCGGTGCTGGCCCTCTACCTGTTCCTCTCGGAGTGGTTCGTCCGGGGGATGACCGCCGGGGCGATCAAGGGCTAGTCAGCGAACCAGCTGGGGCGGCCGGGGCTCGTGGGGGAAGCTCAGGATGTCGGTGGTGTTGCACTGGTGGTCGGCGGCCACGAAGTGCCAGTCGCGCGGGTTGAGGGGGCCGGCGGCGGTCTCCACCTCGAGCTGGTAGACGCCGTTGGGGAAGTTGGCCTTGAGGTCCCGCATCCGCCGGGGGGGGTCCATCGCGTAGGCCCGGCCCGTCGCCGCGTTGAAGGCGAGGACCTGGGGGCCGAGGTCCCCGTTGGGGTCGGTCACCTCGAGCTTCACGAAGGTGACCTTGCCCTGGCGCGCGTCCCAGGGGAAGAATCCGACGCGCTTCATCACCGGGTCGTTGGCCCGCGTCGGCTCGGGGACGAGGACCACGTTCACCTCGAGGGTCTTCCCGGTCTCGACTCGGATCGCGTTCGGGGCGTAGATGTACCCGCTCGCGTACACGTGGAGCCCGTAGCGCCCACCCTCGGCCACCTCGATCCGGAAGCGCCCGTCCGGCCCCACCAGCGCCCCGCGGTCCCAGACGTTGTTGTGGATCTCCCCTTTCTCGAGCAGGGCGAGGCCCGCCAGCGGCTGACCGGCCTTGCTCTTGACCAGGCCCGTGATGACGGTCTGAGCCCCGGCCGGGATCGGCCCGGCGACGACCAAGAGCGTTGCCACGACGAGGCCGACCACCATCGCGATCATGGGTGCTCCTCCCTGGCCAGGCGCGCGGTCAGATAGGCCGCCACGTCCGCCGTCGACGGGCTGTCCCAGGACAGGGGCCGGGCGCGTGGAGCGTGGCTCTCCAAAAAACTCTCCAGCGTCACCACCAGCCCGTCGTGCTCCCGGGGGAAGCCCCGGAGCCGCGGCGCGACCTCGGGCGCATGGTGACAACCCTGGCAGCCGCGGGCGAAGACCCGCTCGCCCCGCTTGACGCTCGCCGCCAGCTGGGCGATCCGCTCCGGAAACACCGGCTGGCCGAGGCTGACGCCCGGCGTGAGGGGCAGACCCGCGGCGAGCGCCGTCAGGTACGCGGTGATCGCGGCCGCCGCCGGGCGCGGGTCGGGCAGGCGATAGTGGCGAGCGACCGCCTCGGCCGTGGCTTGGAAGAGGGTCATGACCCGGGTGTGCGGCGGCGGCAGCGGCCGGACCTTCGGGAAGCTCGCCGCCCAGCCGCGCGTCGCGGCCGGGTCATCGTGGCAGGTCACGCAGGCGACGGGGTTCGCGGGGTCGGGCGAGACGCTCCACCAGCGCGCCCCGGCCGCGACCAGGTCCTCCGCCCGTCCGGCCCCTGGCCCGGCGAGGAGGACCAGGGCGATCGCGATCGCGAGCCCGCCGGCGGCGCGACGCGCCGTCACCGGTGGCGGGCGCTCGCGTGGTGCAACGTCAGGATGCCCACGGTCAGGAAGCCCACCGTGTAGAGGCCGAGGAACGGCACCGCCCCGTAGTTCCCGTACTGCCAGAAGAGCCAGGTGGCGGCCGCGCAGTAGAGCCCGAGACCGATCTCGACCAGGCTCCCCCGTCGGCGCGGATCCCGGTAGGCCTTGCCGCGCCACTGGCCGCCGTCGGGCCCGATCCCGAACTTCGGCGTCCGCACGAATTCCCGATCGCGCCCGACGAAGGCGCCGAGCACCGCCAGCGTGGTGCTCCACGCGACGCCGACCCCGATGATCATGATCGCCGGCAGCCGCCAGGCGTGACGCGTCCAGTCGGGGTAGAGCGTCCGCTGGGCATAGACGAGCATGGTCGCCGGTCCCAGGGTCGAGACGGCGATGGCCGCGGTCACGGCGGCCAGGAGCAGCGGGGGCAGGTCGAGGTCGTAGAGCCCGAGCAGCGGGGCCGAGAGGAGGACGACCGAGAGCATGAGGGGATGGATCAGGTAGTAGGTGAGGTGCACGGTGGCCTGGTACTTCTGCCAGCAGGTGAGCGGGGAGCGCAACACCGCGGGGAGGAGCTTCAGCGCGGTCTGGATCGAGCCCTTGGCCCAGCGGCGCTGCTGGGACTTGAACCCGGTGATCAGCACCGGCAGCTCGGCCGGACAGACCAGCTCGGGCCGATAGACGAGGCGCCAGCCTCGGAGCTGGGCGCGGTAGGAGAGGTCGAGGTCCTCGGTCAGCGTGTCGTGGGCCCAGCCCCCGGCGTCCTCGATGGCGGCCTTGCGCCAGACGCCGGCCGTCCCGTTGAAGTTGAGGAGCAGGTTGCCCCAGCAGCGGGCCGGCTGCTCGACGGCGAAGTGGCCGTCGATGCCGAGCGACTGGGCCATCGTGAGCAGCGAGAACTCCCGATTGAGGTGCCCCCAGCGGGTCTGGACCACCGCCACCACGGGGTCGGCGAAGTGCGGGATGGTGCGCCGAAGGAACTCGGGCGGCGGCACGAAGTCGGCGTCGAAGACGGCGACGAACTCCCCGCGGGCCTCCTTGAGGCCGGCCTCGAGGGCCCCCGCCTTGAAGCCGGTCCGCTCGGCGCGGTGCAGGTGGGTCACGGTCAGCCCGGCGGCGCCCAGCCGGGCCACGACCTCGGCCAGGATCGCCGTCGTCTCGTCGTCGGAGTCGTCGAGGACCTGGATCTCCAGCCGGTCGGCCGGGTAGTCGAGCCGTCCGACGGCCTCCAGGAGCCGCCGGGCCACATAGCGCTCGTTGTAGAGGGGGAGCTGCACGGTGACGGGGGGCCAGACCGCGGGCGCGGCCGGCGGCGGCGCCGCCAGCGCGCGCCGGCGGTGTCGCCAGTGGAGCACGACCATGACATAGGCGTTCAATCCGTAGACGAAGAGCCCGAAGAGGACGACCAGGTAGGCGATGCCGACGACGACCTGGACGAGCGGCGGCATCAGGAGGCTCGCGTATCGGGGGTGACCGGCGACGGGACACCGGCCGTCCGGGGGATGGCGGCCGCCCCGGTCCACCACTCCCAGAGCAGCAGGCCATAGAGCGGGAAGAACTCGAGGGCGCGGAGCCAGAAGGGGAAGTCGTCCCACGCGTACTTGAGGTACGACAGGACGACGGCCCCGGAGAACCACAGCCAGGCCCACGAGAGCTGCACGGCGAGAAGAGGCACGATCCAAACCGCGTACCAGGCGTGCAGCGCCGTCGGGACCAGCAGGAGATAGGCGGCAGCCGCCGCCCGCGCGGCCTCGAAGACGCCCTCGGGGTCGTCCGACCGGCGGCGGGCGATGCGGCCGAGCACGGCCACCAGCACGCCGCCCAGGGCCACCATGGTGATTCCGCGCACCGCCTCGCGGGGGACCGCGCCTTCGATGGGGATCCACCCGGTCAGGAAAAACCGGAGCCCGATGTTGAAGTCCTCGCCGCTGCCGAAATAGCGTGGGAGGAAGCCGACGACGGTGGGCCCGGCACCCCCAAGATAAACCAGGTAGCCCGCCGCCACCAGGGTCAAGCAGGCCGCGGGAAGCCGCCGGTCGCCACGCCGCCACCAGGCCAGCAGCAGCACCGCCGGCACGAGCTTGATCAGGATCGCCGCCCCCAGCGCGAGGCCAGCCCCGACCAGCCGGCCCGCCTGGCGCCATCGCAGCGCCAGGAGCCCGAAAGGCAGCCAGAGGACCTCGACGTGGGCGGCCTGCACGCCCTCGAACACCGCCAGCGGCGCCCAGGCATAGACGACGACGGCGGTCGGCGGCCGCCCCATCCGCTGCAGCAAGTCCAGCAGCAGGGCGCCCGTCGCGACCTCGGCCGCCAGCAGGACCAGCCGCCAGGCGAGGAGGCCGTCGGGCGCGAGGCCGAACACGAGGGCAAAGAGCGCCTCGGCGCCGGGCGGATAGACGGTCGGCGCCGTCGGCCGGTTGATGGACGGGTAGACCGCCTCGTCGCGGAGCGCGGCGAGCGCCGGGTCGGCCGGGACGTAGCGGTACGGGCTCAGGCCGGCCTGCTGGACGCGGCCGTCCCAGAGGTAGCGGTAGACGTCGGACGACAGGATGATCGGCGTCGGCAAGAGCGCCACCCGGAAGGCGAGCCCAAAGCCGAGGATCAGGCCGAGGACCACACGGTCCCGCGGCGCCCGGCGGAGCGCGATGGCGGTGGCCGCCAGGTAGAGCCCGAACAGCGCGCCGAACAGCGCGACGTAGAGGGACAGCGTGCGGAGGCCTGACCCGGGGATCCGTGGAAAGGCGAGCACGTAGCCGGCGAGGCTCAGGACGCCGAGCCCGGCGAGGCCGGCCTGCGCGCCCCACGTCCGGCCCACGCCGCCGCCGGCGCTCAGAGCGCGGAGACCACCGTCGTGCAGGCGCTGCCGAGAACCTTCGGAGGGGGGCCCACGCCCCCCTCCGAGACCTCCCCCCCGAGGTTGCGGCGGCGAAGCCGCCGCTGGGAGCGCTTCGGCCAGGAGCGCGCGCACCACCCGAGACGTCGCGACATGTGCTTACACCTGCTCAGAGCGCCGACACCACGGTCGTGCAGGCGCTGCCGAGCTTTGGCAGGTCGGCGCCGGCCGCCAGCTCCCACTCCAGCCGCAGGCGGTCGCCGCGCGCGAACGGGCAATAGGGGTCGGGCTCCTCCAGCTTCCCCATCACCGCGCGCCGGCCCGCGCAGCCGCCGCGACAGGGACAGTCCGCGCAGCCGGCCGGGACGTGGCGAGCCTCGAGGAACTCCGGCGTGCCGGCGATCCCCTCCCCCAGCGCTTCCAGGTCGGCCAGGGTCAGGCGGCTCTGCGGCCAGTACGTGCAGGGGAGGATCCGGCCGTCGGGGGCGACCCGCACCGTGGTCCGGCCACAGCCGGGACCGGCGAAGTCGGCGAGGCCGAGCACCGCGGCCAGCACCGGCTCGGTGGTGGCGACCAGCCGGGCGGCGCCGAGGAGCCGCCGGAATCCCTCCCAGAACTCGGTGTAGCTCAGGGTGAAGCGATCGCTGCGCGACGGCTGGTAGACGTTGACCCGCAGCTTCGCGCCCCAGGCGGCGGCGACGCGCGCCAACTCGCCCAGCCGATCGTAGTTGATCCGCATCATGACCGCGGTCACCGCGGCCGGCACGCCGAGGCCGGCGCAGCGCTCGATGCCGGCCCGGACGGCGCGCCAGTTGCCGGGGGCCCGGAACGCGTCGTGGTCCCGCTCGGTCGGGAAGTCGAGCGAGAACTCGACCGAGTGGAAGCGGCGGACCGCCTCGTCCGGCAGCACGGCCAGGCTGAGCCCGTTCGAGGTGACGCTGGTCTTGATGCCGCGCGCCCACAGGCTGTCGAGGATGGCCCGGTATTGCGGGTGGAGGCCGTTCTCGCCGACCCCGAGGTTCATCGAGCGAATGGGAAGGCTGTCGCACACCCGCGTCACGTCGGCGAGCGTCAGCTGGTCGATCACCGCGTCCGGCCGATAGCAGTGCGCGCAGCGCAGGTTACACTCGTTCGTCAGCCCGATGCCGACGGAGAACGCCATCCTCGGTCTCCCTCCTCTCTCACCCCGCCACCCGGCCGATCGTTCATCCCGGCCGGGAGGCGGGCTCGGCCTACGGTCGCGCGGCCGGCCGGGCCTCGGCGGCGCTGAACTTGTAGCCTTGCCCGTGCACGGTCAGGATGTGCGCGGGGTGCTCGGGATCGGTCTCCAGCTTCTGGCGGAGGCGGAGGACGTGGGTATCCACCGTCCGCGTGGTGGGGAAGCGCTCGTAGCCCCACACCTCGTCCAGGAGCCGGTCGCGGGTGATGACCTCGCCGCGATGCTCGACCAGGTAGTGGAGCAGGTCCAGCTCCTTCCGGGTGAGCCGCAGCTCCCGGCCGGCCTTGAAGACCTGGCGACCCCGGAAGTGGAGGCGGACGTCGCCGAAGGCGAACTCGGCCAGCCGCTGGCGGGGGCCGGGCCGGCGCAGCACCGCCCGCACCCGGGCCAGCAGCTCCCGCAGCGAGAACGGCTTGGTCACGTAGTCGTCGGCGCCCAGCTCGAGGCCGAGCACCCGGTCCACCTCCTCCCCGCGGGCGGTCAACATGATGACCGGGATCTCCAGCCGCTTCTGGCGGAGGCCGCGGAGGACGTCCCAGCCGCTCATCCGCGGCATCATGATGTCGAGGATCACCAGGTCGGGCCCCTCCCGGAGCGCCAGCGTCAGGCCATCGGCCCCGTTGGTGGCGGAGACGGTCTGGTAGCCCTCGAAGCGGAGGTTGTCTTCGAGCCCTCGCACCATCTCGGGCTCGTCGTCCACGATCAGGATGCGGGGCACGCGGCCCTCACCCGCGCTTGAGCGGCAGCCAGAGCGTGAAGCGGCTGCCGGCGCCCGGCCGGCTGTCCACGGTGACCCGGCCGCCGTGCGCCTCGGCGACGTGGCGGACCAGCGCGAGACCGACCCCGCTCCCCCGCCGCCCCTGCGTCTCGCTGCGGCCGGCCCGGTAGAACTTCTCGAAGATCCGCGCCTGCTCTTCGCGGGGGATGCCGATCCCCTCGTCGGCGACCGAGAGGGCGAGGTGACCGTCGGCCAGGCGGGCATCGAGCCGGAGCGCCTTGCGCGCGCCCGAGTACTTGATCGCGTTGTCCACCAGGTTCCCCAGGGCCTGACCGACCGCGTCGGCGTCCATCGGCACCTCGGGCAGGCCCGGCGCCACCGTCACCTCGATCGTGAAGCCCTGGCGGCTGAGCGGGTAGTCGAAGGCCTCCAGCGTCTCCCGGACCAGCGGCTCGACCGCGGTCGGCGCGATGTCGTAGCGGCGCCGGCCCCCCTCGATCCGGGAAAAGTCCAGCACGTTGTCGATCAGGCGGGAGAGACGCTCGGCCTCGCGGGTGATCACGCGATAGTACTCCTGGCGCTTGGCCTCGTCGCCCAGACGGCCCATCTCGAGCGTCTCGCCGAACATCCGGATGAGCGACAGCGGCGTCTTCAGGTCGTGAGAGACGTTGGCGACGAAGTCGGCCTTGAGGCGGGCCATCTCCGTCTCCCGCCGGACCAGGCGATAGGTGGCGACCAGGCCGGCCACGATGACCAGGAGGAGGAGGCAGAAGGCCCCGGTGAAGATCGTGATCTGCCGCCGCACCGCCGCCCGCGGTGACAGGTCGGGCGGCTGGTAGAGGGCGACCTGCCACTGCGGGAGCACCTCGCCCACGCTCACCACCACGACCTGGTTCGCCGAGCCCAAGGGCTCTCGACTGTAGACCGGCCGCCCATGGTGGTCAAGGACGGCCAGGATCGCCGACGACCGCTCCTGGGCCCCGAGGGCGGGCTCCAGGATTTCCCGACGCAGGACGTCGAGGTTCCGGCCGACCGCGGCCAGCACCGGCGCGCCGGCGGCGGTGCGGACGACGGCGGCCAGGACGACCTGGTCGTCGGCGACGAAGTGACGCCGGCCGCCCCGCTCCCAGAACCCCTGGGAGATCTCGCCGAGGAGTCCCTCGAAGAGTCCGGCATCGTCGGCTTCCCGGACGGCCGGGAAGAGGAGCCGGCCGGTCCGGTCGAAGAGGTAGAGGCGCTGGACGAGCGGCACCTCCGCGCGGAGGCGGGCGAGCGCGGCCGGGGTGAAGTCGGGGGCGGCGACGATGGCCCGGAGCCGGGCCAGGATTTCCTCCTCGGCGTGGGCCAGCACCATCTCGACCTTCTCGGCCGCCATGCTCGCCATGTCACGGGCCTGCTCGCGGAACAGCAGCGCCGCCGACGTCTCCCACTGGCGGAGGGAGAGGTAGCTCAGCACCGCCAGGATGGCGGCCGCCACGAGGATCGCCAGGAGGGCCGAGGTCAGGAACAGCTTCACCGGGACGGGGGCGCGGGGGCGGGCTCGGCCAGCAGCGTCCGGATCACCTGCTCGGTCTCCGCGTAGGCGCCCTCACCGATGTGGGTGTGGCGGACGATGCGGCGGCGGTCCACCAGGACGGTCGTGGGCCACGCCCGGACGCGGTAGCGCGCCCAGATGGCGGCGTCGTTGTCCTGCACGACCGCATACCCGATCTGGAGGCGCCGGGTCGCGGCGGCGACGCGGTCGTAGGCGCGCTCCCAGAGGAACTCCGGCGTGTGGACACCCACGATGCTCAGGCCCGCCGCCTCGTATCGCGCCTGCCAGTCCCGCAACTGCGGGATCACGTGCTGGCAGTTGATTCATCCGTAGGTCCAGAACTCCACGAGCACGACGCGGCCGGCGAGCACGGCCAGGGAGAGCGGCGCACTGTTGATCCAGGGCCCGCCGGTGATCTCGGGGGCCGGTCGATCGACCGGGGCCGCCGGCCGCCCGCCGGGAGACCAGCCCAGCAGGACCAGTCCCACCAGCAGTCCCGCCGCCAGTCCGAGCCCTCGCGTCGTCGTGATCCTCATGGCCACCCCGTCCTCGCACCTGACATTGTGCGCGGGAGGCGACCGCGGATTGTCACGGCGATGTCAACATTCCGTCGGGAAGGACCCCCTCAGACCGCATGGTGGAGCAGGCCGGCCCAGCCGGCGCCGGCGGCCGCGCGCTCGCGCAGGGCGGGCTCCAGCCAGCGGTCCATCCCCAGGACCCGCCCGGCGTCGCAGAAGGCGAAGCAGAACTGGGGGAGGGCCAGCAGGACCCAGATCCAGCCCCACTCGCCGGGGACGTTGAAGGCCTGGGCCGCGATGTTCACCTGCCAGAGGAAGCCGCCCAGCCCGGCCAGGCGCGTGAACAGCCCGAGGAGCAGGGCGATGCCGAGGCCGAGTTCGGTCACGAAGCTCAGCATCCCGAAGAACGCGAAGTTCGCCAGCACCACGTCGCGCAGGAACCCGGCCATGGCGGGAAAGGTCGGGTTCGCGATCTCCTTCTCGATCCAGCTCCGTAGCCAGCCGTAGTCCTTCCACGGCGCCTTCTGGAAGGCCATGTCGAGGTAGAGCAGGCCGAAGGCGATCCGGAAGAGGGCGAGCGGCCAGCCGGGGACGAGCGTTTTCAAACCGAGCGGGTCACCGTTCATCGTCGTGGCTCCCTGCGCGGGTAGTCGCCCCGGGCGGCGGCGCCTTGCCGGCGTCCGCCTCCGGGCATCCGAGGAGCTCCGCCCAGCGCGCCAGCGGCAGCGCGAGGGCGGTCTCCACGACCCGCGGGTCGAAGTGTTTCCCCGCCTCTCCCGCCAGGGACGCGAGCGCGTCGGGCAGCGGATGGGCGGGCCGATAGGGCCGGTCGTGGGTCATGGCGTCGAGCACGTCCACCACCGCGAAGATACGGGCGGTCACCGGGATCTCCTCGGCCCGCAGGCCGTGCGGGTATCCGGCGCCATCATAGCGCTCGTGGTGGGCCCCGACCACGTCGAGCGCGGGGGTCAGCAGCGGCACCGTTTCCAGCAGGTCCACGCCCCGGGCCGGGTGCTCCTCTACCAGCCGGCGCTCCTCGGGCGTCAGGGGACCGGGTTTGCGCAGGATCGCCTCCGGCGTCCGGATCTCCCCGATGTCGTGGAGCAGCGCGCCCAGCTCGAGCGCCTCCCGCTGGGCTGCCGAGAGCGGCAGGCCCTCGCCGACGGCGAGCGCGGTCCGGGCCAGGCGCCGGAGCGCGCCCGCCTCGTCCCCGCGCGCCTCGAGGGCCCGGACCAGCACGTCGACCAGGCTCCGGTGCGAGACGTGGAGCCGCTCCACCATGAGGTGGAAGACGTTGCCCAGCATCCCGATCTCGTCGCGCGCCCGCACGGGCGCCCGCGCGGTCAGGTCGCCCTCGACGACCGCCCGGGCGAGCGCCGCGAGCTGCCACACCGGCCGGGTGATCCGTCGGGCCCAGACGACGCCCGCCAGCAGCGCGAGCAGGGCCCCGGCCAGCGAGTGGAGGTACAGGCGCCGGCGGACGGCGGCCAGCTCGACCAGGTAGACGTCGGCCCGGAAGTCCACGTCCAGGACGGCGACGGGGCGCCCGGCGGCGTCCCGCACCGGTGCGAAGGCGGTGATCCAGGTCCCGTGCTCGTTGGTGTAGACGTCGGTGTAGGCGGCGGCGCCCTCGACGAGGGCGCGGGCGACGGCGGGCCGGATGGCCGGCGCCAGCGCGTACGGGGCGCCGACGGGCACGTCCACCTGGCTGATCACGGCGAACGTCGCCGTGTCCCCGACGAGGCCGGTCAGCGTGTACACGGGATCGGCCAGCCCATTGACCTGCTGGATGCGGGTGAGCTGGGCCCGAAGCGCCGCGTACTCCGCGGTGTCGGTCCGCCCGGTCCGCACGACCGCCTCGTGCAGGTCCCCGTCGAGCAGCAGGGCCCCGGTCCGCGCGATGTTGAGCAAGAGGCCGCCCAGCGACTGGCGGAGCCAGCGATCCTGCGCCCGGTACTGGAGGAAGCCGCTCACCAGGATCGCGACCGCGGCCAGCCCGAGGAAGCTCGCGCCGAGCCGCCACGACAGCCGCCGCCAGATCGGAATGCGCCCCCGCCCGAGGCCCGTTGCGTGCTGGGTCATCTCACCCTCGCGGGCCCTCATCCACGGTCAGCTCGGACACGTCGCGCTCGAAGAACAGCTCGACGGTCCAGTCGAGGACCACGCGGACACGGGAGGCGAGCGCGGGCAGCTTGAGCATGTAGACGGTCTTCCAGACGAACCAGGCCGGGAAGCCGACCAGCTTCATCCCCATGAGGTCGGCGACCGCGGTCCGCCGGCTGAGGGGCACCATCTCCCCGAGGACCCGGAAGCGGAAGGGGCGCCGGGGGCGGCCGGTCAGCGCGGCCTCGAGCTGGGCGGCCAGGGTCCGGGCCTGGCGGATGGCGACCTGGGCGGTGGCGACGTATGGCGCCCCGGTGTGGGGGTCGGTCTGGGCGGCGTTATCGCCCAGCGCGTAGACGCCGGGAGCGGCGGCGACCTCGAAGAACTCGTTGACGAGGAGCCGCCCGTCCCGCGCCTTCGACAGGGCGAGGTCGCCGATCAGCGGGCTCACCCGGTTGCCGGCGGTCCAGATCACGCACGCGCTCGGGATCAGCCGGCCGTCCGCGAGCCGGAGCCCCTCCGCCGACACCGCCGCCGCCCGCCCGGATTCCAGCTCGATCCCCCGCCGCGCGAGCTGCTCCTTCGCGTAGGCGGCGAGGTTGGTCGCGGTCTGGGGGAGGACGGCGCTGCCGACGAGAACCAGCCGGATCACGTCGGACGGAATGGTCGGGTAGTGCCGGAGCAGGATGCCGCGCGTCAGCTCCTCGAGCGCCGCCATCAGCTCGGTGCCGGCGTGACCGGCGCCGACGACGACGAAGGTCAGGAGCCGCCCGCGGCTCCAGGGGTCGTCCGTCAGGGCGGCCGCCTCGAACAGGTCGATGACGCGGTTGCGGATCCGCACGGCGTCGCCGGCCGCCTTAAAGGCGAGCGCGTGCTCGGCGGCGCCGGGGGCGGCGGCGACGTTGGGCGTGGCGCCAAGCGCCAGCACGAGGCGATCGTAGTGGAGGTGCTGGCGCACCGGGGACCGGCGGCGCCGGACCGTGAGCCGGCGCCGGTCGAGGTCGATCGCCTCCACCGTGACCTCGCCGAACTCGATCCCCCACGCTCCGCAGAGCGGCCGGATCGGGTACGCGATGTGTCGGCCCTCGACGGCGCCGGTGGCGGCCTCGGCCAGCATCGGCGTGAAGAGAAAGAAGTTCCGGTCGGAGAGGAGCGTGATCTGGACCGGCAGGACGCCCGCGCAGCGTCGGGCCAGCTCGATCGCCGCGGTCACCCCCGCGAACCCGCCGCCGGCCACGACGATCCGGGGCGCCAGCGAGGTCGAGGGTCGAGCCAGGAGCCGCCCGACGGCCGGGCGAATCTCACGACCCGTCGCCGTCAGCGTGTCAGGCATTCCGGCCGCCCGACCCGGCCACCCGCGCGCGCTCGGTCACCTGCCAGGCGCGAAGCGTCTCGGCGACGCTCCAGGCCTGGGCGATGCAGCCCCCGGGCGTGAACGGGGGGTCGCCGTCGAACAGCTCGGCCAGGCTCCCGACGCCGTAGTCAGCCAGGTGGTGGGCCATCGGCTGGAGGAACGCCTGGGCCGCCTCGGGATCGCCGTGGACCCGGAGGTGGGCCAGGACGAACGGACCGAGGAGCCACCCCCAGACCGGGCCCTGGTGATAGGCGCCGTCGCGCTCGCCGGGGCCGCCCGCGTAGCGGCCGCGGTACGCGGGGTCCGCCGGCGCGAGGCTCCGGAGCCCGAAGGAGCCGAGGAGCTGCCGCCCGCAGACCTCGACGACCTGGCGCTGGCGCGCGGGCGGGAGCGGGCTGGCCGGCAGCGCGACCGCGAAGATCTGGTTCGGCCGGACCGCGGATTCGGTCCCGCCCGGCCCGTCGAGCACGTCGTGGCAGCAGCCCGCGCCCGGATTCCAGAACCGGGCGAAGCTCGCCGCCACCCGGCTGGCCAAGCGCTCCCAGGGCTCGGCCGGCCGGCCGAGGCGGCGGGCGAACTCGGCGAGGGCGCGGAGGGCGTTGTACCAGAGGGCATTGACCTCGACCGGCTTCCCGATCCGCGGGGTGACGACCCAGTCCCCCACCCGGGCGTCCATCCAGGTGAGCTGGACGCCCGGCTCGCCGGCCCGCAGGAGGCCGTCGGCGGGATCCTCGGCGATGCCGTAGCGCGTGCCGGCGCGGTGCCAGCGGACGATCTCCTCCAGCACCGGGTAGAGGTCCTTGAGGAGCGCGTCGTCGTCGGTCGCCGCGTGGTAGGCCCGGAGGGCCTCGACGTACCAGAGGGTCGCGTCCACCGTGTTGTACTCGGGGGTCTCGCCCGCGTCGGGGAAGCGGTTGGGGAGCATCCCGCGGTCCACGTAGCGCGCGAAGGTCGTGAGGATGGCGCGGGCGATCTCGGGACGGCCGGTGGCGAGGGTGAGCCCGGGCAGCGCGATCATGGTGTCGCGCCCCCAGTCGCCGAACCAGTGGTAGCCGGCGATGAGGGACCGCCCACCGGGCTCCGCGGCGGTAGGCCGCTGCACGACGAACTGGTCGGCGGCCAGGACGAGCTGCCCGATCCAGGCCGGCGCCCCGGCCGCGGCGGGCTCGGCCGCGCGCCAGCGCGCGAGGAGGTCGGCCTCGTGGCGCTGCCGGCGCGCCCAGGCGGCGCCGCCGTCGCGGTCGGGGTCCGGCTCGGCGGACACGACCAGCGCGAACTCGGCCCCGGCCCCCAGCGTGATGCGCGCCGTCCCGACGTGGAGGTGGTCCTCCCGGGCGTCGAGGCCCCGCTCCTCCTCGCGGGCCAGGCGGACGCCCTCGCACCAGGCGTGGGCCGGCTCGAGCGTCGCGCCCGGCGCCAGGAGCAGGACCGGCCGCGCCCCGTCGTAGGCGACGACGCGCAGTCCGTCGGCCACGGGCTCCACGCGCATGCGCCAGCCGCTCCCGCGCGTGCTCCCGTGGTAATCGCGGTAGTTGGCGAGGAGCCGCACCTCGAGGGCGAGGGATGCGCTCGCGCGGACGACGCGGTAGTGGACGTAGGTCGTGTTGGCGCCCGGCTCCATGAAGATGCGCTTCTCGAGGAGCGCGTCGGCGCACGCGACCGTCCAGACCGGGGTCGTGCCTTCCAGCCGGAAGCGCTCGATCGCGCGGTAGCCATGCCCGTCCACCGTCCCGTCCGCCCAGCGGTTGGTGTAGAGCGGATACCGGGCGCTGCCGTAGGCGACGACGTCGTCGGCCTTGGCCACCAGCAGGGTCCGCCCCAGTGGCGGGGCCAGCGCGGCGACCAGGAGCCCGTGGTAGCGCCGGGTCAGGAGACCGGCGACCGTGCCCGAGGCGAACCCCCCGAGCCCGTTGGTGCAGAGCCACTCCCGGCCCTCGGCGACCGGGAGGACGCCGCAGACCTCGCGCCCCCAGTCGAGGGCCACCGGCCCGGTCACCGGCGCCCCTCGGCCAGGAGCAGCACGTGGCCGTCGGGATCGCGAACCAGCGTCCCGGCCCGCACGCCGAGGCCGTCATCGGGCAGCGTCACGACGCCGCCGGTCCCGAGCCCGCCGGATCGCGTCGTGACCCGCGTCTGCCAGTGCGCGAGGTCGTTCGGCCGCTGATCGAGCGGGATCGGCCGCCCGTCGCGCGGCGTCAGGTACTCGAGCAGCTCGATCCCGGGGCCGGCGGCCGCCCGCAGCGTGGTGATCCGGAGGCGCGCCCCGAACACGTTGTTCAGGTGCTCCTGCTCGGACCCGTGGTTCTCGCTCTCGCCGGCCACCCGGAGCCCGAGGCGGTCGCGATAGAAGCGGAGGCTGGCCTCGGTGTCGCCGACGACGAGGGCGGTGTGGTCGATGCCGAGGAACAGGCGGTCGGTCGGCCGGCGCCACTTCGGGTCGCCCTTGTCGGGTGGGAACTGGAGGATCTCCAGCGGGTGGCCGTCGGGGTCCTTGAAGTAGAAGGCCCGGATCCCGCCCGCGGTCGGGTTCCAGTCGGGCAGCCGCTGGGGCCCGGGCGAGGCGTGCTCGACCCGGTGGCGGCGGAGGTGGGCGTAGGCCCGGTCCATATCGGACACGATGATGGCGACGTGCTGGAACCAGCGGTCGTTCGAGCGCGAGTCGGCCGGGATCGGGCGCCCCCGGGGCGCCAGGTACTCGGTCAGCTCGATCGCCTCGTCACCGAGCCGCATCCGCACGACCCGCATCCGGAGCCCGAACACCCCCTGCAGCGCCTCGTACGGCGAGCCGGCCACCTCCACGTCCGCCACCGTCTGGAAGCCGAGGACGCCGGCATAGAACGCGATGGAGCGCTCCGCGTCGGCGACGGTCAGGCCGACCGCATCGACGGCCGTCACCAGCGACTCGGCTGCCGCCGGCGCGGCCGCCAGGACCAGAACCGCGAGGAGCAGGCGGAGCCGGAAGCCCATGGCCGCCTACTGAAGCCGCGCCCGCAGGTGGTCGCCCACCCGCAAGGCGTTGGCCATGATCGTCAGCGCCGGGTTGACCGCCCCGCTCGACGGGAAGAAGCTCCCGTCCACGACGTAGAGGTTGTCCAGCTCGTGGGCCTTGCAGTTGACGTCGAGCACGGACGTCCGGGGGTCCCGGCCGAACCGGATGGTGCCGTTCTGGTGGGCGACCCCCGCCAGCGGGATCCGCTGGCCGACGTAGAGGTTCCGGGCGAACAGCCCCTCGTGGCACGCGTGGCCGTGCACCCGGCAGCGGGTCGCCTGCCCGAGGGTGTGCTGGAGCTTCGCCTTGAGGCGGTCGTAGGCGGCGACGTTGTTCGGCGTGTAGGACAGCACGATCTCGCCCTGCTGATTGAGGGTAACCCGGTTCTCGGGATCCGGCAGGTCCTCGGCGGTGAGCCAGAAGTCGAGCGAGTGCTTCGCCATCAGCTCGAGCGTCCAGCCGGGCGCGAGGGCCGGCGCCCCGGCCCGCAGCGTGACGGCGTCGAGCTTCCCGACGAAGGAGATGTGGCCCATCGGCCACGACCACTCCGGGGAGCCGAAGTAGAAGTCGTTCAGGGCCAACGTCTTCTGGAAGACCGTGGGGTTCGGGCATTTGGAGAGCGCCATGACCACGCCGTTGACGTGCCCCATGTAGTGACGTCCGACCACGTCCGAGCCGTTGGCCAGGCCCCGCGGGTGCCGCTCGGAGGCCGAGCGCAGGAGCAGCGCCGCCGAGTTGATGGCGCCGCCGGCGACGACCACGACGTCGGCGGCGTAGGCCTCCACCTGCCCGTCGCGCTCGACGACGACGCGGCTCACTTCGCGCCCCGAGGGACTCGTCTCCAGCCGGGCCACGTAGGCCCCGGTGAGCAGGGTGACGGTGGGGTGGTCGAGGGCGGGATCCACGCACAGGACCTGGGCGTCCGACTTGGCGGCGACCAGACACGGGTGGCCGTCGCAGGTCGCGCAGCGGATGCAGGCGCTCTTCCGCGGATTGGCTTCGTCGAGGCGGATGCCGAGCGGGACGTGGAAGGGCCGGAGTCCGAGCCCGGCGAGGTCGTCGGCGAGCTGCTGGATCCGCGGCTCGTGGCTGACCGCGGGATGGGGATAGGGTGCGCTGGCCGGCGGCTCGGTCGGGTCGGCGCCCCGCTCGCCGTGGACGTGGTAGAGGCGCTCGGCCTGCGTGTAGTACGGCTCCAATTCGTCGTACTCGATCGGCCAGGCCGGCGAGAGCCCCTCGGAGTGCTTGATCTCGCCGAAGTCCTCCCGCCGGAGTCGGAACAGCGCGGCGCCGTAGAACTTGGTGTTCCCGCCCACGTAGTAGTTGGTGTGCGGGTGGAGAGGCTCGCCGTCCTTGTCCCGCCACACTTCCTTGGTGTTGTAGCGGGCCTCCAGGTTGACGGCCCGCGTCTCCCAGTTCTCCCGCTCGCGCGGCACGTAGTCGCCGCGCTCGAGGAGGAGGATCCGCTTGCCGGACGGGGCCAGGCGGTGGGCCAGCGTGCCGCCGCCGGCCCCGGTCCCGATGATGATCACGTCGTAGCGCGTCGTCGTATCAGACATTCTCCCCTCCATCGGGCCGTCGGGCCCGCATCCCGCTCCTTAGACACGGGCGGCGGCCGACGCGGTTCTCACGGCGTGACGCGCCGCGGCGAAGATGGCGGGGGCGGTCAGGGGATCCGGCGCGCCAGCCAGAGCACGCCGAGGCCGCTCGCGCCCACGCTCACCAGCGCGCCCTGCAGGGAGAACAGCTCGGCCAGCCAGCCGACCAGCGGCGGCGCGACGACGAACCCGCCGTAGGCCACGGCGAGGACGCCGCCCGCCACCGTCCCGCTGTCGCCCCGCGCCGCCTCGGCGGCGGCGCTCAGCACGGTCGGGATGATCCCCGCCACGGCGAGACCGAGCAGGACGAACCCCGCCACCGCCACCCCGACCGGGCTGGGGGCGACGAGGGCGGCACCGCTCAGCACGAGCCCCGCGCCCGACGCGAGGAGCGAGCCGCGCGGCCCGATTGCGGCGACGAGCCGCGCGTTGGCGAGCCGTCCGGTCGCCATGGCGCCGTTGAACAGGGCGAAGGCCGCGCCGCCGACGAGCAGGGACGCCCCCTGCTCGGTCAGGTAGATGACCGACCAGGTGTTGGCTACGCTCTCCCCGACGATGCCCAGCACGGCCAGACCCGCGAGCGCCAGGAGGGCGGGCTGGCGCGCGAGCGCCCGGAGCGAGCGCCCCATCCGTCCCGCCGGCGCCCGGGTCGACGGGTAGCGCACGGGCGGGATCCCGGCCGCGAGCGCCAGACAGCCGGCCGCCAGCACCACGAGCACGCTGCCGTAGTACCCGCCGTGTTCGAGGACGACGCCGGCACCGAACGCGCCCCCGACCGCCCCGCCGCTGAACGCCGCGTGCATGACGTTCATCACGCGGCGCCCCGTGGCGTCCTCCCAATCGAGGACGGCGCCGTTGAGGGCGGTCTCCAGCAGACCGACCCCGGCCCCCTGGAGCGCGAGCGCGGCCAGCAGGCCGCCGAGGCCGCCGGCGCGGGCCAGCGCGGCGAGCGAGGCGGCCAGGAGCCCGAGGCCGGCCAGGGCCGCCGTCTTCTTCCCCATCCGCGCCGTCAGCGGGCCCGCCGTCAGGAGGAACCCCATCGCGACGAGCGGCGCCAAGAGCTGGGCGCTGCCGAAGGCTCCCGGGCCGAGGGCCAGCGCCGTCATCAGCGGGGCCCACAGGACCCCCTGCGCGCCCACCACCACGCCGAAGAGCGCGAACCCGGCGAAGCTGACCGGCAGAAACAGCTCGGCCCCCCCCAGCCACGGCCCGGTCAACGAGGGCGACGCCGCGAACCGTCAGGACCGGTCCCGGTAGCCGCACCGGAAGATGCAGGCGTGCCGCGCATCATGGCGCAGCTTGGCGCAGCGCACGCCCGCGGCCCCGGCACGCCACCGGTAGAGCTCGGCGGCCGCCAGCATCCCGAGCGGCGGCGCCGCGAAATAGACCCAGAGCGCGGTCCACACCCCGGCCTGGGACGCCGAGCCGAGCGTGCGGGCCGGGTTCATGCTCATGCCCGACAGCGGCGCCTCGAGCACGATGTAGGTCGCGACCAGCGCCCCCGCGCAGAGCCCGGTCAAGCGGGCGACCGCGGCACGGTTCGAGACCTGGAGGATCACGCTCATCAGGAGGAACGCGATCAGGCCCTCGGCCGCGAAGGCCGCGGCGACGCCGGCGGCGCCCGGCGTGGTGACCGCATAGTGGACCGCCGGGTCGGCGAGCACCGGAGCCAGAAGCGCTGCCGCCATGCCCACGCCCGTGATGCCGCCGGCGAACTGCGCGAGGGCGTAGAAGAGGGCGTCCCAGGGTTCGACCTTCCCCAGCCGCCAGAACGTCAGGGTCACCGCGGGGTTCAAATGGGCGCCCGATCGGCGGCCCCACGGCGAGTAGATCAGGGCGACGGCGGTGAGCCCCATCGCCAGTCCCATCGCGATCCGCCGCAGCCGGGGATCGGGGACGGCCTGCCGAAAGGGCGAGGCCGGGTGCTCGAGCAGCGTGGCGAACAGGCAGGCCGACAGCATGAAGCAGGCGAGGCCGCCCGCCTCGATCGCGTATTCCGGCCAGTGGCCGCGGAGCGCGGCCCCGGCGCCTCCGAGCGGATCGTCGGCCGCGGCCTCGGCCGAGCCACCGGACGTCGCGGGGCTGGGGGGCGCGACGGGGCCAGCCACCCGAAGGTTGACCCGTGCCGTCCCGGCGGGCCTCAGCTCCGCCACGCACCGGTCTCGTGCGACACCGCGACGGTGCGCTCGGTGCGGAACTGGACGAGGTCCTTGGAGAACACGACGTCCAGGAGCCAGTCGAGCGCCACCCGCACCTTCTTCTCGAGCCGCGGGAGCTTGGCCAGATAAATGCTCCGCCAGAGCCACCACGCGACGAATCCCGAGAAGTTCACGCTCAGGATGCGCGCGACGCCGGTCCGCTGGCCGAGGGAGGCCAGGAGCCCGAGGGTCCTGAACACGAACGGCTGCCGAGCGCCTCCCCGCATCGTCGCCAGCACGTTGTCGGCCACCACCCGGCCCTGCCGGAGCGCGTGCTGCGCGGTCGGGGGGTACGGGCGGCCGGTTTCGCGGTCGGGCACGAGCGCACAGTCGCCCAGCGCCCATACGCCCGGCCACTCGGGAACGGCGAGACACTCGTCCACGATCACCCGCCCCCGCTCCTTGGCGCACGGCAACGTGGCCAGCAGCGGGTTCGGCGCCGTCCCGGCCGTCCACACCATGGTGACGGCGGGAACGAGCGTGCCGTCCTCCAGGGTGACGCCGGCTTCCGACATGCCGGTGATGCGACTGCCAATGCGGATCTCGACGCCCCGTTCGGCGAGCTTCCGCTGGGCATAGCGGCCGAGTGGCTCCCCGAGCTCGGGCAGGATGACCGGCCCGTCGTGGACCAGCACGACGCGGAGGGCGGCGGTGGCGAGGTTCGGGTAGAACCGCACCGCGTCCTGGAGGAAGTCGTTCATGGCGGCCACCGTCTCCACGCCGGCGAAGCCGCCACCGGCCACGACGAAGGTCAGGAGCCGCGTCCGGACGTCGGCCGCGCACTCGACGTCGGCCTCCTCGAGCTGGGCGATCAGCCGGTTGCGGAGGTGGATCGCGTCGCCCAGCGACTTCATGGTGAGGGCCCGCTCCTCGACCCCGGGCAGCCCGTAGAAGTTCGTGACCGCCCCCAGGGTGAGGATCAGGTGGTCGTAGGCCAGCTCGTGATGGTGGTGGGCGTCCCCGTGGGAGACCACGACCTGGCGCGCCTCGAGGTCGACGGCCTCCACCTCGCCCTGCACGAATGCGACGCGCCGGAGAAGCTTGCGGATCGGGTTCACGATGTGCGTCAGGTCGAGGTCGCTGGCGGCCACCTCGTGGAGCATCGGGGTGAAGAGGAAGAAGTTCTCCCGACTCACCAGCGTGACGTCGAGCGGCGCCCCCCGGGCGAGCGCGCGCTCCAACCGGAGCGCGGCGTAGATGCCGCCGAACCCGCCGCCCAGGATCAGGACACGCTTCTGCCGACTCGTTGCCATTTCTCTACTCCTACTTTCCGCGCCTTCTCCCTTATCAGGGGGAGGCAGGCCGGGAGGGCCGTCGGAGGGGGGCTCCGCCCCCCTCCGAAGTTACCCGCCGGACTGCTGGAGGAGCTTGGCCACCAGCCCCGTCCAGCCGGTCTGGTGGCTGGCGCCGATGCCGGCGCCGTCGTCGCCGTGGAAGTACTCGTAGAAGAGCACGAGGTCGCGCCAGTGGGGATCCACCTGGAACTTCCGAGCGCCCCCGTGAACCGGGCGGCGGCCATCCGGCCCGCGGAGGAAGATCCGGGTCAGCCGGCGCGACAGCTCGGTCGCCACGTCCCACAGCGTGGCCGGCTGGCCGGAGCCGGTCGGGCATTCGACCCGAAAGTCGGGACCGTAGAAGTGGTCGAACTTCTGGATCGACTCGATCAACAGGTAGTTCACCGGAAACCAGATCGGCCCCCGCCAGTTCGAGTTGCCGCCGAAGAGCCCGGTCGAGGACTCGGCCGGCTCGTAATCCACCCGGTGCTCGTGGCCATCGACGGCCAGCAGGTACGGGTGGTCGCGGTGAAGGCGGGAGAGCGCCCGGATGCCGTAGGGCGAGAGGAATTCCTGCTCGTCCAGCACGTAGCGCAGCACTCGCTGGAGCCGCTTCCCGTTGACGAGCGACAGAAGCCAGCGGAGCCGCCCGTCGGGCGCCGTCTGGCAGACCACGTGGTCGGCGAGGTGGGGCCGGTTGTCGAGGAACCAGCGCATTCGCCGGGCGAACTTCGGCAGCGTCTCGAACACTACCGGCTCCAGGCTGGCGACGGCGAAGAGCGGAATCAAGCCGACCATGGAGCGGATCTTGAGCGGGGAGGCGCCCGAGGGGAGATGGAGGACGTCGTAGAAGAAGCCGTCCGCCTCGTCCCACAGCTCGATCCCCTCCCCCGCCATGTCGTTGGTGGCGTGGGCGATGTGGACGAAGTGCTCGAAGAACTTCGATGCCACGTCCTCGTAGGCCCGGTTCTCGCGCGCCAGCTCGAGGGCGATGGTGAGCATGTTCAGGCAGAACATGCCTACCCAGGCGGTCCCATCCGACTGCTCGATGTGGCCGCCGGTCGGGAGCGGGGCCGAGCGGTCGAACACCCCGATGTTGTCGAGCCCCAGGAAGCCGCCCTGGAAGATGTTGCGCCCCTCGGGATCCTTCCGGTTCACCCACCACGTGAAGTTCAGCAGCAGCTTGTGGAAGACGCGCTCCAGGAACTCGCGGTCGCCCGCGCCCCGGATCCGCTGCTCGATCTTGTAGACGCGCCAGGCGGCCCAGGCGTGGACGGGCGGGTTGACGTCGCCCAGCGCCCACTCGTAGGCGGGGATCTGGCCGTTCGGGTGCATGTACCATTCGCGGAGGAAGCGGAGGAGCTGCTCCTTGGCGAAGTCGGGGTCCACCAGCGCCAGCGTGATCGCGTGGAAGGCGAGGTCCCAGGCGGCGTACCAGGGGTACTCCCACTTGTCGGGCATCGACACGACGTCTTCGTTGAAGAGGTGCTGCGACCAGTCCCGGTTCCGGCCGTGCCAGCGCTCGGGCGGCGGCGCCGGCTGGGCGGGGTCGCCGTCGAGCCAGCGCCGGACGTCGTAGTGGTACCACTGCTTCGACCACAGCATGCCGGCCAGGGCCTGCCGCATGACGCGGCGGGCGTCTTCCGAGAGCTTGGCGGGGACGAGGGTCGCGTAGAAGTCGTCGGCTTCTCCCTGCCGCTGAGCGACCAGCCGGTCGAACGGGCTTCCGAACGGGGCATCCTTCGCGCCGTCGGCCCTCAGGCGCAGCCGGACCACGGCCGTCTCGCCCGGCGCCAGGAGGAGCCGGTAGTGGGCGGCGGCCTTGGTCCCCTCGCCGGCCGGGTTCACGGCCTCGGTCTGGCCGTGGACCACGTGGTCGTGGAAGGCGTCCTTGACGTAGCGAGCGCCGGGCTCGGCGCCGAAGAGCCGGCGGACGTTCGTCTCGTTCTCGGTGTAGAGCAGCTCGGGTGTCCCCTCGCAGTCCAGGCGGTACGGCCCCGGCATCGCCGGGTGCTCGAGCCGGATCGCGACCCCGTCGCGGGAGGACGGCCCCCGACCGAGTCGTGGCCGGGGGGCGCCCGGCTCCCACGACCACGTGTTCCGGAACCAGACCGTGGGCAGCACGCGGAGCGGCGCCGGCGCCGGGCCGCGATTCACCACCGTGATCCGCACCAGGATGTCGTCGGGGTTCGCTTTCGCGTACTCGGCCGTCACGTCGAAGTAGCGGTCGTCGTCGAAGACCCCGGTGTCGAGCAGCTCCAGCTCCGGTGCCGGCCGGCCGCGTCGGGCGTTCTCCTCGGTGAGTCGGGCATAGGGGTACTCGGCTTGCGGGTACTTGTAGAGGCCCTTCAGGTACGAGTGGGTCGGCGTCGAGTCGAGGTAGAAGTAGTACTCCTTGACGTCCTCGCCGTGGTTGCCCTGGGAGCCGGTCAGGCCGAACAGCCGCTCCTTGAGGATCGGATCCCGCTCGTTCCACAGCGCCAGGGCCAGGCAGATGCGCTGGTGGTTGTCCGAGATGCCGAGGAGGCCGTCCTCGCCCCACCGGTAGGCCCGCGAGCGGGCGTGGTCGTGGGGGAAGTAGTCCCAGGCCGTCCCGTGGGGCGAGTAGTCCTCGCGGACCGTGCCCCACTGGCGCTCCGACAGGTAGGGACCCCAGCGCCGCCAGTGCGCAATGCGAGCCCGGGCCTCCTCGAGTCGCCGCTCTTCGGCCGTCATGGCAGCCTCCTGGCTCGCGGTCACGCGTCAGCTACCTCGCAAAACGCCTTGATCACGCCCTTGGCCGAGGTCAGCGTGTCGAACAGCTCGCGGTAGCGGTCGAGGCCCTTGACCGGGTGCGTGAGCAGGCGGCGGAGCCAGCCCGGATACTCGGCCTCGGCGACCGCCAGGTCGCGCGCGCCCGTCTCGAAGTACTCCCGGTTGGCGTTCACCGTCCCCACCATCACCTTGTTGCCCAGCACGAACTCGAGATTGATGCGGTCGGCCGGCACCTCGACCCGACGGCTGCCCCCGGTCACGCTCGACAGCACGAGGACCCCGTTCTTGCCGAGGGCCTGCATGCTCTCGAACACCAGCGGCGAAAAGCCGGTCGCTTCGAACATGAGGTCGAACGGCCCGTACTTCTGGGCAGCGTCCAGGACGGGGACGTCGGCCGTCGATTCGTAGCGGGCGCCGAGCGCCTCGACCAGCTCGGCGTTCCGGTAGGGCTTCCGGTCGAGACCGAACGTCGTGACCTCCAACCCGCGCAGCCGGAGGACCAGCGTGGCCAGGAGCCCGATGGTCCCGGCGCCGAGGACCGCCGCCCGCCGCGGCCGCCACACCCGGAGCCGGCGCTGAATCTCGTAGGCCTGGTGGATGCCCTTCTCGACGACCGTGCACGGCTCCAGCAGCACTCCGACCTCGCGGAGGACCGGCGGGACCTTCACGATGTACTCGGCGTCGTCGACGTAGTACTCGGTGAGGAAGCCGTGACGGAGACTGATGCCGCGCTCGAAGTACACGTCGTCGGTGGTCATGTCCGACAGGCCGATCCGGTCGTAGAGGCTCGCGCCGGGGCGCCGCACGGTGGCGACCACGTAGTCGCCGGCGGCGAGCTCGGTCACCTGGCGTCCGACCGCTTCCACCCGGCCGAAGCTCTCGTGGCCGAGGACCAGGAAGTCGTAGCCGGGCGGAGCCGTCCCGTACTCGGCGGCGTTGATCTCCCGGTCGGTGCCGTCCACCCCGACCCGAAGCACCTTCACCAGCACGCCGCGTCCGTCGGGGATCTCGTCGAGGGATGGCTTCGGCAGCTCGGCCAGGTGGACGCTGTTCGGCTTTCCGGGCAGGACCGCGATCGCTTTCACGATGCCGACCTCCTTCGTCGATCTCGGGGCGTTAGACACGGGCGCGGGCGAAGACGGTTCGCGGGGGGTGGCGCAGCGAGAGGGCCGCGCGAAGGCGGCCGCTCAGGAAGGGTCGCGCCCGAGCTGCTCGAGCAGGATCTGCCGGAGGCGCGCCTGCATCTCCGGCGGCATCGGGACCCGCCCGACCTGGCCAGTCAGCTCGCGCGTCTTCTTGTAGGTGTTGAGGTAGGCGAGGCAAGGCGGGCAGTCCGCGAGGTGACGCTCCAGCGCGGCCAGGACATCGTCGCCGAGGGCGTGCTCCAGGTAGTCCGCCATGAGGTCGATGGCGTCCTGGCACGTCAGCTTGGGGATACTCACTGGTCTACCCTGCCGTGGAAGCGGGACGGGATGCCTACCGGGGTACCGGGCCGAGACCCGAGCAGACCAAGGACGCAGGGAACGGCGCGCCGCAGGACGTCGCGGGGCTGGGGCCCCGCCGTCCGCGGCGCGCGAACCTGAGGAGGCGGGCCGAGGCGTATGCCGCATACGCGCGCCACCGGACGTCGCGGGGCTGGGGCCCCGCCGTCCGGGGCGCGCCACCCGAAGTTGAGGCCCGCCGACGACCGAGGACGCCGGGATGCGACGGGGATCGGCCCGGGCCGGCTCATGCCGTGGCCCACCGGCCGCCCGATCCAAGCTGTCGGGTGAGTTGCTCGCGGAGCGCCATCCGGGCTCGATGGAGCCGGGACTTCACCGACGGCACCGACTCGCCGAGGATCTCGGCGGCCTCCTCGTTGGACAACTCCTCGACGTCGCGGAGCACGAGCACCGCCCGGTAGTGGTCGGGAAGCGCCGCCAGCGCGTGGTTGAGGATCGCCCGCGCCTCCCCGGACAGGAGCTCCTCCTCCGGAGTCTTCGACCAGTCGGCGCGGAGGAAGGCGTGGTCGCCCTCCCGGTGGCCGTCGGACAGGAACGTCGGGAGGGAGGCCTCGAGCGACACCTCGACCTGGGCGCGCTTGCCCCGGCGCTTGATGAGGGCCGCGTTGGTGGCCACGCGGTAGAGCCAGGTCCCGAGCGCGGCCCGTCCCTCGAAGCTGGCGATCTTCCGGAAGAGGCTCAGGAAGACGTCCTGGACGACCTCCTCGGCATCCGCGTCGTTCCGGGTGATCCCGTAGGCGACCCGGTAGATCCGCGCCGTGTAACGGGTCATGAGCGGCTCGAGGGCGGCGGGATCGCCGGCGCGAAGCCGGGCGACCAGCTCGAACTCGGGATCGGGTACCACCCGGAAGGACCTCCGCTCAGCCGAGGGCGAACGCCGCTGCCGCCGAGCAGTCGGCGCATACTCCGGATCACGAACACCGGAGCGCGGACGGAGTGTAGGGTCCGCTCGCGCGGGCTGTCAAGCACCGTCGCGGCTCCGCTCGTCATCGATCGCGCTCGCCTCGCTCATGGACGGTCTCCAGTTTGTTAGATTCATGTGACGGGGCGTCAGGTTCGTCGACACCCTCTGGTCACACGGGCCAGACTGGGCTACGCTGGCCTACAGATTCCCGGGCGACCCCGGGGGGCCCCCCGGAGAGGGACGCGAAAACACTCTGAAACTCCCGGTTTCTCGACACAGGGCGTCCCGCGCTCCTCGGCCGGGACCGGCCGTCCCGCGGCCCCCGCGCCGCCCACGTCTGGCCGGGCGTGCCCTGGCTCGAGCCGGCCGTCTGGGTCTTCCGGTGTTGGCCCTCGTGGCGATCGCCGGCCCGGCGGCGGCCGAGCCGTTCCTGGACGGCTTCACCGGGCGCAACTTCACGCGCGACGCCGACGTTCATGTGAAGCAGCCGGCGGCCGGCAACGATTTCACGGTCCATGACCTCTCGTTTTCGCCGGGTCTGTCGGAGGGCGCGCCGTACTACGGCATCCGCGCCGGGTACTTCTTCCCCGGGCTGCCCTGGCTCGGCGTCGCCGTCGAGTTCTTCCACTTCAAGATCGTTGGCGAGACGGGAGACACCCGGCGGATCTCGGGGACCCGAGGCGGCGCGCCGATCGACGCGCGGGTCCCCGTGGACACGGTGATGCAGCGCTTCGAGAACAGCAACGGGGAGACCTACATCACCGTCGATGTCCTGGCCCGCTACGGCTTCCTCGAAGACCGGCAGGATTTCCCACACGGGCGGCTCCAGCTCTATGCCGGCCTGGGAGTGGGCCCGGTGGTGACCTACACCTAATCGACGATCGACGGCGTCGCGCGGGCGTCGGGCTACGAACTGGGCGGCGGTGGCATCCAGGTCTTCACCGGCGCCCGGTTCCTCCTCTTCAAGTACGGCGGGCTGTTCATCGAAGGCAAGACGACGTACTCGCGCCTGACGGTCGGCGTGGCGCGTGGCGGGCACGCCGACGTCACCGAGCAGAGCGCCCACCTCGTCGGGGGGATCACCCTCACGATGCCCTGAGATCGGCTGTGCCCGATGACTGTCACGTCCACGCTAGGTATCGGAATTGCTGGAACCCGGTTGGGCTCTTGTCGTCGTCCGGGCGCTGACACCATGACGCGGGCGCGACGGGGACAGTGGAACCTCGGTGGCGACTCCAAGTGAGCCCCATCCCTGCGCGAGACTTGACGGGTCATCCCAGAGGCGCGCCCGCGAGATGGGCCGGGGGCCGGGTCCCAATGCCGGCGAAGGAGGGACGACGACATGAT
>DASYUM010000026.1:0-3196 GCA_036001225.1 Candidatus Methylomirabilota bacterium | reverse complement strand
CGGGGCGCCGAGCGCCTCGATCAGCCCGCCGAGGTAGCCGAGTCCCGACGAGACGAGGGTGAGGATCGGGTTCACGTGCGAGAAGACCGCGTAGGGACTCCAGTCGGCCACCCCGTAGACGAGGACGTCGAAGCGCTCCCGGCTCAGTGCGCGCCGCGGCGGGAACATCCGGCCCAGCGTCTCCAGCAGCTCGCGGCGGGTCTCGGCGACGCTCCCGGCGACGACCTTGGCCACCCGATGAGGGTCGGCGAGCAGCGTGTCGAGCTTGAAGACCGGCTTCCCGAGGCGGCGCTCGAGATGCCGGCCCATCTCGTCCAGCACCGCGTGCATCCGGTTGTCGTGGACAGCCATGGACATCCCGTCCGGGGTGTGGGTCACGCGGATGGAGCGATAGGTCGAGAGGCCCACGCAGACCGACTTCCAGCCGCCATTGAAGCCGCGGTTGTAGCGGGCGTTGACGTAGACGGTGAGGTCGGACTCGGCGACCAGGCGGTTGATCTCGACGGGGTAGCCGTGCTCGGGCGTGGCGCCGAGGTCAATCAGCTGCGCGGGGTCTTCCGCATCGTGACAGGTCAGACGCGCGCCGAACTCGGCGACCAGCTCGTCACCGAGGATCCGGGCCAGCTCGGCCGGCCGCAGCTTCCGGTGGAGGGCGTTGGCGCAGAGCAGCCGGACGTTGGCGCGCGCGACGCCGGCCGCCTCCAGCTCCTCCAGGACGGCCTTGATGGCGACGCCGCGGATGGGGCCGTAGGAGGCGACCGTCGCGTCGTCGAAGGCGATCGTCACCCTCGCCGACGACGCGACGAGCTCCCGGATCCGCGGCAGGCCCCGGGGCGCGACCAGGGCCTCCCCGACGGCCCCCACGAGATCCTCGACGGGTGGGAGGGCCACGGCTTCCCCGGCGGAAACGACCCGCGTCCGCGCCGGCAGCGCCGCGCTCAGCGTGCCCTCGCCGTACGGCAGTTCGACCTGCATAGCCCCACTCCGACGCGCCCAGCCTAGTCCTGGACCGGGGGCCGGTCAACACGCTCGGGTTGCGCTCGTGGGTTGCGGGCGGGGGCGCCGCTCTGTTACGATCCGGCGTGATCCCCGCGCCGACCCGAGTCGCGTGACCGCCGAGATCGTCGTCCAGAGCCTCGTGTCCGGCCTGCTGATGGGGCTCGTCTACGCCCTGATCGCGGCCGGCCTCTCCCTGATCTTCGGGCTGATGGAGATCGTCAACTTCGCCCACGGCGAGTTCCTCATGCTCGCCATGTTCGCCACCTTCTGGGCGTGGGCGCTCGGCCGGCTCGATCCCTTGCTCGCCTTACCCGGCACGGCCGCCCTGCTCTTCGTCGTCGGCGTGCTGGTCTACAAGGGCATCATCAGCCGCATCCTGGCCGCCCCCATGCTGGTCCAGATCTTCGCGACGTTCGGGCTGGCCGTCTTCCTCCGCAGTAGCGCCCAGTTCCTGTGGACGCCCGACTTCCGGCTGATCCAGAACCCGTGGGTGAGCGGCCGGCTGTCGCTGTTCGGCATCTTCATCGGCGCCCCCCAGCTGACGGCTGCCGTCGCCGCGCTGGTGGCCTTCGGACTCCTCTACGGGTTCATCACCCGCACCGAGACCGGCCTCGCGCTCCAGGCGACCGCCCAGGATCGCCAGGCGGCCGCCTTGATGGGGATCGACACCGAGCGGATGTTCGCGCTCGGCTGGGGCCTGGGGGCAGCCTGCGTCGGGGTCTCGGGGGCACTGCTGGCGAACTTCTTCTACATCTTTCCCGACGTCGGGGGCGCCTTCGCCCTCATCGCCTACGTCACCGTCGCCCTCGGGGGCTTCGGCAACGTGGCGGCCGCGCTGGCCGCCGGCATTCTGGTCGGCCTGGTCGAGGTGCTGGTCGGGCTGTGGGCGCCCGCCTTCAAGTACGTGGGCGTGTTCTGCCTCTACCTGGCCGTGGTGTTGCTTCGCCCCCAGGGCCTCTTCGGGAAGTTCTAGTCCGATGAACGCGCGGGGCGTCCGACTCGCGGGGCTGGCGGCGCTCGTCGTCGCGCTGGCGATCTTCCCGATCGTGTTCACCAAGCCCTACCCGCGCGACGTCATGATCAAGATCTTCCTCTACGGCCTCCTCGCCCAGGCCTGGAACCTCCTCGGCGGCTACTGCGGCCAGATCTCGCTCGGCAACGCCGTGTTCTTCGGGATCGGGGCCTACACGTCCTCGGTCCTGGGCATGTGGTGGGGCGTGTCGCCCTGGCTCGGGATGGCCGCCGGCATGGGACTGGCCGTCGTCGTCTCCCAAGTGATCGGCTTCCCCTGCTTCCGGCTCCGCGGCCACTACTTCGCCATCGCCACCATCGCCATCGGCGAGATCGTGCAGACGATCATGATCAACTGGGATGCCCTCGGCGGCGCTCGCGGGCTGTGGCTGCCGATCAAGCCGGAGACCCTGGTCAACTTCCAGTTCCACCGGGCGAAGTGGCCCTACTACTACATCGCGCTGGGGCTCTTCGCCGGCGTCTTCGCGGTGACCGTCGCGGTCGAGCGCTCGCGGATCGGGTACTACTTCCGGGCCATCCGCGAGGACCCCGAGGCCGCTCAGAGCCTGGGTGTGCCGCTCACCCGCTACAAGCTCCTCGCCATCGCGTTGTCGGCGGGTTTCACGGCCCTCGGCGGCTCCTTCTACGCCCAGTACGTGCTGTTCATCGACCCCGAGTCGGTGTTCCCGCTCTCGCTCTCGATCCTCATCTGCCTGGTGGCCGTCCTGGGCGGGGTGGGGACGCGGTGGGGACCATTCCTGGGGGCGATCATCCTCATCCCGCTCTCGGAGGCGACCCGCGTCTACTTCGGCGGCACCGGCAAGGCGGTGGACCTGATGATCTACGGCGGCCTCATCGTGCTGGTCGCCGTCTTCCAGCCGGGCGGGCTGACCGGGCTCCTGGCCCGGCTCGGCGGCGGCGGGCGCCCGCCGGCCACGCTGGCCGCCCAGGCGCCGGCAGGCACCGGATGAGGCGGCCCGGGCCGATGACCGTCGCATCCCGGCGTCCTCGGTCGTCGGCGCGCCTCAACGTATGCGGCATACGCCTCGGCGCGCCTCCTCCCTGCGTCCTTGGGCTGCTCGGTCCTCGGCCCGGTCCCATCGTCAGGGTCCTGGCGTCGTGTTGAGGCCAGGGTAGACCAGTGAGGCGGCCCGGGCCGGGGGAAGCCCCGTGAGCCTGCTCGAGA
>DASYUM010000025.1:0-28535 GCA_036001225.1 Candidatus Methylomirabilota bacterium | reverse complement strand
GCCTGCGTCCTTGATCTGCTCGGGCCGCGGCCCGGTACCTCGGACGGCCTCGTCGGCGTTTGCGGCCATAGGATCCCCCGATGAGTCGACTCCTGCGCGCCTCGCCGCCGTTCGTGTCCCTCCAGGCCAAGTTCCTGGCCGGGACGGTCCTGGTGATCACGCTCGTGATGGCCGTCTTCATCGGCGTGGTGGAGCGTCGGCAGCGGGCCACCATCATCGAGGAGATGCAGCAGCGGGGCCTGGTGGTCGCCCGCAATCTGGCCGCGATCTCGTCCAGCCCGCTCCTCCTCTACAACTTCACCGCCCTCGAGCAGAACGTCACCCAGGTCGACCGGGACCCCGACGTCGAGTACGCGATCGTCCTCGATGCCGAGGGCAAAGTCGCCGCCTCCAGCGAGAGCGCGGGGGAGGTGGGCGCCCTGCTCGACGACCCGGTCTCCCGCCGGGCGGTGGCCGCCTCCGGGCCCCTGGTGCAGGAGCGGGTCGTCACGAAGACCGGCGAATCGTTCTACGACTTCGCGATGCCGATCGAGGTGCAGGGCCAGCGGTGGGGCACCGTGCGGGTCGGGCTCTCCAAGCGCCGGGTGGAGGCCCAGATCGCCCGGACGCGATGGGAGCTGGCCGGGCTGGCGGCGGTGGTTCTGGTGGCGGGCGCGCTGGCCTCGGCCCTGGTGGCCCGGCGCATCGCGCGGCCGGTCCGCCAGCTGGCCGACGGCGCGGCCGCCATCTCGCGGGGGGAGCTGGCCCAGCGGATCGAGTCGGTCACCTCCGACGAGATCGGGCAGCTGGCCCTCGCCTTCAACCACATGGCCAGCCAGCTCCTCCAGCAGCGGACCGCGCTGGAGGCGGCTCACGCCGAGCTGGAGCGGCGCTTCGCCGAGCTCTCCGATCTCAAGAGTTACACCGACCACATCCTCGGCTCGCTGACCAGCGGCATCGTCACCCTGGATCTGGACGGACAGATCGTCACGCTCAACGCGGCCGCCGAGGCGCTGACCGGCTGCCGCCTGGCCGAGGTCCGCGGCCGCCGCTTCACCGAGGTGTTCGGGCCCGTCTCCGAGCTGGGCGACGCACTGGCGCAGACCCTCACCTCCGGCGTCGGCGGCGGCCTGGTCTCGGCGAGCCTGATTCGCCATGACGGGGTCGCCATTCCGGTCGAGCTGACCACGGCGCCGCTGCGGGGCGCCGAGGGGAAGGACCTGGGGGTCGTCGCGGTCCTGCGAGACCTCACCAGCGTCCGCCAGCTCGAGGAGCAGCTCCGGCGCTCCGACCGGCTGGCCGCGCTCGGCACCCTGGCCGCCGGGCTCGCCCACGAGATCAAGAACCCGCTCACCTCGGTGCTCACCTTCAGCCGCCACCTCGCGCGCCGGTTCGCCGACGAGCGCTTCCGGCAGCGCTTTCAGAACGTGGTGCCCCGCGAGCTGGAGCGGATCAACGGCATCGTGGAGAGCCTGCTGCGGCTGGCCCGGCCCGCCCGGCTCATCCTGGGCCCGGTCAACCTGGTCGAGCTGTGCGAGCAGGCCCTCGAGCTGTACGCCAATCAGGTCGAGGCCAAGCCGATCACCGTCGCCCGCGAGTACGCGCCGGGGCTGCCCGCCATCCAGGCCGACCGGGAGCAGCTCTACCAGGCGCTGGTCAACCTGGTGGCCAACGCGCTCGACGCGATGCCGGAAGGCGGCACGCTCACCCTGCGGGCGAGCGCCGCCGACCCCGTCGATCCGTTCGCCGCGCCCGGCCGCTGGGTGCGGGACCGGCGGGTCGTCGTCGAGATCGAGGACACCGGCGTCGGCATCGCGCCCGACCAGGCGCACCACGTCTTCAACCCCTTCTTCACGACCAAGCCGAGCGGCACTGGCCTCGGCCTCGCCCTGGTCCACAAGATCGTCGAGGACCACGCCGGCTCGGTGAGCTTCCGGAGCGGGCCGGCCGGCGGCACCACCTTCACGGTGACCTTGCCGGTCGCCGGGGCGGCGCGCCCGGTCGGGCGCGCGGGCGACGGCGCCCCGCCGCTCGGGCAGCCGAGGCTCCTGAGTTGAGCCCGAACGCGACGACCGCCGAGCTGCCGCTGCCCTCCGCGCGTCCCGACGCTCGACCGGTGCGGGTCCTTCACCTAGGTCGCCATCCGACCGACGTCGAGCGCGCGCGCCACCACCTGCACGGCCACGGGGCGCGGTTCGTCGTCGATGGGACGCTGACCCTCGACGAGTGCCTGGGTCGCCTGCTCACCGAGCCGTTCGACGCGCTGCTCCTCGACGAGCGGGCCAGCGACTGTCCCGCCCTCGAGGCGCTCTGGGCGCTGCGCGCCCGCCGCCTCCGGATCCCGGTGGTCCTCCTCCTGCGCAAAGGCGACGAGCTGCCGGCGTTCGAGCTGACGAAGGTTGGCGTGTACGACTACCTGGTCAAGCGCGCCGGCGACCTGGCCAAGCTCCCGCTCATCCTGGACAACGCCGCCGAGCACTACCGGCTCCGCGAGGAGCGCGAGCAGTTCGCGGTCCTCGGCCGCTTCCTCACCGCCACCAGCGGGCGGCCCGACCTCGGCGACGTCCTGGAGGCGGTGCTGCGGGCGGCTCACGACCTCCTGGGCAGTGACCGCAACGTCGTCCTCCTGCTGGAGAACGGCGAAACGCTCGTCCCCCGCGCCTGCACCGGCTTCGCCCCGGCGGCGCTGGCGGAGCTCCGCTTGCCGGCCGAGACCGGCGTGTGGAGCGAGGTCCTGGCGGCCGGGGTTCCCCGACGGCTCGAGGCGGTGACCCTGGCCGGCCCCTGGGGTCTCCCCCTGGCCGGCCTCGAGTGGAGGCTGGCGATCCCGCTGGTCGCCCGGGAGCGGCGCGTCGGGCTGCTGCTGGCCGGCAGCGCCGAGAGCCGCCATCTCCCGCGGTTCGACGAGGCGGCGTTGCGGGCGCTCGCCGAGTCCGCGGCAGCGGCGGTCGAGAACGCCCGGCTCCTCGAGCAGCTGCTGCACGTCGAGCGCCTGTCCACCGTCGGCCGCATGGTGGCCGGCGTGGCCCACGAGCTGAACAACCCCCTGGCCGTCATCACCGGCACCCTCGACCTCGTGCGCCAGGACGCGGCGGACCGCCGCCTCGGGGAGCGGCTGGCGCTGGTCGCGGCCCAGGCCCAGCGGGCGGTGAAGATCGTCCGCACCCTCCTCGCGCTGGCCCGCAAGCGGCCGCCCCAGCGGCGCCCGGTGGACGTGGACGAGCTGCTGACCGGGACGCTCGAGCTGGCGACCTACGACCTCAGGCACGCGGGGGTGCGCGTGATCCGGGAGGAGGAGGCGGGGCTGCCGCCGGTCCTGGCCGATCCCGACCAGCTCCAGCAGGTTTTCGCCAACCTGGTCTTGAATGCCGCGCAGGCGATGCGGGAGGCGCGGGCCAGCGGGACCCTGAGCGTGACGACCGCGCTCGACCCGGCCGCGGCCCGGGTGCGGGTCACCCTCGGCGACGACGGCCCCGGGATCAAGCCCGAGCACCTGCCGCACGTCTTCGAGCCGTTCTTCACGACCAAGGGGGAGGGGCAGGGGACGGGGCTGGGGCTGGCGATCTGCCAGCGGATCGTCGAGAACCACGGGGGCCGGATCGGGGTGACGAGCGGGCCGGGCGGGGGGGCGAGGTTCACGGTGGAGTTGCCCGCGGCGGGGCCGGGGCTCGGGGAGGAGGCGGCGCCGCGGCCGGAGGCCGTCGCGCCGGGGGACGCCATGGACGTGCTGCTGGTGGAGGACGAGCCGCTGGTGGGCGACATGCTGGCGGAGATCCTGGCGCTGGACGGCTATCGGGTGGATCGGGCCAGCAACGGGCGGGAGGCGCTGGCCCGGCTGCGGACGCGGGCCTACGGGGTGGTCGTGAGCGACGTGCGGATGCCCGACCTGAACGGCCCGGCGCTCTACCAGGAGCTGCGGCGGCTGGACCCGCCGCTGGCCCGCCGCGTGATCTTCGTCACCGGGGACGTGATGAACCCGGACACCCGCGACTTCCTCGATCAGACGGGCGTCCTCTACCTGGAGAAGCCCTTCGGTCCTCAAGACCTGAGCGCCCTCATCCGCCGCGCGCTGAGCGCCTAGATTGTCGGAGGGGGCCTCAACGGCCCCCTCCGAGGCCTCCCCCAGGAGAATTGCGCCGGCAAAAGCCGGCGCTCGGAGTGGACCACCATACGCGGTGCGGGTCAGCTTCCCGCGGCGCGCGGTTATCCCGCCAGATTGTCGGAGAGCCTTCGCGGCCTCTTCCGAGGTCTCCCCCCCTTTTTAAATCTGACAGCCGCCTCGCCGCCGCCGGGGGCCCGCCGTCGTGTATCATGACGGAGCCCATGCCGCCCCAGTTCGTCTTCACGACCCGCGACCTCCGGAAAGTGGTCCCGCCCAAGCGCGAGATCCTGCGCGGCATCTCGCTCGCCTTCTTCCCCGGGGCCAAGATCGGGGTCCTCGGGGCCAACGGGGCCGGCAAGTCCACGCTGCTCCGCATCATGGCCGGGGTGGACGACGACTTCCTCGGCGAGGCCCGGCCGGCCGAGGGGCTCCGGATCGGCTTCCTCCCCCAGGAGCCGCGGCTGGACCCGACCAAGGACGTCCTCGGCAACATCGAGGAGGGGGTGGCGGCGACGCGGGCGCTCCTCGCCGAGTTCGAGGCGGTCACCGCGCGGCTCGGCGAGCCGCTGGACGACGACGCGATGGAGCGGTGCCTGGCCGAGCAGGGGCGGCTGCAGGACGCCATCGAAGCCGTCGGCGGCTGGGACCTCGACCGCACCGTCGAGATCGCCATGGACGCCCTCCGGGTGCCCCCCGGCGACCAGGCCGTCGGGACCTTGTCGGGCGGCGAGGCGCGCCGGGTCGCCCTCTGCCGGCTCCTCCTCGAGCGCCCCGACATGCTCCTCCTCGACGAGCCGACCAACCACCTCGACGCCGAGTCGGTCGCCTGGCTCGAGCGCTACCTCCAGGAGTATCCCGGCACCGTCGTCGCCGTGACCCACGACCGCTATTTTCTCGACAACGTCGCCGGCTGGATCCTCGAGCTGGACCGCGGCTACGGCATCCCCTGGCAAGGCAACTACTCCTCGTGGCTCGAGCAGAAGCAGGCGCGGCTGGCCGTCGAGGAGAAGGCCGAGTCCGCCCGGCAGCGGACCCTGGCCCGCGAGCTGGAGTGGGTGCGGATGGCGCCGCGGGCGCGCCAGGCCAAGAGCAAGGCGCGGCTGACGGCCTACGAGAGTCTCCTCGCGGCCGAGGCCGAGCGCCGGGCCGACGACGTCGAGATCGTGATCCCGCCGGGCCCGCGGCTGGGGGACGTCGTGGTGGCGACCGAGCACCTGAGCAAGGGCTACGGGGAGCGCGTGCTGATCGACGACCTCACCTTCAGCCTGCCGCGGGGCGGGATCGTCGGGGTGATCGGGCCGAACGGCGCCGGCAAGACGACGCTCTTCCGGATGATCGTGGGCCAGGAGAAGCCCGACGGGGGGAGCCTGCGTCTCGGCGAGACGGTCGTCCCCGCGTACGTGGACCAATCCCGCGACGCGCTCGCGGGCGGCAAGAACGTGTGGGAGGAGATCTCGGGGGGCGCCGACCAGCTCCAGCTCGGCCGCCGCCAGGTCGGCTCGCGGGCCTACGTGGCCTCGTTCAACTTCAAGGGCGCCGATCAGCAGAAGCGGGTCGGCGACCTCTCGGGCGGCGAGCGGAACCGGGTCCACCTCGCGAAGCTCCTCAGGACCGGCGGGAATCTGCTCCTCCTCGACGAGCCGACGAACGACCTCGACGTGGACACGCTGCGGGCGCTGGAGGACGCGCTGCTCGGCTTCGCCGGCTGCGTCGTCGTCATCAGCCACGATCGCTGGTTTCTGGACCGGATCGCCACCCACATGCTCGCCTTCGAGGACGAGGGGCGCGTGGTCTGGTTCGAGGGGAACTACGCCGACTACGAGGCGGACCGCCGGAAGCGGCTGGGCGCCGAGGCCGAGCGACCGCACCGGCTGCGCTACAAGCGGATGCATTAGTCAGGTGGACGTTCCGGGAGGGTCCATGACCACACCGAGCGAGACCGAGGTCATCGGGTACCTCAAGACGCTGTCCAACTGGGGGCGGTGGGGCGCCGAGGACGAGCTGGGCACGCTGAACCTGATCACGCCCGCCAAGCGGCTGGCCGCCGCCCGGCTCGTGAAGGACGGCGTCCCGGTGAGCTGTGCCCGGCCGATCGCGACCGACATCGCCGCCGACACGACCTTCCAGGTCCTGCGCTTCATGGTGGACAGCGGGGAGGGGCGGGACACCGCGTCCCCCGAGCGGCTGCTGGCCCGGCGGGGGGCCAGCGAGTTCATCGGGATGGTCTTCCACGGCTACACGGTCACCCACGTGGACACCCCGGCCCACTTCTTCTGGGAGGGGAAGATCTACAACGGCCGCTCCTGCAACCTGATCACCTCGCGGGAGGGGGCGACGGTCGAGGCCGTCGAGCTCCTCCACGACGGGGTGGTGAGCCGGGGCGTCCTCCTCGACGTCGCGCGGGCGCGCGGCGTGCAGTGGCTCGAGCGGAGTCAGGGCGTGCTGCCGGAGGACCTGGAGGCGGCCGAGCGCGCGCAGGGCGTGCGCGTGGAGGCGGGGGATATCCTGGTCGTGCGGACCGGGCACTATGCCCGGCGGGGGGCCGAGGGGCCGGCCCACCCGATGCAGGCTGGCGCCTGCGGCCCGCACGCCGCGCTCGCGCCGTGGCTCCGGGAGCGGGGCGTCGCCATGTGGGGGAGTGACACCCACAACGACGTGACGCCGACCCCGTACCCCGGGATGGGCCACCCCTTCCACATCGTGGCCCTGGTCGGGCTCGGGCTCTGGCTCATCGACAACATGAACCTGGAGGAGCTGGCCCGGGCCTGCGCCGAGCGCAGCCGCTGGGAGTTCCTGCTCACCATCGCCCCGCTGCGGCTCAAGAACGTCACCGGCTCGCCGGTGAATCCGATCGCGCTCTTCTAGCCGAGCATCGCGCGGCGAGGGGAGCTCCAGGGCAACGGAGCGCCGAGGGCCCCCTCGCCGCGCTGTGAAGGGCCTAGGCTGAGACGCAGACTCCCGCGGCGTTGTCGCAGACGGCGCCGCCGGTGCAACAGGTGAAGGTAGGAATCGTGACGTTGGTGCACTCGGTGATGTCGGTGCCACTCGGACAAACGCACACCCCGAGCGTGTTGCAGGTCCCCCCGCCGCCGCAGCAGGTCACGGTGACGGTCGCCGCCACGGGGTCGATGGCGACGCACGCCTCGAGGGCATTCACCTCGCAGACTTCCTTGGCCTGGCCGCATGCGTGGACGCAGTCCACGAAATCCCGGCTGCCAGGCTGGAACCCTGCATCCTGACAGGCGCGGCCGCAGCCAGGCCCCGCCCAGGCCGTTCGCCGACCCAGGGGGCCCAGCAGCCCGGCGGCCGCGGCGCCGATGCCCAGAAGCCGAAGGGCTCCGCGTCGCGTCATCCCGCCGGCCAGGGCCATCGCCAGCTCATCGAACCGATTCGCCATCGCTGTCTCGCTTTCTCCCTCCCCCCAAGCCTGTCGTCGTGTGTCCGGCGTGGCCGCGATATCCAGGGCGGCCCACGGGAGGGAGCCGAGGCGTCCCACGAGCCCCCTGACTGCCGTGGGACCCCCATCACCTTCCCCGCGGGCCCATGCGGGCGCTCGTCCCGTCAGTGGGAACCGCGGCCGCGCCCACCCGGGCCAGGATCGCAGCGGGTCCCACCGCGACGTCGGCGACGATCACCCCCGCCTCGTCGATCAGGTAGCCGACCGGCGTCGCAAAGATCCCGTAGAGCCGGGAAACCTCCCAGTGCCGCTGAAGCACGACGGGGAACGTGAGGCCGTGTTCCCGGACCTTCCGCCGGTTGGCTTCCGGATCTCCCCGGCTCACCATGAGGACCGACAGGGTCGGTCGCTCGCGCGTTAGCGTTTCCAGGCGGCGGGCCAGCTCGTCGCAGGGTTCGCACTCCGGATCTGAGAAGACCAGCAGGAGCCGCCGGCCTCGATACGCCTCCCGCGACAGCTCCCCGCCGTCCACCCGGGGCAGCGTGAACGGCGGCGCGGGCGTCCCGGCCGGCAGGCCCTTCCGGGTGATCCGGCTCTCGGCCAGCGAGCGATGTCCCTGGAAGAGCTCGAGCGGCGGCTTGCCGGCCGCGCCCTGGCCCCGACGATCGCCCGGGCCGGCGCTCGGCCGGGCCGCCAGCGCCAGCAGGGCCGGGGCCCCCACCGCGATCTCGCTCGCGATCCGCCCCTGCTCGTCGATGAGGTAGCCGGTGGGCGTCCCGCTGGCCTTGTATCGTGAGGAGACCTCGGTCGTCTCTTGCCGCAGCACCGGGGCGCGGATGCCGTGCTTCTCCACCAGCGCGCGATTCTCGCCGGGGTCGCCGCTCGTCACGATCAGCGGCAGCGGCGCACCGCGGGCCCCGTCGCGCGGCAGGGCCGCGAGGTCGGCGGCCATCTGCGTACAGAACCCGCAGCGCGGGCTGAAGAAGATCAGCAGGACGGGCCGCCCGCGGAAGTCGGTCAGGGCTCGCCGGCCGCCCGCCAGATCGGGAAGCTCGAATTCGGGCGCCGGGGATCCCAGCGGCAGGCTCGGCCACGCGCCGGGTGCCGATCCCGCCGACTGGCGAAGCTGTCGCTCCAGGGCGTCCAGGCGCAGCAGGATGCGGCCGTTTTGCCGGAGGAGCGCGTACCCGAGCCAGCCGCCGACCGCCACGCCGACCCAGGGCAAGACAATCGCCACCAGCGGGAGTTCCACGAATCGCCTCTCCGTCTCGGGGCCGCCGTCCAGCGGCCGTGAGGGTGTGGGATGGCTCAATTCGACTACACCCCGGTCGAGCCGCGGGAGCAATCGGCTTTTGGACGGAGACGCGGGAGACGGAAGGAAGTCGGAGGCGGGCCCGGCCGAGCCGGCCGGAGAGACCCGACGGTCGACCTAGGGCGCGGGCCGGAGACGGAGTCCTAGGCCGATGGACCTAGTCGAAAAGGGGCGCGCAGGCGACGGCGATCAAGCCCCGCTGGATCGCCTGCAAGGCGGCCTCGAGCCGCCGGCTGACCTGAAGCTTCCTGAAGATGCTGGTCAGATGACTCTTCACCGTCTTCTCGCTGATCGCGAGCGCCTGCGCGATGTCCTTGTTGGTCGCGCCGGAAACCAGGACCCGGACGATGTCCTTCTCTCGCTCGGTCAGCGGGCGTCCGGACGGATCACCGACCGGCGCCGGGGAGGACCGGGACGCCTCCGCCTCGAAGAACCGGGCGATGAAGGTTCTCTCGGCCCACATCTCGCCGCGATGGACCGCCCCGATGGCCTTCGTGACCTCGGTGCCGCTCGCATTCTTGGTGACGTAGCCCTTGGCCCCGGCCCTCAGCGCGGTGAAGACCCGACCTTCATCCCCGCCGACCGCCAGCAGGAGCACCCTGGTGCTGGGCCACCGCTGCCTGACCGTCCGGATCACGTCGATGCTGTCGGTATCGGTCAGGGCGACGTCGAGGAGGACCACGTCGGGCGCGAGGTCGGCCATGATGTCGGTCAACTGCCGGGCGCTGGCGGCCTCGCCGACGATGGCGACGTGGGGCTGCCGGCTGAGCAGCGCCGCCAGCCCTTCCCTCACCAGGTTCTGACCGTCGACGATCACGACTCGAATCGGCGTCTGGCTGCCGCTGTCCTCCGACCTGAGCCCCCACGTGGCGAGGGTGGGGCGCGGCATGGATCGCCGAGCTTCGGCGCGGTGACGTCTCATGGCGTAGCCCAGCCTCACCGCTCTTCGGCGCGGACGACGTCGCCGATCTTGATGGTGCCGCCGGCGACGATGTCGCAGCGCAGGCCGCCGCGGTGCACGAGCGCCTTCAGCACGCCGGGCTTGCTCAGGCTCTCCAGGTGCGTGCACGGCTCGCAGAGCCGCGTGCCCTCGAGGAGGACGTCGCCGACGCGGAAGCGCCGGCCGACCAGGTGGTTCAGGGCGACGCCGCGCGTGGTGATGTTCCGCCGGCTGGCCGCGGCGGGAATCTCGATGCCGGCCTCGCGGGCGATCGCCTCGATCGCCTCGGCCTCGATCAGCGTGACCTGCCGGCCGGCGCTCGGGGGCCGCTCGGAGTAGGTGCCGGCCCGGTGGAAGTAGCGGTCGCCGGCCAGGCCCTTGCCGACGACGGCTTCGATCTGCTGAACGGGCACCATCGGCGCCGAGGCCTCCGGCGCGATCTGGATCGAGACCACGGACCCTTGCCCCATGGCGATCCCCTCCGGTTGTGTCGAGATTCCCCTCCGAGTAATCTTACCGCAGGATGCGATACGGCGTCTGGCTCGGCCTGCTGCTCCTCGCCGTCACCGTCGCGGTCGCCGACGAGGAGAGCCCGCCGGCGACGCCGCCGGAGACGGCGCCGCCCCCGCTCATCGAGGTCGCCGCCGCGCCCGAGCTGGACGGTGGGATCGGCTGGCTCAACGTGGCCCGCCCGCTCACCCTGGCCGACCTCCGAGGCAAGGTCGTCCTGCTCGACTTCTGGACGTACGGCTGCATCAACTGCCTGCACGTCATCCCCGACCTCAAGCGCCTGGAGGCGAAGTACGGGCCGGCGCTGGTCGTGATCGGGGTCCACTCGGCCAAGTTCAAGAACGAGGGCGAGGTCGAGCGGATGCGGCAGGCGGTTCTCCGTTACGGGCGCGAGCACCCGATCGTGAACGACCGCGATTTCCGGATCTGGCGGGCCTACGGGGTGCGAGCGTGGCCTACCCTCGTCGTCATCGACGCCGACGGCGACCTCATCGGTGGCGTCGAGGGCGAGGGCCACTACGAGGGCCTCGACCGGGTGATCGGCATCCTGATCGCGGACGCCAAAGCCCGGGGCGCCCTCGACGAGACGCCGATCCCGCTCGCGCTCGAGAAATACCGGCTGGGACCGAGCCTGCTCGCCTTTCCGGGCAAGATCCTGGCCGACCCTCAGGCCGATCGGCTCTTCATCGCCGACACCAACCACAACCGCATCGTCATCGCGCGACGCGACGGCCAGGTGCTCCACACGGTCGGCGGCCCCGACGCGGGCCGGCGCGACGGGAGCTTCGCCGAGGCGCGTTTCGATCACCCGCAAGGCCTGGCCCTGGCCGGTGGGGCCCTCTACGTGGCGGATCGCGAGAACCATCTGATCCGCAAGCTCGACCTCGCGGCCCGGCGCGTCAGCACCGTCGCCGGCACCGGCAGCCAGAGCCACGCCCGCGACGCCCGCGGGCCGGCGCTCGACATCGGGCTCAACTCGCCGTGGGACCTCGTCGCCCACCAGAGCACGCTCTACATCGCGATGGCCGGCCCCCACCAGTTGTGGGCCCTCGATCTGGCCAGCGGCCAGATCCGGCCCTACGCGGGGAGCGGGAGCGAAGACCTGACCGACGGGCCGCTGGCCGAGGCCGAGCTGGCCCAGCCGAGCGGCATCACCACCGACGGCAAGCGGCTCTACTTCGCAGACAGCGAGGCGAGCGCGATCCGGTCGGCCGACCTCGACCCGGCCGGGGAGGTCCGCACGCTGGTCGGGACGGGGCTCTTCGAATTCGGCGACGTCGACGGCCACGGTGGCGCCGTCCGCCTCCAGCACCCGCTCGGCGTCGCCTTCCACGCCGGGAAGCTCTACGTCGCCGACACTTACAACCACAAGGTCAAGGTGGTCGAGCCGGGGCCGGGGCGGGTGGCGACGTTCGCGGGCGACGGCGCGCCCGGGCACGTGGACGGCAAGGCGGCACGCTTCTTCGAGCCGGGCGGGCTCAGCGTCGCCGCCGGGAAGCTCTACGTCGCCGACACCAACAACCACGCCGTCCGGGTCGCCGACCTCGCCACCCACCAGGTCACGACGCTCGTCCTGCGGGGCCTCACCGCGCCCAGCGTGGCCGCCACCGACCTCTCCGACGTTCTCGCCGACACGGCCCGGCCCACGCTCCCCGCCGCCGCCGTGCGGCCGGGCGGGGATGGCGCGCTCCTCCTCGACATCCGGCTGCCGGCCGGCTACAAGCTGAACCCGGGGACGCCGTTCGTCTACCGCGTGCGCGAGGTCACCGGCGCGGGCCTCGCCGTCCCCGGCGGCGAAGGCGAGAAGAGCCTCGAGCGCCCGAGCCTGCCCGTTCGGATCCCGCTCCGCGTCGGGGCGAGCGAGGGGGAAGGCCGGATCACGCTCTCGACGACCTTCTTCTACTGCCGGACCGACGGGCAGGGCGCCTGTCTGATCCAGACGGCCGTCTTCGAGCAGCCGATCCGGATCGCCGCCGACGCGCCCGGGCGCGAGCTGACGATCCGCTACGACGTCCCCGGTCCGCCCCGGTAGATTGTCGGAGGGGTGTCGGAACACCTTTGGGACCGCGCGCCCCGGGCGGCGGGGCCCCAGCCCCGCGACGCCCGGCGGCGCGCATTCTCCGAGGCCTCCCCCACCTTTTAGGGTTGGGTGGGTGGGCGCGTGGCGAAGCCCGCGCTCGGAGCGGAACATCTGACCGTTGGCGGTCAGGCTACGGTCGCGCCCGGTTACTCGAACGGACTGCGCGCTCGGGCTCGCGACGGGCGAGGGCGAAGACGATCTCGGGCCGGTGCACCAGGTCGGCTGGCGCCAGGCGGCCCATCCGCTCGCGCACCCGCGCCAGGCAGGGGTGGCGCTGGTCCTCTCCGAGCGTCTGGAGCCGGCGGTGGGGGAGGCCCCACCGTCGCTGGAGCGCGAACAGCTCGTCCCACCTCCAGCGGCGCTCGAAGCGCTCGGTCCAGAGGCGCACCGGGACGAGTGCGGCGGCCTCCAGCAGCCCGCCGACCTTGTCCGGCGTATCCACCAGCGCGTGCTGCTGGACCGCGTCGGGGAGGGTCCCGGGTGCCGCGCCCGCCGCGTCCAGCTCCTCGGTCCAGATCGCCGCGGCCGGCAGCGCCTGATCGGCGCCCCAGGTCGCGGTGCCGACGAGGCCGCCCGTGCGCAACACGCGGGCCAGCTCGGCCAGGCCGTCCAGCGGATTCGGCAGGTGGAAGAGGACGAACGCGAGCACGGCGGCGTCGAACGTGGCCGAGCGGAGGCCGAGCCGCGCGGCATCCGTCACGACCAGGAACGTCGCGGAGGAGAGCGTGCGGGCCAGCCGGAGCATGCCATCCGCCCGGTCGATGCCCACGATGCGAGCGCCCGGCGCCGCCAGCCGCAGGACGGGCAGCAGCGCGCCGGAGCCGGTGCCGACGTCGAGGACCGCCCTCGCCTTCCCGAGCGGCATCGCCCCCACCAGGCGCTCGCCCATCGGCCGGATGATCGGACTCCACAGCCGCGCATACTCGCCGGCTCTCTCCGAGTACTGCGTCGCCAGGAGCACGGTCGGATCGGTCATCGCCCTCGCCCGTTGATCGCTCGAGTCGTCCGACGATATCAGGCCGGGGCGGGCCGCGTCTCCGCCATCCGAAGGGCCACCACGACCCCCGAGAGCAGGGTGAGCGTCGCGACGACGTGGATCGCCGCCGCCATGCCCAGCAGGTCGGCCACGATCCCGGCCAGCAGGGCGCCGATCGCGTAGCCGAGGTCCCGCCAGAGCCGGTAGACGCCGAACCCGGTCGCCCGCCAGCTGGGATGGGCAACGTCGCCGATGACGGCGAGCAGCGTCGGGTAGACCATGGCCGTCCCCAGCCCCTGCAGCGCCGCACCCGCCAGCCAGGCCGGATAGCGCGGCACCAGCACCGTGAGCCAGATGCCGCCGGCCTGGACCGCCATCCCGCCCGCGATGAGCCACTTGCGGCCGATCCGGTCGCTCAAGGGGCCGGTCAGGAGCTGCAGGAGACCCCAGACGCCGGGATACACCGCCTTGACGACGCCGATGGCGGCGACGCCGAGCCCGTAGCTGCCGAAGAAGAGGGGATAGATGCCCCACGACATGCCATCGTTCAGGTTGTTGACGAGTCCGGCCTGGCAAGCGGCCGACAAACTGCGCTCGCGCCAGGTCGTGCGCGCGAAGATCGTCCGGAACGACGGCAACGGCCCGGCGGCGGGGCCGATCTGCTGGGCGACTTCCAGCGCGACGTGGCCGCGCGTCTCCCGCACGAAGACGACCGAGAGCCCGAGCCCCAGGAGGGCCACGACGCCGCCGTAGTAGAAGGGTTGGGGCCGCAGGGCATAGGCGGCGGCGATGGCGCCGGTGGCCCAGGCCGAGATCGCGACCGCGAGGTAGCCGGCGAACTCGTTCAGGCCGAGGGCCAGGCCGCGTCGGCGGGGCCCGACCAGGTCCACCTTCATGATGACCGTCATCGACCAGGCAAAGGCCTGGTTGGCCCCCAGCAGCACGTTGGCGGCGTCGATCCAGGCCCAGCTCGGCGCCCACATGATGAGGAAGGGGACCGGCACACCCAGGAGCCAGCCGGCGACCAGGATCGGCTTCCGCCCGAAGCGCTCCGACAGGCGGGCCGCCACCAGGTTCAGAACGGCCTTGGTCACGCCGAAGCTCACGATGAAGGAGACGATGGCGGTCTTGGAGGCCAGCCCGAACTCGCGCTCGCCGATGAGCGGGACCACGGTCCGCTCGAGGCCGACCATGGCGCCGACGAAGGCGTTGATCAGGACGAGGAGGCTGAACTGGCCGAGATTCTCGCGCAGCCCGAGCGCCAGCGGGCGATTCGCCGGGACGGCGGTTTCGGGGACGCGCGGGCTCACGCGCGGCGTCACCACCGACGTCGCTCAGCGCTTCTCCGGCGTGAAGAAGGGCTCCGTCCCCGCCTGGTGGTCAGTCACGTCGACGACGGCGCGGACCTCGGGGACGCGGGCGCGCAGCAGCCGCTCGATCCCTTGGCGGACGGTCACCTCGGCGAGGCTACACCCCTGGCAGCCGCCCTCGAGGCGGATGCGCACCCGGCCGTCGATGACGTCTACCAGCCTCACGTGTCCCCGATGAGCGGCGACCGTCGGATTCACCTCGTCATCGAGGACGCGGCGGACGTGCTCGGCCAGGTCGCCGGGTGTCGCCGTCCGGTCGGCGTGTTCTTCCCCGGGCCACACCACCCGCACCCCGGTCACGTCGGAAACCGCGGTGCGCAGGAGCGCCTCGACGTGGGGGATCGTGGGGAGGATCGCGCCCGGCGAGCCGCTCGCCTCCAGGGTCACGAGACCGTCCTGGAGCGCGACGACGCGCACGGCGCCGCCGCGCGCGACGATGGACGGGGCCACGCTGCGCTCGACCGTGGCGGCGACGGCGGCTGCCGCGGTGGGGCGGGCCGGCGACGTGGCCGGGCCTTCGCTCGACACGGCCGGCGGGCCGGCGGCCCCGGGTGGGGTCGCGCTCGTCAGGGCGGTCTCGAGATCGGCGATGAGATCCGCGGGAGCCTCCAGACCGATCGACAGGCGCAGCAGGTCGTCGGGCACCGGCGACGACGGCCCTTCGGTGCTGCGCCGGTGCTCGATGAGGCTCTCGACTCCGCCGAGCGAGGTGGCCCGCTTGAACACCCGCACCGCGGCGGCGACCGCGAGCGCATGCTCCTTGCCGCCCGCCATGCGAATCGACACCATCCCCCCGAACCCGCCCGCCATCTGGCGCGCCGCGATGTCATGGCCGGGGTGCGAGGGCAGTCCCGGATACAGAACCGCGGTCAGGGCTGGATGCCTCTGGAAGTGGCGGGCGAGGGTGACGGGGGTCTCGGACGAACGGCGCACGCGAACGAACAAGGTGCGCATCCCTCGCTGGAGCAGCCACGCCTCGAACGGCCCGAGCACGGCGCCGGAGTTGCGCCGCCATGAGCGGATTCGCTCCCAGAACGGATCGCGGCGGGCCGTGACCACGGCCCCGGCCAGGACGTCGCTGTGGCCGTTCAGATACTTGCTGGCCGAGTGAACCACGAGGTCGGCTCCGAACTCGATGGGCCGGGTGAGCACCGGGGTGGCCACGGTGCTATCGACGGCGACGCGGACGTCGACCGCATGGGCGGTCGCAGCGACGGCGGCGAGGTCGGTGATCTCCCAGGTGGGGTTGGCCGGCGTCTCGATCCACAGTAACCGGGTCCGACCGGGGCGGATGGCGGTCGCCACCGCGGCGAGGTCGGTCGTGTCCACGAACTCGACGTCGAGGCCCCAGGCGATGGCGAACTCGGCGAGCCACTTGCGGATGCCCCAGTAGAGGACCCGGGCCACCAGGACGTGGTCGCCCGGGAGAAGGGCCTGGAAGACGGCGGTGGCGGCCGCGCTCCCGGAGGCGAACAGGACGCAGCCGGCGCCACCCTCGAGCACGGCGAGCAAGCGCTCGGCGGGCTCATAGGTCGGGTTGTCGGCCCGGGTGTAGGCGCGACCCGCCGGATCGGTGCCGTCGGGCTCACGCTCGTAGATGGTCGATGGATGAATCGGCGGCGCGAGCGCCCGGGTCGCCGGTTCGACCTCGCCCGCGGCTTGGGCCGCCAACGTTTCGGGCGCGAGATCCCGGCGCACCGGGCTCTGGCCCCCTGCCGCCATCAGTCCCGCCCGAGGTTGCGGGCCCGGTTCAGCGCGAAGACCGGCGGCTGCGGCGGGAGGCCCTCGAGGGCGAAGCGCACGAAGGCGTCCTTGTCGCTGATCTGGAGCGCGGGGTTGAAGCGCCGCTCGAACCCGATGGTCGTCATCGGCTTGCCGCTCAGCCCCTTGCCGCAGGCGGCGCCGCTGAAGTGGGCCGGGTAGACCTCCACGTGGTCGGGGAGGGTGAGCAGGCGCTGCACGCTCTCGAAGAGCTCCCCGGCCAGCCGGGTCTCGGTGCCATCTCCGGCCAGGTCGGGGCGGCCGACGGCGCCCGCGAAGAGCGTGTCGCCGGTCAGCACGAACCAGGGCGCTTCTCCGCGAGTGCGGTCGGTGACCAGGAGCGAGATACCCTCGGGGGTGTGGCCGGGCGTGTGCCAGACGCTCGCGATCACGTTACCGAGCTTCAGGTCCTCGCCATCCCGCAGGGGCTCGAACGGGAACCCCGTGCTCGCCGACTCGTGCAGGCCGATGGCAGCTCCCGTCGTCTGGGCCAATATCCGGGCCCCCGACACGTGGTCGGCCTGGACGTGCGTTTCGATGACGCGGACGATCCGCAGCTTCTTCTGGGCGGCGGCTTCGAGGTACGGCTCGATCTGAGGCTGTGGATCCACCACAGCGCAGGCCCCCTCGCCCCCTCAGCCGAAGAGATAAGCCGCGCAGCCGGTCTCGGGGCGCAGGAACTGGCGAAAGATCATGGCCGGCCTCCTTTCTGCCCATGCAGGCTGTTGCCAGGGTAGGGAGGGCCGTGCTATGAGTCCAATCGAATGATATGAAGGGACTGATTAGCTCCGCTTATCGGACGATCGGGGCCGGCCGGCCGTGACGCTCCGTCAGCTCGAGATCTTCCTCGCGGTGGCGCGGGCCCGGAGCTTCCGCCGGGCGGCCGAGGCGGTGGCGCTCAGCCAGCCGGCGCTCTCTCAGCAGGTGAAGGAGCTGGAGCGCGAGCTGGGGACGCCGGTATTCGACCGATTGGGGCGGACGGTGGGGCTGACCGACGCGGGCCGGCTGCTCGAGGAGCACGCCCGGCGCGTCTTCGCGACGTTGCAAGGGGCCCGGGAGGCGATCGAAGAGCTGCGCGGCCTGGATCGCGGCACGCTCCGCCTCGGGGGAAGCACGACCCCGGGTATCTACCTCCTGCCGCGCCTCCTCGGCCGCTTCAAGGCGCGCTATCCCGGGGTCGCGCTCTCCCTCTGCATCGGCAACACCCGCGAGATCGAGGAGCGGGTCCGCGCCACCGACGTCGATCTCGGCCTGGTCGGGGGCCACGTCGCGGACCGCCGGGAGACCTGCGTCGAGGCGCGCCTGGTGGACCGGCTGGCGCTCATCGTCGCGCCCGGCCACCCGTGGCCGCGGCGCCGCGCGATCGCGCCGGAGCGGCTCGCCGATGAGTGCCTGCTCGTCCGCGAGCCCGGCTCGGCGACCCGCCGCGTGACCGAGCGAGCCCTCGCCCGCGCGGGCATCACGATGCAGGCCGGCCTGGAGCTGGGGCACACCGAAGCCATCAAGCGGGGCGTGCGGGCCGGCCTCGGGGTGGCCTTCGTCTCGCGCTACGCGATCGAGGCCGAGTTGGCGAGCGGCCAACTGCGCGTCGTCGGGGTGCGCGGACTCACCATCGAGCGCCACTTCCACGTCATCCGCCACGATGCCAAGTCGCTGGCGCCGGCCGCCCGAGCGTTCCTCGGCTTCCTCCACGACGATCCGGCCGTGCGCGCGCTGGGGGCAACCGCCGCCCGCCGGCCGCCCGTCCCCTCCGTGTAAAAACTGATGACGCAGGCGTCGGGTTTGCGCGGCTTTCCGGGCTCTCCCCGCGGGCGACGGGTGGTTCGGAGGCTGGGGGGCTGTCCCTCGAAGTGATGGACGCGTCGGGCGAAACCCGCGCCGCTGCCCCGCCTCCGACACCGACCGATTGGTCAGAATGGTGCCACCTGCACGGTGGCATTTAGGTTGCTAACTGTAAGGGTGGCTCCTAGCCTGACAGGTCGGGAGGCAAGGGAGGATCACTTCATGGGACCCTACGATCACCGGAGCGTGACACTCGATCCCGGGCTGACCGCGCTGGCCCTGCGCGGGCTCCACGAGCGCGAAGGCCATTATCCGTTCATCGAACGGTTTCGCCGACGGCGCCCCACCCGCGGAAGGCGAGCGGCGCCCGCCCGCGAGGCCCGGCCCAAGCCCGCCCGGTCTTCCGCGTCGTTGTGGCAGTCGCTCCTGACGCTCCGTCGCGTGCGGGAAGCGCGGGGACCTTCCTCCGCCGCCGCCTGAACCTAGCGGGGTTGCTCTTGGCCCGGACCGTCGCGATCTCCCGCGTGTTGATGAAGTGTGGCCACACCGCACAGGGCCGACTCGAGTCGGGCGCCCCCGTTTGTCTGCTGTGCGTCGGCCTCGATCCAGGGGCCACCATCCCCGCCACCCCGGGCGCCCTCTCCCAGCGCACCTCGACGCCCCTGGCGGCGTAGCCCGCCGCCCCGTCCCGACCGCCCGCGCGGCCGTCCGCTCAGACCGTCTCGAGCTTGGCGCTCGGCCACCCGTCCGTCAGACCCGTCTGCGAACGCGCCTCCTGGAGGCGCCACCCCTGCATCGCCGGGCTCACGGCACAGCAGAGCACATCGATGAAGGCGGCCAGCCGGAACGGCTTGTCGAGGTAGGCGGCGGCCCCCAGCCGGGCTGCCGTCTCGCGTGCCTTCGGTCCGCCGAAGGCGGTGATGATGATCACGGGAATCTTGGGCCACCGCCGCCGGAGCGTGGGCAACACCTCGAGGCCCCAGTCGCCCGGCATCTCGTGATCGAGGATGATCGCCGCCGGCTCCACTCGTGGAACGAGCGCCAGAAGCGCGTCGGTGTCGACCGCTTCCTCGGTCCGGAAGCCGGCCGCCACGAGGACGTCCCGGAGCATGGTGCGCATCTCCGGATCGTCATCGACGAGGAGGATGGGGGCGTCGAGAGCCGGCGGCGTCATGCCCCCTTCGACCGGCAAGTACAATGCCACGCGGGCCCGTCGCCGCAAGTTCCTGTCGTCTCGATCATTCCGGGGTGAGAGAGCCTCGACGCCAGCGGACGCGGGCGCGACAACGTAGCGTCGCGGCGACAGCTTGTCACACGGCGCCGGGGCCTCAGCCGGGCGGGGGAGCGTCTTTGGCCCAGCGCTGGAGGGTACGCATGCTGACACCGAGGACGCGGGCCGCCGCCCGCCGGTCCCCACCGGTTTCGTCGAGCACCTGCCTGACGTAGCTCGCCTCGAGCTCGGCCAGCGTGGGCCGGGCCGCCGCCACCACCGGCTCCGAACCAGGGAGCGGCTGGATCTCCCGCAGCGTCAACAGCGGGCCCGTTGCCAGGGCGACGGCCCGGGCAAGGGTGTTCTCCAGCTCCCGCACGTTCCCCGGCCAGGGCTGCGCCATCAGCCACTCCATCGCCCCGTCGGCCAGGCCGGTGATCACCTTGCCGGCCTCGGCCGCCCTGCGAGCGAGGAACTGCTGGACGAGCAGCGGGATGTCGTGCGGGCGCTCCCGTAGGGTCGGCAGGCGAACCGGGATCACCGCCAGGCGGTAGTAGAGATCCTCGCGGAACCGGCCCTGGCGGACCCAGGCGGCGAGGTCGCGGTTGGTCGCCGAGACCAGCCGGAAGTCGAGCTGGACCAGGTCGCGCCCTCCCACCGGCCGCACCGCCTTGTCCTGCATCGCGCGCAGGAGCTTGGCCTGGAGCGCGGCCGGCATGTCCGCGACCTCGTCCAGGAACAGCGTCCCGCCGTCGGCTTCCTGGAGCAGCCCGGCCCGCCGGCGGTCGGCGCCGGTGAACGCGCCCTTTTCGTGCCCGAACAGCTCGGCCTCCAGCAGCGCCTCCGGGATCGCCGCGCAGTTGACGGCCACGAACGGGCCCCGGCTTCGTGGCCCCGCGTAGTGGAGGGCGCGCGCAGCCAGCTCCTTGCCGGTGCCCGACTCGCCGAGCAGCAGCACGCTGGCGTCGCTGTCGGCCACCGCTCGCAGGACGTCCACGACCGCCTGCATGGCGGGGGCCCGGCCGATCAGGCTCTCCCACCCATACCGTTGCGCGACCTCCTGGCGCAGACGCCGATTCTCCTCCCGGACCGCCCGATCGTCGAGCGCCCGGTGGACGGCGAGCGTCACTTCGTCGAGCTTGAACGGCTTGGTGAGGTAATCGAAGGCGCCGTCCCGCATGGCGGCGATGGCGGTCTCCAGGCTGCCGAACGCGGTCATCAGGATCACGCGGGCCGAGGGTGCCCGCTCCCGGACCGCCCGCAGGAGGGCGAGGCCGTCCATCCCCTCCATGCGGAGGTCGGTCAGCACGACCGCCGGCTCGACGCTCTCGAGGCTGGTCAGCGCGCCGGCGGCGTCGGTGGCGACGCCCACGTCATAGCCCTCCCGGGCGAGCACGGCACGCAGGAGCTCCACCTGCTCGGCGTCGTTGTCCACCACCAGGAGCCGGGCTGCCGTCACGTCACCTCCGCCGGCGCCGGCAGCCAGATCCGACAGGTCGTGCCGACGCCGACCTCGCTCGACACGTCGATGCTGCCGCCGTGTTCGCGCACGATGCCCCGGCAGATGGCGAGGCCCAGGCCCGTCCCTTGCCCGGGCGGCTTGGTCGTGAAGAACGGATCGAAGACCCGCGCCAGGTTCTCCCGGCTGATCCCGCTCCCCGAGTCGATCACGCGGAGCGACACGCCCGGCGTCCCCTCCGGGCCCGGCGCCGGCCCGGCGGCGACGGTGACCCCTCCGCCGGCCGGCGTCGCTTCGATGGCGTTGATCACCAGGTTGATCACCACCTGCTGGAGCTGGTTGGGATCGGCCAGCGCGCGGGTCCCGGGCCCGACGTCGAGGAGGAGGGTCAGGCCCGTCTTCCGGGCCGTGGGCCGGAGCAGCTCGATCACGCTGCCGAGGACGGGCGCCACCACCACCGGCTGGATCTCGGCCTTGCCCGGCCGGACGACGTCGAGCAGCGAGGCGATGATCCCGCTGATACGGTCGATCTGGCCGATGATCGTGCGAAGGTGGGTGGCGCGCGGGTCGTCGGCCGAAAGCTCGCCCAAGACGTACTCGGCGCGGCCCGAGATGATGTTCATGGGGGTGCCGACCTCATGGGCGACCTCGGAGGCAATGCGCCCGGCCACCACCAGCTGCTCGGTCTGCCGCAGGTGGCGCGCGAGGTCGAGCCGCGCTTCCGTCTCGGCCACGAGCTGTCGGTGCGCCTCGGCCAGCCGGTCGGCCATGTCGTTGAAGGCGCGGGCCAGCCGCGCGAACTCGTCTCGCCCGCGAACCGGGATCGGCTCAGACCGGCCTTCGGCCAGCGCGCGGACGCCGGCCATGAGGCGGCCGATGGGGCGAAGCACGCTCTGCCGCACGCCGATCCAGACCAGCACGGCCAGGCCGACCGTGAGGAGCCCGATCCGCTCCATCACGTCACGCCGGCCGGCCCAGAGCTTGGCGTCGACGCCACCGGCGAGCCGGACGATCTCCATCGCGCCCCGCACGCGATCGTTCGTCCCGCGGAGGGGAACGAGCGTGTAGAGGGCGAGGTGTCCCTTCTGGCGATCGAAGAACGTGACTGGCTGCCGCTCGCCCATCGCCGCCATCAGGCCGGCGACCGGAACGTCCTCGCCGATGGCCAGCGGATTGGAGACGAGCAGCGGCTTCAGGTGGAGGTCGAAGATCCGGATGCGGTCGATCTCCTCCTGGAAGGCGACGACCTCGGCGAGGAGCCGCCGGATATCGGCGATCTGCCGATCGCGGAGCGAGTTCTCCACGGCGATCTGGAGGGCGCGGGCGGTCACCGCCAGGCGGCGCTGCTCCTCGGCCAGGAGCTGGGCCTCTTCCCGCTGGACGCGGACCAGACCGTAGCCGCCGATGAGGAGCATCATCGGAATCAGGAGCAGGAGGAAGAGCCGTGTGCGGAGACCCAACCGGTGGATCCTGTGCGGCGCTTCGGGAGCCGCCCCGCGGGCGGCCGCTTCCTCATGCTGACACGGCGCCGCCGCGACAGTCAACGCGCGGCCGCTCCCTCACGCCGAGCGCGGAGCCCTCCCCGCCCGCGGCTTGGCGCGGCTGCCGCCGGCCGACGCGCCGGGGGGCACGCCGGAGGCACGCCGCAGCCAGCCGGCGGCCGGCCCGAGCAGGGGTCCGATGTCGTGCCGGCGCGGACCGAGGAGCGGCTTCCAGAGGTCGCCGCCCGCGCGCAGCCGCGCCGGGAGCGTATCGATCCGGTGGTCCTCCATCCGGAGGCTGGGCCCGACCTCGTCCCATGTGAGCGGTGTCGAGACGGTCGCCCGCGGCGTCGGCCGGACCGAGTACACCGAGGCCAGCGTGCGGCCCCAGGCGTTCTGGTTGTAGTCGGCGACCGCGTGCTGGGGCGGCCGCCGGGCCACCCGATACTCAGCGGTGATCAGCTCGGGGTGGCGCCGGGCCAGCTCGAAGGCGAGCGCCTTGGCCAGCGTCCAGACCTCCTTCTGGGTCGGGCCCCGCACGATGGGCACGTAGACGTGGAGCCCGCGCGATCCGGTCGTCTTCACGAGGGACGTCAGCCCCAGCTCGCCCAGGATCTCCCGCACGCGGTGCGCGGCCTGGGCGATCTGGGCCAGACTGGCGCCGGGGGTGGGGTCGAGGTCGAAGTGGAGGAAGTCGGGGCGATCCACGTCGTCGCAGCGGGCGTACCAGGGATTCAGGTCGATGCAGCCGAGGTTGATGACCCAGAGCAGGGCGAGCGTGTCCTGGATCATGGGAAAGTCGATGACGTTGCCCGACCCGTGCTCGATCGCGCAGGTCTCGAGCCACGGTGGGCGCGGCTTGGGGGTGCGCTTCATGAAGAAGAAGGGGCCGGCCGCCCCGTCGGGATACCGTTTCATGACCATCGCCCGGTCGCGGACGTGCGGAAGCAGCGCCGGCGCCACCGCCAGGTAGTAGCGGAGGAGGTCACCCTTGGTGAGGCCGAGCGCCGGCCAGAACGGCTTCCGGAGGTTGGTGAGCGTGGTCGCGCGCGACCCGATCCGGACGACGACGGTGTCTTCGTCGCGGGGGATGCTGGGCGGGCGGGCCACGCTCAGGTCCGGGAGCGGTGCATGACCCCGGTGAGCGGCGCGTACTCCAGCTCGACCCCGGCCCGGACGGCCCGGAGCAGGAGCGCCCCCCGGCTCATGTCCCCGATACCGACGAAGGGTCGCGGATAGAGGAGCCGGGGGCCGAAGACCGGCGCCAGCGGGCCGAGGTACTTGTCGGTCGCGATGCTGCCGAGCAGGACGACGTCGCCCTCCGGCGGCAGCGCAGCCGCGAGGGCGCGGGCGGCGGCGAGCAGCGGGCGTCGGTAGCCGGGGCGATCCTCGCGCACCTCGCCGCGGGCGAAGCGCCGGAGATCCACGAGGGTGACGATCTGCTCGGCCGCCAGGAGCCCGGCGTTCGGCGTGATCACGAGGACCCCCTGAGGCGGCCGGGCGAAGGCCCGCGCGTAAGCGAGCTTCCCCCGGAAGTAGAGGCCACTCATGAAGCTCATGACCTCCCCGAGGGTCGCGCCGCCGTCACGGAGCCGCACCGCGAGCGGGAACGCGGCGCGGGGGGAGAGGATCAGGCGCGCGCGGTCGCCGGCGCAGTCGGCGGGAGAGAGGAGGAAGACGCGAGGGGGCGGCGGAGAGCCCATCGGGCTCATGATAATACGAGGTTGCGGGCCGCGCCTGGTTGACACGGGCTCCGCCCCGGTGCTAGACCAGCCTCGTGAAGATCGCCGCCATCGGCCTGAACTACGTGGAGTGTCGCCTCCCCGAGCCCCAGGGGAACGCCACCACGTTCTTCGACCGGCGGAGCGCGCTCCTGGTCGAGGTGCGCAGCGACGAGGGCCTGGTGGGCTGGGGCGAGACCTGGCACTCGCCGGCGGCGGCCTGGACCATCATCGAGACGACGCTGGCCACGGCCGTGCTGGGTCAGGACCCGTTCGAATACCAGCGACTCTGGAGCGCCATGCACGCCCGGCTCGGCTACGAGCGCCAGGGCCCGGGGCTGATGGCGCTCTCGGCGGTGGACATGGCGCTCTGGGACTTGCGGGGGCGCGCGCTCGGCCAGCCCATCGCGCGGCTCCTCGGCGGGCCCGTCCGGACCCGGGTCCCGGCCTACGCGAGTGGCCCGTTCCTCAAGCCCGGGCGCGATCCCTACCGCGCCTACCGCCGGGAAGCCGAGCGGCTCATCGCCCCGGGCTTCCGGGCCCTCAAGATGAAGGTCGGCGTGGATCCCGACGCCGATGGCCGCGCGGCCCAGGCCGTCCGCCGGGTGGTCGGCCCCGAGGTGATCCTGCTCGCCGACGCGAACCAGGGCTACACGCCCCGTCCGGCCATCGAGGCCGGCCGCCAGCTGGAGGCCGAGGGCTTCGCCTGGCTCGAAGAGCCGGTCGCCCCCGACGACGTCGAAGGCTACGCCCACGTCGCCGGCGCCCTCGGCATCGCGGTGGTCGGCGGCGAGGCGCTGGGCGGGATCCGCGCCTTCCGGGCGTTCTTCGAGCGGAGCGCGCTCGACGCCGCCCAGCCCGATCTCGCGATCGCCGGCGGCTTCACCGAGGTGGCCCGGATCGTCGCCCTCGCCGGGGCCTGGGAGGTGCCGGTGGTGCCGCACGTGTGGGGAACGGCGATCAACCTCTACGCGAGCCTCCAGCTCTGCGCGGTGCTCCCCGGCTACCGGAGCCACACGCCGATGCCGTATCCGTGGTTCGAGTACGACCAGTCGCCGAACCCGCTCCGCGAGCTGTGGGGCGCGCCGGCGATCGGCCCCGACGGGATGGTCGAGGTCCCCCACGGACCCGGGCTCGGCATCGAGGTCGATCGCGCCGCCTTCGCCGCCTACCTCCAGCGTCGCGGCGAGGTCACCGCCGACTAGGTTTTCGGAGGGGGCCTCGACGGCCCCCTCCGAGGCCTCCCCCAGGAGAAAATTGCGGCGGCAACAGCCGCCGCTCGGAGCGGACCACCGAACGCGCGCGGTTGGGCTTCCCGTCGTGCGCGGTTATTCCGACATGCTCGTAGGCCCGATCGGAGATCTCTGCGACCACTTCTGTCCGCCCCCTCACCCCGCTCTTTCTCCCGGTCGGGGAGAGGGAGCGGGGGCGGCCAGCGGCTCGACCCGGATCCAGGGCACGAGCAGCCAGCAGGCCGCCGTCGCCGCCGCGCTGATCGCGATCAGCCAGTTGAGCCCCACCAGGTCGTAGAGCTGGCCGCCGATCCATTCCGAGCCGGAGGTGCCGATGTTGTTGACCGACATCAGCGCGGCGAAGAAGGTCCCCTCCGCGTGGGTGGGGACGGCGCGGGCGGCCAGGTCCATGGTGGCCAGGAACGCCACCATGGTGATGAAGCCGACGCCCGCGCTGAGGGCGACGGCTGACCACCAGCCGACCAGGCCGTAGTAAGCCAGGGTCGTCGCCACCCCGATCGCGATGGCGACGTTGAGGAGGGGGCGGAGCGGGTAGCCGGAGAGGTACCGGCCGAAGACGATGGCGCCCGCCATCGAGGCGGCGCTCCCGATGGTGGCCAGCCAGCCGAGTTGGATCTTGGAGATCCCCAGCACGTCCACCATGTAGACCTGCAGCGGGACCCCGAACGACGGGCTGAAGTTCCAGAGGAGCAGGAAGGCCGCCGCCCGCCACAGCGGTCCGGAGCGGATGCCGCGGCGGAGGGCGGCCAGCGTCTCCTGCACCGTGGCCCGGTCGAAGCGGGTGCGGGGCTCGTGGACCGCGTGGGCGGAGGCGGCGAAGGAGAGGGCGGGGAAGACCGCCACCAGCAGAAACGTCCACGAGTAGGGGACGTACTCGGAGAGGTAGCCGCCGCCGATCCCCGCGATCAGGCTCGCCGCGTAGATCGCGCTCCACTGGACCGACTGGAAGCGACCGGTGAGCCCGCGCGGCTTCCCTTCCTCCACCATCACCGCATCGCACAGCACGTCGGTGAAGGCGAGGCCCAGCCCGGTGAGGACGAGGATCGCCAACGTGAGGCGGTACGGGTAGCCGGGCAGCAAGCCGAGGACGAGCCAGCCGAGCGCCGCCATCGCGGTGGTGATCAGGAGGTAGGAGCGGCGGCGGTAGCCGAAGAGCGGCACCAGGTCGGAGGTCAGGCCGTAGAGGGGCTTGACGGCCCACGCGATCCCGGTGATCGCGAAGAAGGTCGCGATCTCGGCCGGGCCGAACCGCAGCTCCTCCTTGAGGAGGAAGAAGATCGGCTGGGCGGCGATGCCGGCCTTGGGCTCGGCGAAGCCCTGGACGAAGTAGACGGCCGCGAAGAAGATCGCCAGCCGACGGAAATCGGGCTCAGCCCGCGGCGGCAGCGTCACGGCTGATCGCGCGGTGGGGCTGAGTCCCGGCGGGGCCGGGACGAGGACGTGTCCTCATGATCCCGCCCCGAGCTGGGCCCGGGCGGTCTCGGCGCGGGCCAGCCAGGCGCTCATGGCCATGGCCCGGAACAGCTCGGCCGCCCGGTCCAGCTCGGCGCGGGCCGACTCGCGCCGTCCGAGTTCGCCGTAGAGCGCGCCCAGCGCGAGGTGGCAGCGGGCCTGGAGGGGCCGCATCCCCAGCTCCCCGGCCAGCGCGCACGCCGCCCGGTACGCAGCCTCGGCCGTCGTCCGCTCCGTCCGGCGGTGGGCCACGTCGCCGGCGAGGCGGCCGACATGGGCCTCGTGGCCACGCTCGCCCTGCGCGCGCGCCAGCTCCAGCGCCTGCCGAGCGACGCCGCTGGCGAGGTCGAGCTGCCCGCTCGCCAGGAGCGCGTCGCCCAGCCAGGCGAGCCGGAGCGGCTGGTTGGCCCGGAGCCCGAGGGCGCTCGCCCGCCGCGCCGCCTCCTCCAACAGCGGCACGGCCTCGGCCACCCGGCCCGACGCCAGACGCGCGTGGCCCAGGAGCGCGGCGACGAGCGGGAAGAGTGGGTCGATCCCTTGCTCCTCGGTGAGCGCGAGGCTTCGCTCAAGCCGGGCAATCGCGCCGGCCGGCTCGCCCTGCGCCACCGAGAGGGCGGCGCCGGCGAGGTCGGCCACGACCCGGCTGTAGGGGTCGCCGGCCGCCTCGGCGATCGCCATCGCCTCTGCCGCCAGTGGCGTCGCCTCCCCGAAGTCGCCCCGCTCGGCCAGACACGAGACGAGCCACGCCCGCGACAGGACCCCGGCGACGCCCGGCAGCCCGAACCGCTCGCGAACGACGTCACCCTGGAGCGCGGCCACGTTCCGGCGCAGGTGTTCGATGGCCCGCGGATAGTCGCCGAGGGAGTGGCACGCCTGACCGAGCGAGAAGCTCGCGCTGACCTGGGCGCTGAAGTCCTTGAATTCCCGCCCGATGGACAGATCCTTCAGGCTTTCCTCCACGGCCCGGTTGTGCTCGCCCCGCCACCAGCACGCGGCCGCCTGGAGCGGGTCGGCGGTGACCGGACGAAGATACTGCGGCGTCTTCGCCCACACCTCGCCCCGGACGACGTGGTGGGCGAGCCAGTCGCTCTGCTCGGCCAGCCGGTCGGGGTAGAGGGTCTCGAAGGCCTCCACGATCCGCGCGTGGAGGCGCCGTCGCTGATCCTGGAGCAGGCTCTCGTAGGCCACCTCGTGGGTCAGCGCGTGCTTGAAGGTGTACTCGAGATCGGGAAAGAGGGTCCGCTCGTAGAGGAACTCGGCCGCCTGAAGCCGGGCCAGCCCGGCCCGGAGCTCGTCCTCGGAGAGCTCGGCGACGGCCTGAAGGAGGGGGAAGGGCACATCGGCGCCGATCACAGAAGCCGCCTGCAGGAGGCGCTTGTCCTCGGGCGACAGGCGGTCGATCCGGGCCGCCAGCACGGCCCGCACGGTCGCGGGGACCTGGATGGTCCCCAGCGCCTTGGCGAGCCGATGGGCGCCGCGCTCCCCGACGAGGACGCCGGTCTCGACGAGGGCGCGCAGGCTCTCCTCGAGGAAGAAGGGGTTGCCTTCCGTTCGCCGGACCAGGAGCTGCCGGAGCGGATCGAGGGCGGGGTCGCTTCCGACCAAGGCTTCGAGCAGGACGTCGGCGCTCGGCGGCGGCAGGGGGTCGAGCCGGAGCTGGGTGTAGTGGCCCTTGTTCGTCCAGCCGTGGGCGAACTCCGGACGGTAGGTCACGACGAGCAGGAGCCGCGCGGCCGGCAGGCTGTCGATC
>DASYUM010000024.1:0-20915 GCA_036001225.1 Candidatus Methylomirabilota bacterium | reverse complement strand
CGGCCAGCAGGCTCATGCCCTGCGCGTAGCTGCAGACCTTGGCGCAGTAGAGCGCAGCGCGCACGTCGTCCACCAGCGTCGCGGTCGGTGCCTCGGCGGGTGCCGACGCGGCGGCGGCGGCGGCGCGGCCCGGCACGGGGCCGCCGAGCGCGCGCGCGGCGGCGGTGCGCGTGGCTTTCTGCGCGGACAGCAGGCGCGCGTCGACGGCCGACGCGATCGTGGGGATGGGGATGCCCAGCTCGGCGGCGTCCTGCACCGTCCATTTGCCCGTGCCTTTCATCGACGCGGTGTCGAGGATGGCGTCGACGAGCCGCGCGCCGGTGCCGGCGGCCTCGGGATCCTCGACGCGGAAGATGCGCGCGGTGATCTCCACGAGGTACGAGCCCAGGTCGTCGCCCTCGTTCCAGGCGGCGAACGTGCCGGCGAGGGCGTCGTTGTCGAGCCCGCCGAGCGTCTTCAGCGCGTCGTACGCCTCGGCGATGAGCTGCATGTCGCCGTACTCGATCCCGTTGTGCACCATCTTCACGTAATGGCCGGCGCCGTGGCCGCCCATGTAGCCGTAGCCGTTCTCGGGGGCCAGCGTCTTGAAGATCGGCTCGAGGCGCCGGAAGATCGGCTCCTCGCCGCCCACCATCAGGCAGTACCCGACCTTGAGCCCCCAGATCCCACCGCTCGTCCCCACGTCCAGGTAGTGGAGCCCGAGCGCCCGCAGCTCTTCGGCGCGCCGCGCGTCGTCGTGGAAGTTCGAGTTCCCGCCGTCGAGGACGACGTCGTCGCGGGAGAGGAGCTTGGCGAGGGTGGCGACGGTCTCCTGGGTCGGGGCTCCCGCCGGCACCATGATCCACACCGCCCGGGGCGGCTCGAGCTGAGCCACCAGGTCGGCGAGGGTGGTGGCGCCGACGGCCCCGTGGCCCTCGGCCTCGCGCACCTTGTCGCCGCCGCGGTCGTAGGCGACGACGCGGTGGTCGTCTCGACGGAGCCGGATCACCATGTTCATGCCCATGCGGCCGAGACCGACGAATCCGATCTGCATGTGGAGGCTCCTTAACCTGGCGCGCGGCGCAGGGTCCGCACCTCGCCGGCCTCGGCGAGGAGCACCGTGTCCGCGGTACCGAGGAAGAGGCCAGTGTCGACCACGCCGGGGATGCGGCGGATCGCGCCCTCGAGGGCGGCGGGGTCCTCCAGGGGGCCGATCCCGCAATCGAGGATCAGGTTGTGATTATCGGTGACGAAGGGCTGGCTGTCCATCTCGCCGGCCACCCGCAGTCGGGGCCGGCAGCCGAGCGCTTCGAGGCGGGCCTCGCACAGATGTCGTGCCAGCGGGATGACTTCGACGGGAAGGCGGCCGCGGGCGCCGAGCCGCGGCACGAGCTTGTCCGGCGTCACCAGGATGACCTGCCGCCGGGAGGCGGCGGCCACGATGCGCTCGCGGACCAGGGCGCCTCCGTAGCCCTTGATCAGGTTCAGCTGCGGATCGACCTCGTCGGCGCCGTCGACGGTGAGGTCGAGAGGGTCGCGGCCGAGCTCGACGAGGGGGATCCCGACCTCCCGGGCGAGGGCGGCGGTGGCCGCGGAAGTCGGCACCCCGCGGACGGTGAGGCCCTGGCCGACCCGGGCCCCGAGGGCGCGCACGAAGGCGGCGGCGGCCCGGCCCGACCCCAGGCCGACCAGGGCGCCGCCCGCCCGACCCGGAACGAGGCCCAGCGCGTGCGCGGCGAGGCGCCGGAGGGCGTCCGGACTGACGGGTTGCGGCTGGGTCATCGGCCGGTCGAGGAGCTTCAGGATAGCAGAAGCCGAAGAGCGCGGGCAGGTCCGGCCGCCCGCGGGCGTGGCGGCCGGGCGGGCCCACCGGCGGGCTCGTCGGGGCCCGACGCGCTGGCGCCGGGCCGGTCGTCTCAGCGGCGACTGGCCTCGGGAACTCGCCGCAGGTACAGGTCGACCGCCTCCCGCATCACCGCTGACAGGTTGCGTTCTTCGGTCACCGCCCGCAGCTTGAGCGCCTTGATCTGCTCGGGGCGCAAGTAATAGGTGGCGCGTCGGTATGCATTCGGGGTATGTTGACTTGTTGACCGTGGGCGCTTTTTTTGTCGAGCCATGCCGCCTTCCGCCGTCAAGAGTCAGGGCGCGCGAGTCCCTGCGGCATATCTATGCAGACGAGGTGCCAACACGCTGACAGGCCGCCGGGAGGCGCGGGCGCCGGCCGGCACACAACCGCCGGCGCCTTCAGGTCCGTCGCGTGCGGCCCGCCGACCGATGCTCAAAAGGTGTTCCTTCTGACCGCGATCGCCCAGAGATCGCCATCCCTCTCGGCGCAGGTGATGGTCACGCTGACGCCCCGGTCGAGATTCTCGAGGGCAATGGCCTCGGGCACCCGGATGCGGGCGCTGCCCATCAGGACGATCCTGCCCGCGCGGTCCACGGTCTGGATGACGCCGGCGATCACCACTGGTGTCCCTCCCGGGGGAGAGCCGACTGGAACGGCGGCATTCTACTATCAAACGTCTGTAAGGACTACAAGGTACTAAACGGGAACGACGGAACGGGCGGTACGGGGGAGGGGAAGGGACGAGCGCCGATGCGACGCCCACGAGGCAGCCCCGCCAGACCCGCGCGAAAGGTCAGGGCGACGTTCCACCTCCCGGTGGAGGTCTTTGAAGAGGCTCGGGACGCCGTGGTCTACCTGTCGGGTCCTCCGGTTCGGCTGACGCTGGCCGCCCTGGCGGAGCGGGCGTTGAGGCGAGAGCTGGACCGGCTCAAGAAGGCCCACACCGAAGGAAAGGACTTCCCGCGCCGCCGGGGTCGTCTCCGGAGCGGAAGGCCGATCGGCTCCTGACCGGCCGCGCCGGCCCGGCGAGGGCGTGCGCCCTCTCCCTCACCGGCGGAGCGTCGGGAAGGCCTACATGAGCCAGCGGCCGGCGGCGTGGCGCGCGGAGCCCGCCCTGTTCAGCGCGGGCCGTTTTGGTGTATCGTGAAGTCCCCGCCGGCCGTCGCGTTTTCGGGCGGCGCGGTCGTGTCGCACTCTCCTTCCGGGGTCGCAACGGGACGCTGGGTGTCGGGCACTCTCGCTCGAGTCAGGAGGTATCGGAGATGAGGAAAGCGTGCATCGCCGTGGCGCTCCTTCTTCTGGGAGCGGTGGCGCTCGCGGTGGCCCCGATGAAGCGCGCCGACGCTCAGGGCCAGACCATCAAGATCGGCGTGCTCTTCGACCATACCGGGCCATTCTCGGCGGCCGGCTCGCTGAACTGCTGGCGCGGCGCCAAGATGATCATCGACTACTTCAACGAGAAGGGCGGCGTGCTGGGCAAGTACAAGATCGTCCAGGTCGACGGCGACAGCCAGTCGAAGGCCGAGGCCGCCATCAACGAGGCCGAGCGCCTCTTGAACGTCGACAAGGTCGACATCCTGGCCGGCATCTATTCGAGCGCCCACGCCGTCCCGCTGGCCGAGAAGGTGGACAAGCAGAAGAGGTTCCTGTGGATCACCACGGCCATCGCCGACGCCGTCCTCAAGGACCGGAACCTCCAGTACACGTTCCGGCCGCAGCCGAACGGCGGACTCTTCGGCGCGCTGTCCGTGCAGTACATCGCGGCCTACTCGCCCGAGAAGCTGAAGAAGCCGGCCAAGGACCTGCGGGTGGCCATCATCTACGAGGACGGTCCGTACGGGACGGGCGTGGCCGCCGCCAACGAAGCGGAGGCGAAGAAGCAGGGGATGCAGGTCGCCCTCAAGGAAGGGTACTCGGCCAACGCCCCCGACCTGGGCTCGCTCGTCACCAAGCTGCGGGCGGCGCGGCCGGACGTTCTCTTCCACACCGGGTACAATCCCGACATCGCGCTCTTCCTCCGCCAGGCCAAGGAGCAGGGACTCCGGGTGCGGGCCTACGTCGGCCACGGGGCCGGCCACAGCCAGCTCGACAAGCTGAAGGAGGCGTTCGGCAACGAGATCGAGGGCTTCCACACCGTGGACCCCCCGGCGGCCCAGCTCATCGAGGCCCGTAACCTGAAGCCGGGGCTCGGCGACCTGACCCAGGAGATGGTGAAGCGCTACAAGGCGTTCGAGCCGAACATCCCGGTGGGCGCCATCGCCCCGCACGTCTCGATGGGCTTCGACAACCTGTGGATCCTCCTGAATGACGTGCTGCCGCGCGCCATCCAGAAGCACGGCGGCTTCGACCCCGAGGCGCTGGCCAAGGCCGCCCGGGAGACGGACATCCCGGAGGGCGGGACGATGCAGGGCTACGGGGTGAAGTTCCACCCGCCCGGTCACCCCATGGCCGGCCAGAACGAGCGGGCCTTCGCGGCGGTGTTCCAGGTGATCGAGGGGCAGTTCAGGCACGTCTATCCGAAGGTCATCGCGACTGCAGCGCCGGTCCTCCCCCTGCCGCCGTCATCGCCGTTTGCCGCGCGCTGACACGACCCTCGTCCGGCGCCGGGGGGGGCGCGGGCTCCCCCCGGCGCGGGGCTCGCGGCCCCCGTGCTGACGCTCACCGGCCTGACCAGGCGGTTCGGCGGCTTCACCGCGCTGAATCGTGTCGGCTTCGAGGTCGGCGAGGGCGAGATCCTGGGGCTCATCGGGCCCAACGGCTCCGGGAAGACCACCCTCTTCAACTGCGTCTCCGGCGCGCTCCGGCCGAGCGCCGGCTCGATCCGCTTCCGGGGCGAGGAGATCGCCGGATTCACCCCCGACGTCGTCTGTCATCGCGGGATCGCGCGCACCTTCCAGATCCCGCGTCCCTTCCGTAAGCTCTCGATCCTGGAGAACGTCGCCCTGGCCGCGCACTACGGCACGAACCGGCGCGACACCGAGGCCCAGGCGCGGGTCCGGGCCCGGGAGATACTGGACCTGGTCGGCCTCCCCGCCGCCGATGGCGCCTCGACCGCCTCGCTCGGCGCCGCCGGGCTCAAGAAGCTCGAGCTGGCCCGCGCGCTGGCCTCCGGCCCGGCGCTGCTCCTGGCCGACGAGAGCCTGGGCGGCCTGGACCCGGCCGAGATGGCGGCGGCCGCCGACCTGCTCAGGCGGATCCGTCGCGAGCTCAAGATCACCATCGTGTGGGTCGAGCACATCATGGCGACGCTCATGCGGGTGGTGGACCGGGTCATCGTCCTCGACCACGGCGAGAAGATCGCCGAGGGCCGGCCCCACGAGGTGGCCGAAGACGCGCGCGTGATCGAGGCGTATCTGGGCGAGAAGCTGGTGCTGACGTAGCGCCGGGCCGAGACCGGTGGCCTGTCCGGGGTAGCTCGGGATGCTGGAGCTGCGGAACGTCACGGCCGGCTACGGCCACTTCACGGCACTGTGGGACGTGTCGCTGCGGGTCGGTGCCGGCGAGGCGGTGGCCGTGGTGGGACCGAACGGCGCCGGCAAGACGACGCTCCTGCGCGTCATCTCGGGTCTGGTGCCGCCGGGGGCCGGCGCCATGGAGTTCGAGGGCGCCTCGCTCGCGCGGCGCGAGGCCCACGAGATCGTCGCCCGGGGGATCGCCCACGTCCCGGAGGGTCGCCGTCTCTTCCCGGGTCTCACCGTGGCCGACAACCTGAAGATGGGCGCCTTCCTGCCGCGCGCCCGCCGCGGCTTCCGGGAGAGCCTGGACCGCGTGTACGCGCTGTTCCCGGTGCTGGCCGAGCGCCGCCACCAGCGGGCCGGCAGCCTCTCGGGGGGCGAGCAGCAGATGCTGGCCATCGGGCGCGCCCTCATGTCGCGCCCGAAGCTCATCCTGCTGGACGAGCCCTCCATGGGCCTGGCGCCCGTGATGGTGCTCCGCGTGTTCGACTTGATCCGCCAGATCCGCCAAGAGGGGTACACGATCCTGGTCGTGGAGCAGAACGTCCGGCAGGTGTTGAAGCTCGTCGATCGAGCCTACCTCCTGGAGGTCGGGCGGATCAAGATGGAGGGGCGCGCGGATGCGCTCTCCGAGCAGGACTTCGTCCGCAAGGCCTACGTCGGTCTATAACCTCGAAGGGGGGCTACGCCCCCCTCCGAGCCACCCCCCGGGTTGCGCGGGCGAAGCCCGCGCTCGGAGGGCTTCGGCCAGAAGCGTGAGAAGGGTCGAGGGCGTGATTGGCGTAAGGAGAGCGCGGAGGACCGGGGCCCGATGATCGACCCGATCTTCCTGGCCGAGGCTGCCGTCAACGGCCTGCTGCTCGGCGGGGTCCTCGCCCTCCTCGCCCTCGGGCTGAACCTGATCTTCGGCGTCATCGACATCGTCTGGATCGCGTACGTCGACATCGTGATGGTCTGCATGTACGCCGTGTACTTCCTGGTGATGGGCTACGGCTGGCCCGTGTGGGCGGCCGGCGTCGCCGCCGTGGGGCTCGGCGCCCTGTTCGGCACGGCCGTGCATCTCCTGATCATCACGCCGATCCTGGGAAGCCCGCCGATCAACCAGCTCCTGGCCACCGGCGGCCTCCTCTTCTTCCTCCAGTCCTTCGCGACGTTCCTGTGGACCACCGATCACCGGACGGTGCGCCTCGCGCTGCCGATCGTCGAGGTCGGCGGCATGTTCCTGTCCTTCGCGCGCTTGATCGCCTTCGGCCTCTCGATCCTGGCCATGATCGGTCTCTATCTCTTCCTGACCCGGACCTACATCGGGACCGCCATCCGGGCGGTGTCGCAGGACCGCGAGGCCATGGCGCTGATGGGAGCCCGACCCCAGCGGGTCTACATCGTCACCTCCGCTGTGGGCGGCGCCATGGCCGGGCTCGCCGCCGCGCTGCTCTCCATCCAGTACTCCGTCCATCCCTTCTTCGGCGCGGCCTTCGGCCCGCTCACCTTCATGATCTGCGTGCTGGGGGGCCTGGGGAACATGGTGGGCGCGTTCGTGGCGTCCTTCGTGATGAGCGAGATCATCTCCGTCGGCGGCGTGGTCATCTCCACCGAGATGGGATACGTGATCGCCTTCGTGGTCTTCATCGTCATGATGTTCGTCCGCCCGGGCGGGATCCTGGCCCGCCGCGAATGAAGGCCGCCCGGCTGGTCGGCGGGGTGCTGCTGGCCCTCTTGGCCGCCGCGCCCTTCCTGCCCATGCGCGGGATGCAGGACTACACCGTGCACGTCATGGTGCAGATCTTCATCTGGTCGTTCATCGGGCAGGCCTGGTCCCTGATGGGGCGGTTCGGCCTGGTCTCGCTGGGCCACGGGGCGTTCCTCGGCCTGGGCGCGTACACGACCACGCTCCTGTGGAACTTCTACGGGCTGACGCCCTGGATCGGCGGCCTGGTCGCGGTCGGCGTCACCATCGCCCTGGCCGTGGTGGTCGGCTACCCCTGCTCGCGGTTCCAGGTGGTCGGGCACTATTTCGCGCTGGTGACCCTGGCCGTGGGCGAGGTCGTCCGCCTCCTGATCATCGCCGAGCGAGACTGGACCGGCGGGTCGCTCGGCCTCACGGTCAAGCCGATCGGGGTGGACAGCCTGGTGGCCATCCAGTTCGCCGATCGGCGGGTCTTCTACTACGGCGCGCTCGGGCTGTGGCTGGCCGGCCTCTACGTCTGGGCCCGCCTGGACCGGAGCATGGCCCGCCGGGCGATGGAGGCGATCGGGGAGGACGAGACCGCCGCCGCCTCGGTGGGGATCCACGTGACGCGCTTCAAGCTCGGGATCACGGTGCTGTCGGCCGCGCTCACGGCGGTCGGCGGCATCGCCTACGCCCAGTACATCAGCTACGTGAACCCCGACACGCTGGCGGGGATCGGCGTGTCGCTCCGGATCGTCTTCGCGGTGGTCCTGGGCGGCATGTACTCGCTCCTCGGCCCCACCGTCGGCACCGCCCTCACGATCGCGCTCAGCGAGTACCTCCGCGTCGTGTTCGGCCTCCGCTTCATCGGGATGGCCGAGACCATCTACGGCTTGCTCCTGATGATCTTCATCATCTTTCTGCCGGCCGGGATCTACGGGAGTGCCCGTCAGTTCGTGGGCCGCCGCCCGGGGGCCGCTCGGGCACCGGCCTGAGTGACACCGGCCGGGTGGTCGCGGCGAGGCGCCCCGTATTGACGCTCCCGGCCCGGTTGACGTAGGCTCGGGGAAACGTGAACGAAGCAGGCAACGGACTGGTCACGTCGCCCCTTCCCGGGCCCCCAGGCTACCCTGACAGGAGGACGCGCGCATGGACGTCGCATCCGAACGGTGGCAACTCTCCCGCCGGCAGTTCCTGCGAACCCTGGCCGCCTCGGGCGCCATCGCGGCCGGTGACCTCGCGTGGTGGGAGGAGCCTTTCCTTTCCACCCGGAAGGCCTATGGCGCCACGCCGGTCCGGTTCCAGTTCAGCGTGCCCGAGCCGAAGCGCAACGCGCTGGTCGAATCCCTCGTGCAGCGCTTCAATCAGTCCCAGAAGGATTTCGAGGTCAAGGTCGAGTTCGTGCCGCAGGCTCAGGCCCGTCAGAAGCTCATCACGTCCATCACGGCTGGCAGTCCGCCGGACTGCTGCCAGGTGTGGGACAACTGGGTGGGCGAGTTCGAAGGCATGGGGGCGGTCGAGGATCTCACCGCCCAGGTCAAGGACTGGAAGCACTACCGAGACGTGCTCCCGATCGCCTGGGAGACGGTGACGGTGAAGGGGAAGATTCTCTCCTTCCCGTGGGTCGTCACCAACGACGCGATCTACTATCGGACCGACCGCCTCAAGGAGTACGGCCTCAAGGCGCCATCGGACGACTGGACCTGGGACGACTTCCTGACGCTGGCCAAGGGCTTCACCAAGGCGGACCGGAACCAGTACGGCTTCGGCATGCGCGGGCAGGGGACGTGGGCGGTCCTCTATGCCACCGAGTTCATGTACGGGAACGGCGCCCAGGTGCTCAAGGATGGCAAGGTCGTCATCAACGGGAAGGAGGCCGTCGAGGGCCTGGACTGGTACCTGGATCTCTTGCGCAAGCACAAGGTGACGCCGCCCAGCGTGCCCACCGACGGCTGGCGACAGATCGTGGAAGGGTTCGGCCGCGGCATCACGAATACCTATCTCCACAACTCCGGCTCCTCGGAGGAGCAGAAGGGGTTCGTGGGGCCCCAGAACTTCGCGACGGTGCCGCTCCCGATGGGGCCGACCAAGAAGCGCGCCTCCTTCTACTTCTCCGAGACGCTGACCGCCTTCAAGGCCGCCAAGAACCGGGAAGGGGCATGGCGGTTCATGACCTTCCTGATGGAGGATGAACCGCACGCGATGTACTGCAAGACGCTCGGCCTCCTGCCCGCCCGCAAGACGGTCGCCGACCGGCCCGAGTTCGCCAAGGACCCGGCCCTGGCGGGCTTCGTCAAATCCTTCCCGTTCTCCATCGTGAGCCCCTACCTGGCCCACGCCGGATGGGGCGGGAAGCTCGACTCCGAGGGGGTCCCGCTCTTCCAGCAGGCGATGGTCGGAAAGATCTCCGCAAAGGAGTGCCTCGACAAGTTCGCCGAGGTGCTGACCAAGAACATGGCGTAGGTCATTTCGGGGAGGTCTCGGAAGCCCCCCCCGAGGCCCCCCCCGTCGTGGCGGCGGTGAAGCCGCCGCTCGGAGCACTCCTGGATGAACCACGCGCTCGGTGGCCGGCGCCGGTTACTCCGACACGTTCCTAGGTCTCGGAGGGGGGCTGTGCTCCCCTTCGAAACCTCCCCCCAGGACGCGTCGGCCAAGAGCGCGCGGCGGGATGACCCCAGAGACGGCGTGACGTGAGTTACCGTGACGCGACAATCGCCGCGCCGCTCGCGCGGCCTCTGGTCACTCGGCGGACGCGCGAGCTTCTGCTCGGGTACGCCTATCTGCTCCCCGTCGCGGTCTGCCTCGGCGGCACCGTCCTCGTCCCGATCCTGAAGGCCATCCACATGAGCCTGTACAACCACGTGCTCATCAAGCCGCAGGAGTACCGGTTCATCGGCCTCGGCAACTACGCGCGACTCCTCGGGGACGACGTCTTCTGGCTCACCCTCTGGAACTCGGCGTGGTGGGTCTTCGGCTCGGTGTCGCTCCAGTTTCTGGGCGGCTTCGCGGCCGCCCTCCTCCTCCACCAGGCCTTCGCCGGACGAGCGCTGGTGCGGACGGTCACGCTGCTGCCGTGGGTGATTCCCGGCGTGGTGGTGGCACTGGTCTGGGAGTACATCTACCAGCCGAACTACGGCATCCTGAACGACCTGCTCTTCCGACTCGGCTGGCTCCACGAGCGGGTGGCCTGGCTCTCCGACCCGCGCCTCGCCATGCCGGCCGTCATCATGACCAACATCTGGCGGGGCGTGCCCTTCTTCGCCATCATGCTGCTGGCCGGCCTCCAGGCCATTCCGGACGAGCTGTACGAGGCGGCCCGGGTCGACGGGGCGAGCGTCACCCAGCGCTTCTGGCACGTCACGCTCCCGCTCCTTCGACCCATCATCGTGGTGGCCACGGCGACGCGCATCATCTGGACGTTCAACTACGCCGACCTCATCTTCGTCATGACCAGCGGCGGGCCCGCCAACGCAACCCAGATCACCTCGACCTACACGCTACTTCAGGCCTACTCGAACCTCGACTTCGGGTACGCGGCGACGCTGTCGGTCGTGCTCCTGCTGATCATGCTGGCGTTCACCATCGCCTACCTCCGCGTCACGCGGGGCGTGGAATCCGTGGCATGACCGGCCGGCGGGCCGGCCGCGCCGACCTGGCCGAGCGCGTTCTGGGCGGCCCCGTCCTCTGGGGCGGGCTCGCTCTGCTCACGCTGTTCGCCATCGGCCCCTTCGTCTGGGTGTTCCTGAGCTCATTCAAGACGCGGGCCGAGCTGTACGCCACGCCGCTCGTCTACCTCCCGAAGCAGATCACCCTCGCCAACTACGTGGACGCCTGGACTTCCAGCCTCACGCCCTTCAGCCGATTCTTCGCAAACAGCCTGTGGGTGTCGTCGGTCACGATGGTGGCGACGACGGTGATCTCGATCCTCGCCGGGTACGCCCTGGCCCGCTTCCGGTTCGTCGGACGGGATGTCTTCTTGCTCGTGTTCCTGGCGACCCAGATGTTTCCGGCCGTCCTCCTCATCGCCCCGCTTCTCTCGCAGTGGTATGCGCTCGGGCTCATCGACACCTACCAGGCGCTCATCTACTCGAATTTTTCCTTCACGGTGCCGTTTACCGTATGGATGCTGGTGGGCTACTTCGAGTCCATCCCGCGGGAGCTGGAGGAGAGCGCCATGATCGACGGCTGCGGTCGTCTCGGCGCTCTGCTCCGGATCGTCCTGCCGCTGGCGGCGCCGGGAGTGGCGGCGACCGCCATCTTCGCCTTCGTCTCGTCCTGGAGCGAGCTGCTCTTCGCGATCACCTTCACGACTCAGACCGAGATGCGGACGCTGTCGGCCGGACTGCTCTATATGGTCGGACAGTACGAGATCCAGTGGGGTCAGCTGTCGGCCGGCGTGATGATCAGCACAGTGCCGGTGGCAGTCCTGTTCACCTTCCTGCAGCGACACCTCATCCGCGGGCTCACGGCCGGCGCCCTCAAGGGCTAGCCGGACGGGCCCGGCAAGGAGGCCCTATGAGAGAGGCCAGACATTGGCGCAGAGGAATGCTCCTGGTGGCCGCGACGGCGTTGGCTCTGGGCGCCGGGGTCGACCGCGGCGCGGCCCAGGGGCCGGTGACCATCTCGGTCGTCGACGTGGCGGGTGACCTCTCGTCGGTGCGCGACATCATCGAGAACTTCAAGAAGGCCAACCCGCAGCGCGTCAAGGACGTGACCTATCAGCGGGCGCCGGCCCCCGAGCTGCCGGCCAAGATCAAGGCCCAGCAGGATGCCGGCCGGGTGGACATCAACCTGATCCTGACCGGGCAGGATGCCGGCTCGGTGCTGGTCCAGAACGGCCAGCTGGTCAAGCTGTTCCCGCAATACGACAAGCGGTTCCCGAAGGACGAGCTCACCGACGCGGCGAAGGTCCTGCAGGACGAGGGTGAAGGCTATCTCCTGCCCTCGGTAGTGTCCAACGGCGGCCCGGTCTTCATCTACAACCCGGGCAAGGTGAAGGAGCCGCCCAAGACCGCCGACGAGTTCAAGGCCTGGGTGAAGGCGAATCCCGGCAAGTTCATGTACGCCCGGCCCGCCAATTCGGGTCCCGGCCGGTCCATCCTGGCCGGCATGCCGTACATCCTGGGCGACAAGGATCCCAAGGATCCGGTCAAGGGCTGGGACAAGACCTGGGCCTTCCTGAAGGAGGTCGGCGAGTACGTCGAGTACTATCCGACCGGCACCGCGGTGACGCTCAAGGAGTTCGCCGAAGGGACGCGCTGGATCATCGCCGGGATCATGGAGTGGGACATGAAGCCGCGGGCCGAAGGGACGATTCCGCCGGACTCCCGGATCTTCATTCTGCCCAACACCCACTTCGTGATCGACGGGCATTACTGGGCGATCCCCAAGGGCGTGACGCCGGCCGAGCAGGAGGTCGTCCTCGACCTGATGAGCTTCATGCGGCGACCGGACCAGCAGGCGCTCACCTGGAAGGCCTTCATCGGGCCGTCCGTCAAGGCGGCGACCCTCGACAAGGCCCCGCCCGACCTCCAGAAGCTGGTGCGCGAGCACTGGCGGCCCGAGTACACGGACATGGAGAAGAAGTACAAGGTCGTGGCCCAGCTCCCGGTGAAGCCGCTCGTCGCGGCCATGGACCGGTGGGACAAGGAGGTCGGGGCCCAGCGGATCAAGAAGTTTTAGACCTTCGGAGGGGGCCTCGACGGCCCCCTCCGAGGCCTCCCCCAAGAGGGTTGCGCGGGCGAAGCCCGCGCTCGGAGCGCTTCGGTCGGGAGCTTCGTAGTGTACAACCCGAACCGGCGTGACACCGGGAGGCTTTTAGTGGGGAGGAGCCCGTGGAGTCGCTGAAGCCGAATCCGGATGTGTATCTGATGGACGTGAAGCCGGATCCGCGTCCGGCGCTCACGATCCGATCGGGCGACGTCGTCACGGTGGAGGTGCGCGAAGGGTTCTCGGGCATCCGGGATCCCTCGCGCCTGCCCACCCCGTTCACGGACGAGGCGGTCGGACACCCCCTCGGGCAGATCACCGGGCCGATCGCGGTGGAGGGAGCGCAGCCCGGCGACTCGCTCCGTGTCGAGCTGCTCGCCATGGAGGTGGGCCGGGAGGGCATGACGGCGGTGATGCGGAACTACGGCTTCCTTCCCAAAGAGTTCCCCGGCCCGACGATCCGCGCGTTCCCGATCCGGGACGGGATGATCCACTTCGGCGACGTGCGGATCCCGGTGCGCCCCTCGCTCGGCACCCTGGCGACCATGCCCGAGGTGCTGGACCACTTCGGCTACGCCGGCCCCCACGGCGGCGACCTCGACCAGAACGAGCTGCGGGCGGGGACCGTCTGCCACCTCCCGGTCTTCGTCCCGGGAGCCCTCCTCTTCCTGGCCGATTCTCACGCGATCATCGGCGACGGGATCACGTGTGGGACCGGGCTCGAGTGCGATGCGACGGTGACGCTCCGGGCCACGGTGGAGCGCCCCCCGTTCCTCGACCGGCCCGTCATCGAAACGCCCGAGACCCTGCAGTTCGTCGGCACGGCGCCGACCCTGGAAGAGGCCTGCCGCGACGCCGCCCGGGCGGCCATCCGGTACATCACCCGGACGACCCGCCTCACCGGCGAAGAGGCGTACATGCTCGCCTCCCTGGTGGGCGACTTCAAGATCGGGACCTCGCCGCGGCCGGTGATGGCCGTCCGGCTCGTGCTGCCGAAGGCCGTGCTCGGCCAGGCGCGGCGCGCCCCCGAGCCCGAGCGACCTCGGGGAGCCTGACGGGTGGGGACGGCGGGCTCGGGCCGGACGCCGTGATCCAGAGCCTGCGCTTCCGACTCACCAAGCGGTTCGGCCCGAAGACCGTCCTCGACGACTTCGCCCTGGAGGTGCGCGGTCGGGAGTTCGTCACCTTCCTCGGCCCGTCGGGATGCGGCAAGTCGACGGCCCTCAACCTGCTGGCCGGCCTCCTCCCGCCCACCGCCGGCGAGATCTGGCTGGACGAGGCGCGGATCGACGGGCTTCCGCCGGAGCGGCGCGGCTTCGGCATGGTGTTCCAGAACTACGCGCTGTTCCCCCACCTCACGGTCTTCCAGAACATCGCCTTCGGCCTCGAGCTGCGCGGCCGGCCGCGCGGCGAGATCGTCGAGCGGGTCCGGCGCATGCTCGAGCTGGTCCAGCTGCCGGGGTTCGAGGCACGCTATCCGAGCCAGCTCTCGGGAGGGCAGCAGCAGCGGGTTGCCATCGCGCGGGCCCTCGTGATCGGGCCCCGCCTCGTCTTGCTCGACGAGCCGCTCAGTAACCTCGACGCCAAGCTCCGGCTCGAGATGCGGGCCGAGATCAAGCGGCTTCACGCCGATCTCGGACTCACCGCGATCTACGTGACGCACGACCAGATCGAGGCCCTCTCCCTCTCCGACCGGGTCGTGGTCATGAAGGACGGCCGGGTCATGCAGGCCGGGACACCGGCCGAGATCCACGACCGCCCGGCGAACCTCTTCGTCGCCGACTTCATGGGCTACCGGAATTTCTTCCCGCTCACCGTCACCGGACGGGGCGCCGACGGGACGGTGCTCGGCCGGGCCGGCACGCTCCAGCTCGCGGGCCGCACGGCCGCCCCGCTGGCGCCGGGGGCGGCGGGCATCGCCGCCGTCCGGCCCGAGGACGTCCTGCTCACCGAGGACGCGCCCGGCGTGAACGTCCTGTCGGGCCGCGTGCGGCTCATCGAATACCTGGGGCGCGAGCACGACCTCGAGGTGGAGCTCCCGTCGGGGCAGTCCGTCAAGGCGCGCGTCGGCCGGCCGGTGGCGGTGGGCAGCCCGGTGGCGCTGCGGCTCCCGGCGGAGCGCGTCGTCGTGCTGCCGCCCGAGGACGGCCTGGGAGCCACCCCGTGAGCACGCCGGCCGCGATCGCCGGGCCGGCCGCCCGCGCGCGGCTCGACCGCTCCCGGGTGGGTCCCGGGCTCGTGCTGCTCGTCCCCTCGGTGGTCTACCTGCTGGTCATGTTCGTCTATCCCTTCGCCTACGGCGTCGTGCTGTCGCTGCGACCCGGCCCGGGGGCGGGCGGCGGCCTGTCGCTGGCCAACTACCTCGCATTCCTCACCGACCCCTGGCAGGCGCGGACGATCTGGGTGACCGCTTCGATCGCCGTCCCCAACACGCTCCTGACCGTCGGACTCGCCCTGGTGGTGGCCTACGCGATGCGCCGGGGGATCTGGCTCGAGCGGACGATCACGACCGTCCTCATCCTGCCGATCGCGCTGGGAACGGTCCTGGTCGCCGAGGGGATCAACGGCTTCTACGGGCCCAAGGGCTGGCCCAACCAGCTCCTGGTGGCGGCCGGGCTCGGCGATCCCCTGCGGCTGACCCACAACTACACCGGGGTGATGATCGCCCTGTTCGTCCAGCACTTCCCGTTTTGCTTCCTCATGCTGCTGGGGTACATCTCGGGGATCGATCCCGCCCTGGAGCACGCCGCCCGCATTCTCGGCGCCGGGCCGTGGGCCGTGTTCCGGCGCGTCATGTGGCCCCTCATCGCCCCCGGCGCGGCGATCGCCTTCGCCCTCGTCTTCGTCATGAACTTCGGCGTCTTCCCGTCGGCCGTCCTGGTCGGCCAGCCGGCCGGCGCCACCCGGACGATCGCCATCGCCGCCTACCAGCAGGCGTTCGAGCACTACGACATGTCGATGGCCTCCGCCGTCGCCGTGATCATGGGCGCCTGCCAGCTCGTCGGGCTCGCCGTCGTCCTCCTGCTCCGGGGCCGCCTCCGGGCGACCGGGGTGGCCACGCTCGGAGCCGGGAAGCGCTGATGCGCGGGCGGATCTGGCGCCTGGCGGTCTTCCTCTTCGTGCTGGGATTCGTCCTGAACCTCCTCGGCCTCGTCAGCCACGTCCTCGTCTCCTCGTTCGCCCGGCGCTGGTTCGCCACGCCGTTTCCCCCGACCTGGACGACCGCGTGGTACGCGTACTCCTGGGAGGAGTTCCAGCTGCGCCAGGTCCTCACGGTGACGGTCACGGTGGCGGGGACGGTCACGGCCCTGGCCCTGCTCCTCGGCTTCCCGGCGGCCTACCTGCTGGCGCGCCGCGACTTCCGGGGAAAGGGCGGGGTACTCCTGCTCTACTTCGTCCCCCTCCTCATTCCGCAGATGACGTACGGCATCCCGCTGGCCACGACCCTCTACCGGTACCGGATCGGCGGGACGATCTACGGCGTGATCGTGGCGAACCTGGTGCCGATGCTGCCCCTGGCCGTGTTCGTGCTCCTGCCGTTCTTCGAGCAGATCAGCGTCAGCCTCGAGTGGGCGGCGCGGGTCCACGGGGCGAGCCGCCTCCAGGTGTTCCGGCGGGTGGTCCTGCCGCTCGCGCTCCCCGGGCTCCTGACGGCCGGGCTCCTGGTCCTCGTCAACACGGTGGCGAACTTCGAGCTGACCTTCCTCCTGTCGGGGGCCGGCTCCCAGACGCTGGTGGTCGCGCTCTACTACGCGGTCTTCGCCGCGGGCATGCGGCCGATCTACTCGGTGGACGCCATGGCCGTCATCTACATGGCCATCGTCCTCCTGATCCTGCTGGTCGCCCTCCGGTTCGTCCGTCCCACTCAGATGGTCTTCCGCCTCGACCGCCGGTAGGGCGGCGTCCGGGCGGTGCTACAGAGCCAAGAAGCATGACGAGCCCATCCCGCCGTCGATCGATGAGGAGGTGGTGGAGATCGGCGGGTGACCCGCCTTCCGGTCATCTCCGGCCGCGACGCCGTTCACGCTCCCCTCCCGTATACAAACGGATACACCGGGGATGCCGAGGGAGGCGACTAACCTATCGTCGCACCTCCGACCAGACCACCCTATCGCTCGACGCCCGCTTTCGCCTTGCCGGGGAAGGCCCGGTCGGATATAGTCGGGCAACGCAGTCGCCGGGATGACACCGCAGTCAGCGCTCAGCTTCACGCGGTACCGGGTCACCGTGGAGGCGCTGGAACCGCTCGTCCTTCCCGCCTACCTCGGCTCCACCCTCCGCGGCGCGTTCGGCCACGCGTTTCGGACCCTCTGCTGCCCGTCCCGGCCTGGCGAGCCCTGTCCCGTTCCGGCGAGGTGCCCCTACCACCTCGTCTTCGAGACCGCGCCTCCGCCGGGCGCCGACGCCCTCCGCACCCACGAGGAGGTTCCACGCCCGTTCGTGATCGCCCCGCCGCCGGCCGCCGCCCGCGAGTACCCCGCCGGACGGGAGGTCGTCTTCGACCTGACCCTCGTCGGCCGCGCGCGCGAGTTCTTCCCGTACTTCGTGGTCACGTTCCGGGAGGTCGACCGGATCGGGCGCGGGCGGCGCGCGGTGGCGCTCCGGCGCATCGATGCGTTGCATCCGATCCGGGGGACCGCCGAGGCCGCCTACCGGAGCGAGGACAACCTGGTGCGGGCGGTCGACGGCCGGGTCACCCTGGCCGACTGCGCCGCGCTCCCGTGTCCGCCAGGGGGCATCCGCGTCCGGTTCCTGACCCAGACCCGCCTCAAGCACGAGGAGGCGTTCGTCCGCCGGCCGGAGTTCCACGTGCTGGTCCGGCGGCTCCTGGGACGGCTCTCGTCGCTGGCGCGGTTCCACTCCGGGGCAGCGCTCGACGCGGACTTCCGCGGTCTGATCGAGCAGGCCCACGACGTGCGACTCGTCCGAGACGAGACGCGATGGACCACCTGGGCGCGGTACTCGGCCCGCCAGGACCGGCGCATGGAGTGGGCCGGCCTCGTCGGCACAGCGATCAAGCGCGCCGGTGCCCTCTTCCACCACCTGTGGCTCGACTACGTGGCGCTCCGCCCGCCGCCCGTCTTTGTGACGGCGGAGGGCGACCCCGTGCTGTTCGCCAAGGTTGTCTTCGACGTGCGCGACCGCGAGGCTCTTCGGGCGGCGCTGGCGACCCACCCCGACCTTGACGATCAGGGCGACGGGAGCTACGCGTGGCGGGCGCCGGAGGACCCGGACGGCTTTCGCCGCGGCCTCGGGACGTTCGTGCTCGATGGCGACCGTGTCGTGTTCGAGGCCATCTCCCGGCCGCGCGCCGAGCGGGGGCGCCGGCTCCTCGAGGGCCTCGCTGGCGACGCGGTCCGGTTCCGTGCGACGCGCTACCAGGACGTCGGCCAGGCGCTCCGGGACGCGCCGCCCCCGCCGGAGCCGCCGCGGCCCGAGGTTCCGCCCGAGCTGGAGGCGCAGCTCGCCTTCGAGTTCTACGGCCGGCATTACCGGACCTGGCCCGACACGCCGCTCCCGGCGCTGGGAAACCGGACCCCGCGCGAGGCGGCCCGCCTCGAGATGGCCCGTCCGGCGCTCGTCGCCCTGCTCAAGGACTTCGAGAGCCGCGCGGAGCGCCAGCGCCGGGAGGGCCGGCCCGCCTACGACTTCGCATGGCTGTGGCCGGAGCTGGGCCTCGAGCGGCCGTGAGCGGCTGTGTAGTACAATGATGTGATACGATACACCGCAGGGGGACGATCACAGGGGGACGATCCATGCCGATGAGCGTGAGGCTGGACGCTCGGACGGAGCGCCTGCTGAACCGGCTGGCCAGGGCGAAGGGGCAGACCAAGTCGGAGGTGGTGCGCGACGCGATCGAGAGGCTCGCACGAGAAGAAGCCAGTGACAAGGCTGCCAGCGGCCCCTATGAGGCAATCGCGCACCTGATAGGGTGCGCCGACAGCGGCGGAGCCGGCTTGTCCGAGCGGACCGGGGAGAAGTTTCGGACGCTCTTGCGGGAACGTCGACGTGCACGCCGTGCTGGTTGACGCAGGGCCCCTCATCGCCCTGTTCGACCGCAGCGATCCGCACCACGAGGTGTGCCGAGAGACCCTCCAGACGATTCGCGACCCGCTGGCGACAGTATGGCCGGTGTTGACCGAGGCGATGTACCTGTTGGCGTTCTCGTGGGACGCGCAGCGGGCTCTCTGGGAGATGGTGGAAACAGAGGTGCTCGCGCTGGCGCCGCTGGACCAGAGGGACGCGCCCCGGATGCGAGAGCTAATGGAAAAGTACCGGAACCTGCCGATGGATCTGGCCGCCGCTGCGCTGGTGCGCGTGGCGGAGCGGGAGCGGCTCCGCCGGATCTTCACACTGGATCGCCGGGATTTCCAGCTGTACCGGCCCTCGCGGCTCGGCCGGTTTGCCATTCTGCCGGCGTGATGGCGTCTCGACGGGTGGCGGTCGACTGGGACGAACTGGAAATCGCGCTGACGACGCACGAGCACAGCACGTGAGCATCATGACCGCACCCGTCACGCCGTCGCCCGATGGCCTGATCGAGGAGATCGTGACCTGGCCCGTCGGGATGCCGGTCCGCGCGATGGAGCGGGTGCTGGCCCTGGGGGCGTCCGCGGTCCCCGCCCTGCTCGGGGCGCTGGCCCGCTGGCGGGACGATCAGGAGCGTGACCGGCTCTGGCTCCTCGTCCTGCTCGGCGAGCTCAGGGACGCCTCGGCCGTCGAGCCGCTGATCGGCCGGATGCGCCCGACCGACGACGAGACCCTGGCGCTCGCGGCCGTCGAGGCCCTGGCCAAGATCGGCCCGCCGGCGGTGCCGGCCCTCCTCGAGGCCGCCCGCGCGCCGGATCCGCTGCTCCGGCTGGGCGCCTACGCGGGCCTGGGCTGGATCCCGGACGATCGCGGCTATGACGCCCTCGTCGAGGCCCTCGGCCGCGACCCGGAACTGGGCGACGTCGCCGCCATGGCCCTGGGCGACCAGGGACGGCCCGAGGCGCTTCCGGCTCTCCACGAGGCGTACCGAACCTGTGAGCCCTGGCAGCGGATCGAGTTCGAGGACGTCCTGAGGGATCTCCACCGGGGCCGCCGTCGGACGCCTCTGTGGACCCGGGACTGGCGGCTCCGCTACCGGCGCCAGCCGACCCTGGGGAGCTTTCTGCCGAGCTGGGTCTGGATGGCCATGCTGATGCAGCGCCAGACGGAGCGGCGAGCGGAGCGGGTCGTGATCCCGCTCCGGCCGCTCGAGGAGATCGTCAAGGACCCGCCGGAGCCGGGCGAGTCGCCCGAGACCTGCGAGCAGTGCGGCGCGCCGGTCGAGCGTCCGATGGCGGAGACGTCCCTCCAGCACGGGCTCGATCCCGGCCCCGCGAGCGAACGGTACCAGGTCATCGTCCACGTGGACGCCGCCGTGCTGGCTGATCCCGACCAGCCCGGCCAGTCGACGCTGGAGGACGGCGTGCACGTTTCAGCTGAAACGTCCCGCCGCCTGGCCTGTGACGCGACCCGCGTGGTGATGCGCCACGCGGGGGACGGGCAGGTGCTCGACGTGGGGCGGCGGACGCGGACGATCCCGCCGGCGCTCCGGTGTGCGCTTCAGGCACGGGATCGCGGCTGCCGCTTCCCGGGCTGCGGGGTGCGCCACGCCCAGGGGCATCACATTCACCACTGGGCGAACGGTGGCCCGACCCGGCTGGACCACCTCGCGCTGCTCTGCCGGCGCCACCACCGGGCCGTCCACGAGGAGGGCTACGAAGTCACGCGCGACGCCGACGGCACGCTCTGCTTCAACACGCCGACCGGCCGGCCGATTCCCGATGTCCCGCCGCCTCCGGCGGTGCCTCTCGACCCGACGCAGGCCTTGGTGGCCGCCCATCAGGCGCGCGGCGTCGCGATCGACGCGCGGACCGGTTGCCCGAGCTGGCTCGGGGAACGCCTCGACCTCGTCTGGGCGATCGGGGTCCTGCACCCCGCGGCGCAGCCGGCTGTGCCCGGGCCTGCCGGCCGCTCGCCCTGATCTCTACCCACACGAAAGCCGGCGGAGCCAAAGCTCGGACCGGTCGGACATATGAGTCAGCGGTCTGGCACCATGTCGTTCCCCAAGAAGGAGGGGACTGAAAGTGGAAAAGGTTGCTGCGACCCTGAGGGCCGATAGGTCGCACGACATTCCCCGAGGGCGTCCATCTTGGCACGGAGGGTTGGGCCCGCGGTCGCGCGACGCGCGACGACCTCCTGCCTGAGGCCGGCGAGCAGTACCGCCAGA
>DASYUM010000023.1:0-1826 GCA_036001225.1 Candidatus Methylomirabilota bacterium | reverse complement strand
TGTCAACCACTTCGGGCCAACCGTAGATAGGTTTTCGCTCATTGCGATCTACGTGAGCCTCATCGTGATTGCCGACTGCCCCGAGATGCACATGCGCTATCGAGGTAACTACTCCCCTACAGATCCCCGGAGATCGACGGGGGTACCGTAGTGGGCGTGATTCTGTGTAAGCTGCTGAGGCGATGGAGCCTGGGGACCTGACGGGACTGAGCCGCGAGGAACTGGTGGAGCTGGTGCGCCGTCAGCAGGAGGAGCTCGCGGAGCGCGAGGCGGCGATCGAGCGCCGTGATGCCAAGATCCGGGAGTTGGAGGAGGAACTGGCCCCGTTCCGCCAGCCGGCCAAGACCCCGGCCAACTCGTCAGTGCCGCCGTCGCGAGGCCAGAAGGTCAATCGGCGCGAGCGGCGCGGGCGCAAGCGGGGGCCGAAGCGGGGGCATCCCGGAGTCAGTCGGGTGCGGGGGGAGCCGGAACTGGTGGTAGTCTGTCGGCCGACCGTCTGCGCCGGCTGCGGCGCGGCGTTGCCCGAGACGGGTGGCCGGCGGGTGGGGCGGAGCCAGGTGATCGAGCTGCCACCGGTGCGGCCCGTGATCGTCGAGGCCCACCAGTACGCGGTGACCTGCCCGAGCTGTGGGACGCGCACGGTGGCCCCGTATCCCGCGGGACTCGAGCCACGGCGGACGTTCGGGCCGGGGATCGAGGCGCTGCTGGGCTACTTCCACGAACGGCACCACGTCAGCTACGAGCGCCTGGAGGAGGTCTGCCGCGACGTGTTCCGGCTGCCGATCAGTCAGGGTGGGATCGATCGCGCCCTGCGGCGGCTGGCCGCGCGGGCGCGGCCGACCTACGCGGCGATCCGCGACCGGGTACGCGGCAGCCCGTCGATCGGCTCCGACGAGACCGGGGCCCGGGTCCAGGGACGAACTCACTGGCAGTGGGTGTTCCAGACCCCCCAGGCCAGCTACCACGTGATCGCGGCGACGCGGGCCGGGTCGGTGATCGACGCCTTCCTGGATGGGGTGACGCCGGCGGTCTGGAGCTCGGACCTGTATGCGCCGCAGGTCGGCACGCCGGCCGAAGCCCACCAGCTCTGCCTGAGCCACCAAGGGCGCGACCTGACGTTCGCCAGCGAGGCCGATACCGGCGACGAACGGGCCTGGGCGCTTGAACTGCGGCACGTGTTCGGACGAGCGGTCCGCCTGCACCATGAGCGGGGGCAGGTCAGCGCGGCCACGTTCGCCCGCCGCCGGCTGCTGATTGACAACGCGACCGACCGCCTGGTCTTCGGCCCGCCCCTGGCGCCCACGAGCGAGGCCCGTCGGCTCCAGAAGCGCTACCAGACCCACCGCGACAGCTTGTACGTGTTCCTGGACCGCGACGACGTCGAGCCGACCAACAACCGCTCCGAGCGGGACCTGCGCCCGGCCGTCATCCACCGCAAGGTCATCGGGAGCTATCGCTCGGATTGGGGGGCCGAGGCCTCGGCGATCTTGACCTCCATCTTGACCACCGCCCGCAAGCGCGGCGACAACCTCCTCGAGGCCCTCCGTGCCATCGCCGGCCCCTCGCCTCTTCAGGCTGCCGGCGCGCCTACGTGAGCAATTACCCGGTATCAGCAGGATGAAAAGCCCTGGCGGAATCGTCGTCCGAAAATCAACTCCCCAAATCATCATGATCACCACCCCGGCGGCCGCGGCAACCAGGCTGAATACCGTCACCTTGGCAGCCCGGGATAGTGGAATTTGTTCTTTCATAGCTAATCGCTTTGGGCTGCCCCCGCCCGACGCCACATCAGCACTCCCATCGCCACCATCCACAGGCTCACGAGC
>DASYUM010000022.1:0-6260 GCA_036001225.1 Candidatus Methylomirabilota bacterium | reverse complement strand
TCGTTCATCCTACGTTGGGGGCGAAACCCGCATGAAAACCGCTGTCAAGACCGCAGTCATCGCACTAGTACTTTTGCTGGCCGCTGGCTCCGCGTCCGCTGTCACGATCACTACGATCATCCTGTCCGGAAGCGACACGATCAGCTTCCACGACGTGACGAGCGAGGCGGCGGCAGCGTACAACTTCCTGTCGAACGGCGGGGCCGGGGGCGTGCTGGTCGTCAACGACTTCGGCGCGGGTGCGGGCTACGGGGGCGGCGGCTTTGGTCCGTTCACCTCCGCGGCCGCGGTCCCCGCCGACCTCAGCCCCTTCGCTGGCATCATGTTCGCGTCGCCGGGCACCTGCTGCAGTGACCCGGGTGCTGGCGGCTTCGGGGCCGCCACCGAGGCTGCCCTCGCAGCCTTCGTGGCCGGCGGTGGCAACCTGTACATCGAGGACTACGAGGCGGCACCCGTTTGGACCGGGATCCTGGGCTTCGACGGCAGCCCGGGCGTCATTTTTTCTAGCGGCTGCACCGGCGATCCCGGAACCCCGACCGCCCAGGGTCTTCTGTTCGGGTACGTAGGTGGGAGCTTCGGTTGCTACACCCACCAGATCTATGACCCCGTCTTCTTTGCCGCTCTTGGATTCGTCTCGCTGGTCGATGGCTGCAACGGCGGCTCTTTTGGCACCTGCGGCCCCGGCACCTCCGCCGACGTCTTCGGGTCGGTGATCCTGGGTTCGGGCGCGGCGGCTGTCGGCGTTCCGTCGCCGGGCACGCTCATGCTGCTCGCCGGCGGCCTGCTGGGTGGCGCGTTAGCGAGTGGTCGGAGGTTCCGCCTACGGCGTTAAGCAACCGGGACCCGTTCCCGATCGTAGGGACGAAAGGGCCTCCTCCGGGAGGCCCTTTCTCATTTCAAGCCGCGCTACTCCGCTGAGATCGCGAACTCGATCCGGCCCTCCCCGGCAGCCTCTTGCGATGCCTTGGCGGGCGCCGGGAGCAGGCGCTCGGGCCCGATCCCTTCGGTCTTCACGAGGCCCTCCCGCGTCGCCTCGAGCCGGCGGCTCAAGAGCTCGTCGACCCGCGGCTGCGGCACCGGCTCGCGCTGCCGGAGCGCCGCGAGCTGCTCGTCGGCGCTCTTCGGGGGCGTCACCGACGGCGCCGCCTGCTCGAAGTACGCCCTGACGGCCGCCGGGAAGTCGGCGATGCCCTTCTCGCGCTGGAGCCGCTGGATGCGGGCGGTGACTTCCTGACCCTTCAGGGCGTCGACGTCCCGGCTCGTGGCCACCGGGGCCAGCTCGAGCTTCAGGGCCGGCTTTTCGCGCAGGAAGTCGGCGACGCGCCGCAGGTGACCCTCCGCCGCCGGGCCGAGCACCGAGCTGCCCGGGGAGAACGTGACCGGGTCGACGGCCAGCGCCTCGATCTTCTCGTCCCCGCCGCCGCCGCCGGTGAAGAGCCGGCCGATGGCACGGAAGGGTGCCGCCAGGACCTTGACCATCACCTGCTTGATCGCCCCCCAGATGGCCTCGCCCCAGTCGAAGCTCCGGTCCTTCCAGTTGCCGGTCACCGGCAGGTCCAGCGTGATGTCGCCGCGGCTGTCCTTGAGGAGCCCCACGATCAGGCCGAGCGGCAAACCCACGCGGCGCTTCACCTCGTCGGCGGCGCCGGCCGGCGCCACCGAGAAGTCGCTGATCCGGATCTCGTTCTCCACCGTCACCCGATCCCGCTCGACGCGGTAGTGCACCTTTGCCCCGAGCTTGCCCCGCTGCACGACCCACGACAGGAAGCTGTTCGTGTACGGGCTCACGCTGGCCAGGCGGAAGTCCCGGAGCTCTCCCACGAGGTCGGCGAAGAGGTCGTCGCCGAGCCGGGACAGCTCGCCCCGGAGATCGAGCACGGCGTCGCCGCCCACGCTCGCGTGAGCGGTCAGGGTCGCCCGGCGGCCGGGCGCATTGGAGAGGCCCCGGATGGTGACGGCCAGATGGGACATGTCCTGGGAGAACGGCGGCGTCAAGGTCCGGTCGAGGAAACGCGCGTAGCCTTCCTCGATCGTGATGTCCTTGAAGTCGAGCACCATGGTCTCGATCAGCCCGGGCCGCTTCTCGTCGGACGCCGGCGTGTCGGTCGAGGCGGCGGGAGCCGGCGGCGGCGCCGGCGCCTGCTCGGCGGGCGGGGCGGCCCGCAGCAGCCTCCGCAACTCGAACTCTCCGTCCGGCTCGCGTTCGACGCGCACCTCGGGCCGCGTGATGGTCACCTTGTCGATGAAGGCGTAGGTGGGCCAAGCGAAGTCGATCCCGCGGATCTCCGCCCGCTCGATCAGCACGGGCGGGGCGCCCCCCTCCGGGTCTCTGATCTCAAAGCTCTTGATCCAGCCGTTGCCCAGCGAGGCCGCGATGATCCTGCCGTTGTCGACCTTCACGGTGGACAGGCTGTCGCCGCTGAACAGTCCGGCGAGCCGGGCCGGCAGCGGGATGTAGGCGCCATACGGCTCGATGGGGGCGTCGAGCGTCGAGATGGCCACCGTGACGTCGAGGGGATCGATCACGGCGGTGCCCTGCACCATGAACAGGCCGCCGCCCGGGAGGCCGGCGGTGAGCTCGAGCTTTGCCGGGCCCGCCACCGGCCACGTCACATTGGTCAGGGTCAGCATGAGGTCGGTCACGGCCAGCGTCGTGGTGGGGGAGACCGCGTGGTCCTCGAAGGTGGCGGTGCCGTTGGCGAGCCCGAGCCGCTCGATCTTGAGCCGCCAACCGGGAGCCGCCACGTTGGCGGCGGCGGGCCGGGCCGCCAGGTTGGCGGTGGCCGACCCGCTCGGTCGAGGAGCCCCCGACGTCTGCGTCATGGCCAGGAGATCGATCTTCCCCTGCGCGTCCCGGGTGGCGCGGAGGTCGAGCCCTTCCATCTGCACGCTCGCGACCGTCACCGTCCGGGCCAGGAGGTCGGCTTGCTTGAGCTCGGCGGTGAGCTTGGGCAGCTTCACGAAGGGCGCGGCCCCGCCCCGCCGGATGGCGGCGATCCCATCGAGACGCGCCCGACCACTGGCCACCGCTCGGCGGAGCCCCGACTCCCCCTGCTCGACGGAGACGTTCAGCGAGACTCCCGCCGAGCCCTGTTGAAGGCTCGCGGGAAGAGCGGGCGGCAAGTACGGCCCGGCCACCGCGAGGTCGACGCCCTCGATCGCGATGCGGGCGGAGGCGGCCAGCGGGATCACTTTCACCGAATCGGCGTCCACGCTGATGGTCGCGGGCTTGGCGCCGCTTCCTTCGGCGCTCAGCAGAGCCTTCACCTGGAGCCGCCCGGGCGCGTCCTCCGACGAGGTGCCCAGGCCGCCACCGTCGACCGTCAGCCCCTCGACTCGCCAGATCCGGGTCGGCGTCACCGCCTCGTCCGTGACGGTGACGCTCGACGAGCGAACGGTGATCCGTTCGAGGCGGACCTTGAAGGGCAGAGGCCGGCCGGTCGGGGCGGCAGGCGCGGGGGCCGGCGCCTCGCCGGTGGCCGCCACGGGGATCACGTCGAGCTGGCCGGCGGCGGTGCGACGGATCCGCGCGTCGAGCCCGTCCACCGCGACGCGGCCGAGCGCCACCGATCGGCCGACGAGATCCGCGGCGCGGACCCGGGCCGAGACGCGCGCCGCGCGGGCAAACGCCTCGCCACCGGCGGCGCGAGCGAGGGACAGCCCGGTCAATCGCAGGGTCCCGGCGGCGTGCGCTCGCTCGAGACCGGCTGCGCCTCGCGCGATCTCGGCGTCGAGGTCGACCTCGAGCGCGCCCGCGGTCGGCACCGCGAGAGCTCCGGACGGCAGGTACGGTTGCACGAGCGGCAGCTCGAAGCCTCTCAGCTGCGCGCGGACGGAAGCCGAAGCGGGGGCGAGGCGAACCTCGCGGGCGTCGACGGCCACCGAGGCCGGAGGACCGGTGCCGGCCCCGACGACGGCACGCGCGGCGAGCCGGCCCGGGCCGTCCCCGGGCCAGGTGCTGAGGTCGCGTCCGTCCACCGTCAGCGCCTCGACCCGCCAGTCGCGGCGGGGCGAGACGGCTTCGTCGGCGAACGCGACGGTTCCCGACCCGAGCGCGAGCCGCCCGACGCGCAGGCGCTGGGGGCCGATCGAGGCGGTCGCCGTCGTGGGCGGTGGCGCGGCGCGGGCGGTCCGCGCCCTGAGGGCAGCGAGGAGGTCGATCTCGCCGGTCGGGCCTCGCCCGACCCGCAGGTCGAGCCCGTCCACCTCGATGCTGGCCAGCGTCGCCTCCCGAGCGAGCAGATCCGCCTCCTTGATCCCCACGCTCAGGCGGCCGAGCGTGAGGAAGGGCGCCGGCCGGTCGGCCTGGGCGAGCGACACCGTGTCCACGCGCACATCTCCGGTGAGCTTGGCCTGGGTGATAGCGTCGCCCCGGCGCTCGACGGCCAGCGTGAGCGCAAGGCTCACCTTCCCGCCCAGCAGACGAGCCGGCAGATCCGGTGGGAGATACGGCACGAGGGCCGTGAGATCGAAGGCGTCCACCTTGACGCCGAGCCGCGGCGTTCCCGGCCCGACGCCCAGCGATTGGGCGACGAGGTCGAGCTTGGCGTCGTTGACCCGCCCTCCCACCGTGATGCGCCCGGCCGCGTCGGTCGGCCGTGTGGAGAGCGCGCTCGCGCCCACGGTGAGCCCGGCGATCCGCCACTGGCGGGGCGGGCTCAGCGCGCGATCGTCGAGCGCCACCGCGCCGTCGATCAGGGACAGGCGGTCGAGCGAGACGGTCCAGCCCGACGGCTTCTTCTTCGGATCGGGCTCCGGGATCAGGTCGGAGAAGTTGAACTGACGGGGACCGGTCCGGACGAGCCGCACGAGGGGGCGCGTCAGCGTCAGCTCGGTGATCCGCACGTTGTAACCGACCAGGGAGAAGTAGGCGAGCCGGCCATCGAGGCGCTCGAACTCGACGAAGGCGTCGGGGCCCTCACGATCGGCCAGCCGGAGCTTCTTGATGGCGAACCGCCCCGTGAACAGGTTGAGGTCGACGTCCTCGATGCTGACCGCGCGGTGCAAGGCCTTCGGGACCTGCGCGACGGCGGCCCGCCGGACGATCTCCGGCAACGCCCAGAGGAGGCCGCCCGCGCCGACGACGGTGGCGAGGGCGATGCCGAGCAGGATCTTTCGTCGCAGGGTCATGGAGCCCGGGGTCCCCGCTCCCGTTCGGGGAGCGGAGCAATCCGCGGCGAGGACCTAGACGGGGGAGTCTTCCGAGGACGGCTTGAGGAACGTGTAGACACTGGTGAAGTCCTTCCTGCCCAGGCCGTGCGACGACGCCAGCCGGTACACCTGCTGGGCCGCCGGGGCCACGAACACGGGGATGCGCCGCGCGCGGGCGGCGTCCACCGCCAGCCCGATGTCCTTGCACATGAGGTCGGTCATGAAGCCCGGCTTGTAGTCGCTGCTCGACGCCGCGCGGGGGACCAGCCCCGGCACCGGATGGGCGGCCTCCATCACCCACGTGTTGCCGGAGGACTTGGCGACCACGTCGGTCACGACCTTCGGGTCGACGCCGAAGGCGGCCGCGATGCGGAAGGCCTCGCTCACGGCGACGGCGGCCACGCCGGCGATCAGGTTGTTGCACAGCTTGACCACCTCTCCGCTGCTCACCGGGCCCACGTGGAAGATGTTCGCGCCCATCGCCTGGAGCGCGGGGAGCGCGTCCTTGAAGTCCGCCTCGGCGCCACCGACCATGATCGCGAGCGTGCCGTCGGTGGCTCGCGGCACGCCGCCCGAGACCGGCGCGTCGATGAAGCGGATGCCGCGCTCTTGGGCGGCGGCGGCCACTCGAAGAGAGACGCCGGGATCGATGGTGGACATGTCGACGCAGAGCGTGCCGTGACGGGCGGCGGCCAGCACGCCACCGTCGCCGGTGTAGACCGACACGACGTGGGGCGACGACGGCAGCATCGTGATCACGAGGTCGGCAGTGGCCACCGCCTCGGCGGCGGTGGCGGCGGTCGTCGCGCCGGCGGCGGCGGCGGTCCGCACGGCCTCCGCGTTGAGGTCGTAGGCCGTGACCGCGAAGCCCTTCTTCACGAGGTTCGTCGCCATCGGCAGCCCCATCGTGCCGACCCCGATGAACGCCACACGCGTCATGTCGCTTCTCCTATCTCGGGTGTGCCGACCGGCCTGGTTCGTCTACCATCTGCGGGGGCCCAGAAATGGCCCCCATGCCTGCACCTCGCATGAGGCGACCGGCTTGTCCGGTTTACCATCTGCGGGGGCCCAGAAATGGCCCCCATGCCTGCACCTCGCATGAGGCGACC
>DASYUM010000021.1:0-34412 GCA_036001225.1 Candidatus Methylomirabilota bacterium | reverse complement strand
CCAAAGATTGCGCCGCCGTACGTCGCGGGGCTGGGGCCCCGCCGCCCCAGGCGCGCGCCCCCAAAGATTGCGCCGCCGGACGTCGCGGGGCTGGGGCCCCGCCGTCCCAGGCGCGCGACCCCAAAAGTTGCGCCGGCAAAGCCGGCGCTCGGAGCGGACCACCGTCCGCCGTGCGGCCCAGCTGCACGCGGCGCGCGGTTATCCCGGCAGGCCGCTAGATCCGTCGGAGGGGGGCGCCGTCCCTCTCCGAGCCACCCGCCGGAAGGAGTGGCGCGGGCCGCGCTCGACGCGGCACCGGGAACCCGTGCCGGGCTATCTCGAGCGCGAGAGCACCCCCCTTCGCGACCGGAGATCCGAAGTGCAGCGCGAAGCCATCGCTAAGGTGATCGCCGCTTACGACGACCCGGTCATTCGGGCCTACTCGTGGGGGCGCTTTCTCATCCTGCGCCAGCGCTTCCTCGACGAGATCGGCCAGTACCTGCCGGAGACGGGGACCATCCTCGACATCGGCTGCGGCTTCGGCCTATTCTCGCTCTACTACGCCCAGCTCCGGCCGGCCGCCCACTTCCGCGGGTTCGATCTCAATCCCCGCCGTATCGCCATGGCGACCGAAGCCGCCCGCCGGCTCGGCCTGGCCAACGCGGGGTACACGGTCGGTGATGCCCGCACCTACCGAGCCGCCGGCGAACACGCCGCCGCCTACATGCTCGACATCGTCCACCACATTCCAGCCGAGACCGTCGAGCCACTTCTCGGCGAGCTGTACAAGGCGATCGGCTCCGGCGGCCGGCTCGTCATCAAGGACGTCGATACCCAGCCCGCTTACAAGCGCTGGTTCACCCACGCCCTCGATCTCCTGATGACGCCGCGGGGGGTCATCCACTATTGGCCGGCCGGCCGCCTCCAGGACCTCCTCGAGCGGGTGGGATTCCGGGTCTATCGCCACCTCATGGTCGACTTTCTGCCCTACCCGCACGTGCTCTTCGTCTGCCACAAGGACTAGTCTCGAAATGCGTATCGAGGCCACCGAACGTGGCTTGTGCGCCAGCCGCCCGCCGAAGCAGAAAGACTGACATGGCGGACGGGACGACCCTCCTCACCGTCCAGGAGATCCACGCCGGCTACGGGCACCTTCCGATCCTCCAGGGCGTGAGCCTCGCGGTGTGGCCCGGCGAGGTCGTCTCGATCATCGGCCCCAATGGCGCCGGCAAATCGACCGCCTTCAAGGTCATCGTGGGGCTGCTCCACCCCGAGCGGGGGGAGATCGTCTTCAACGGGGCTCGCATCACTGGGCTCCGCCCCGACCAGGTGCTCCGCCGGGGACTGTCCTATGTCCCCCAGGGGCGACTCGTGTTCCCTCAGATGACGGTACTGGAGACTCTCGAGATGGGCGCCTACATCGAGCCCGATCCCGGCCGGATCGCCGAAGGCCTCCAGCGCGTGTACCGGCTCTTCCCGGTGCTGCGGGAACGGGCGCGGCAGAAGGCCGGGACGCTCTCCGGTGGCGAACAGCAGATGCTGGCGATCGGTCGGGCCCTCATGACCCAACCCCGACTGCTCCTCCTCGACGAGCCGTCGCTGGGCTTGTCGCCGAAGTTCCTCGGCCTCATCTTCGAGAAGATCGCCGAGCTGAAGGCGAGCGGGATGACCATGATGATCGTAGAGCAGAACGCGGTGAAGGCGCTGGCGGTCGCCGATCGCGCCTACGTCCTCGAACTGGGCCGAAACCGCCTGGAAGGGCCGGGGCCGGCGCTGCTGGCCGATCCCGAGGTCAAGCGCCTCTATCTGGGGGGCTGAGCGTCAGGCGTGATTGACCTCCAGGCTCTCCTGCATGCGGCGATGGTCCACCAGCCGTCGGACGTCCATCTCCGGCCGGCGGTGCGGCCGATCCTCCGCATCCATGGGCGGCTCCGGCCGTTCGAGGAGTGGCCGCCGCTCGCCCTGGAGGACCTGGAAGATCTGGGCCGCCGGCTGGTGGGTTCCGACCGATGGGCGCGGCTGGCTCACAGCGGGGGCGCCAACTTGCCGCTGGCCTACCCCGAGCTCGGCCGTTACCGGATCACCCTCCTCCAGGCCCGGGGGGGACCGCACCTCGCCATCCGCGCGCTGGCCCGGGAGACACCGACCCTGGAGGCGCTCGGCCTGCCGTCGGTCGTCGGCCGTCTGGCCATGGAGCGCCGGGGTCTGATCCTGGTGACCGGCCCCGCCGGCAGCGGGAAATCCACCACGCTGGCGGCGATGCTCAACCTGATGAACCAGGAGCGCAACGAACACATCATCACCCTCGAGGATCCGATCGAGTACGTGCTCGAACACCGCAACAGTTACATCACCCAGCGGGAGATCGGGCCCGATGTGCCGACGTACGACACCGCCCTCCGACTCGTCCTCCGCCAGGATCCCAACGTCATCGTGGTGGGCGAGATGCGCGACCCCGAGACGTTCCGGGCGGTGCTGATGCTGGCCCAGACCGGCCACCTCGTCCTCTCCACCCTCCACACCGGCACCGCCGTGGACACCGTCAACCGCGTCCTGTCGGCATTCCCGTACGCCCGCGAGGCCTCGATCCGGGCTCAGCTCGCTCACGTTCTCAAGGGCGCGGTCGGCCAGCGGCTGGTGGAGCGAGCGGACGGCCGGGGGCTCTTGCCGGTGACCGAGGTGCTGGTGGCGACCGGCAGCGTCTTCCGGGCCATCCTGGAGCCGCACCTCACCGCCCGGCTGCCGAGTATCCTCGCCTACGGCCGCGACATCTACGGGATGCACACCTTCGACCAGTGCGCCCTCGACTACTTCCTCCGCGGCCTCATCAGCGAACAGACCGCGCTGCAGGCGGCCACTTCACCGATGGACTTCGAGGTCGCCCTCCGCCGGGCCCGCAAGGAGCAGCGGCTGGAGGAGATGGGGGCCCAGGCGGCCCGGGCGGCCGGCGCCCGAATGGAGGCGATCCTGGTTCTGGAGGTGGTGGGCATGACCGACCTCCTCGTCTCCCACGGCGACGACACGTTCCGCAAGTTCACCGAGCGGATCGAGAAGCAACTGGCCGGCATCGTCAAGGAGTTCCGGGCCCGGGCGGTGGAGAAGCACCTCGACGGGTTCCTCATGACCTTCCCCAACGTGGACTGGGCGGTGATGGCGGTGCGCGCGATCTTCGCTCGCCTCTCCCAGTTCAACGAGCTCTCGGAGATGGAGGTGGCCTTCCGGGGCGCACTCCACTACGGCAGCACCTGGGTCGATCCCCACTCCAACCGGGTGGGGGAGGCTGTCCACAAGGCCTTCCGGGTGGCCGGCGCCATCGGCGTGCCCGACCTGTGGGGAGCGGCCCGCCCCAAGGAGAAGAACGTCGTGGTGGCGACGGAGGAGACGAAGGAGATGTTGGTTCCCTACAGCCTCTCCTCGCGGCCGCTGGGCGCCGTGCCGCTCAAGGGCTTCGACGGCGTGCATCAGCTCTTCGAACTGGCCGTCGGCCTCTGATCCGCGGGGCCGATGACCGTCACCTCCCGGTGTCCTCAGGCCTCGGCCCGTCTTGCCTCAGCCCCGCCGGTGAAGCGCGGGCCGATGGCCGTTGCTCCGTGACGATCCGCGCGGTCACCTTCGACCTCTGGGGCACCCTCCTCTTCGATCCCCCGGCGACCGATGACCGCCACATGCCGCGCCGGCTGGCCGACTTCGCCACGATCCTCGGCGCGGCCGGCGTGCCCGTCGCGATGCCGGCGCTGGAGCGCGCCTATCGCGACTCCGGCGCCTTTCTCAATCAGCTCTGGCTCCAGCACCGCGACCTGCCGGTCGAGGAGCACGTGCGGGTGATCCTGGTCGGCGTGGATTCCGAGCTCGCCACGCGCCTGCCCTCGGAAACCCTGCGCCAGCTCGTCGACGCTTACGCGCGGCCGGCGCTGCTCGCGCCGCCGGCGATCGCCCACGGCGCCCGCGCGGCCCTGGACGCGCTGGCCGGGCGCGGCTACACGCTCGCCCTGGTGTCCAACACCATGCGCACACCGGGCGTGGTCCTCCGCGAGGTGCTCGGCCACTACGGCCTGCTCGGACACTTCGCCCACTTGACGTTCTCCGACGAGTGCGGCGTGCGAAAGCCCGAGCCGGCGATCTTCCAGCGGGCGCTGAGCGCGATGGCCGTCGAGCCCGGTGAGGCGGTGCACGTGGGCGACGACCCGGTGCTCGACGTGGAAGGAGCTCGGGCCGCCGGGATGCGGGTGATCCAGCTGACGACGGTCCGGCCACCCTGGTTCGGGCGGCAGAAGCCCCACGCGACGATCGCGACCCTGAGCGAGCTGCCGGATGCGCTGACCCGACTCGACCGCCCCCGGCGCTGGCGTCGCCGCTAGATTGTCGGAGGGGGCCTCGACGGCCCCCTCCGAGGCCTCCCCCAGGAGAATTTGCGGCGGCAACAGCCGCCGCTCGGAGCGGACCACCCAACGCCGGGCGGTTCAGCTTTCACGCGGCGCGCGGTTGTCCCGACAGGCCGCTAGCATTCCAGGCGGCGGCGGGCCTCCTCGCGGAGCTTCCCCTTCTGCACCTTGTCGCCGTGGGGGCCCGGCGTCCGGGGGACGTCGGCGACGACCCAGACGTGCCGCGGCACCTTGAAGCCGGCGAGCTTGCCGCGGCAGTACGCCTGGAGCGTGTCGGCCTCGAGCCGTTCCCCCTCGCGCGGGATCACGAAGGCGGCGGCCACCTCGCCGAGCCGGGCGTCGGGTACCCCGACCACGAAGGCCTGAGCGACGGCGGGGTGGCTCATCAGGAACGCCTCGATCTCGGCGGGTGCCACCATGAAGTGTCCGATGCGCAGGGTCTCCTTGAGCCGGCCGAGGAAGAAGGTGTGGCCGGCGTCGTCCTGGACGGCGAGGTCGCCGGTGTGGAGCCAGCCGGCGGGGTCGATCGCCGCCGTCGTCTCGTCCGGCTTCTTGTAGTAGCCGCGGGTCACCAGCGGCCCGCGGAGGAGCAGCTCACCGGACTCGCCGGCCGGGCGGTCGGTTCCCGTCTCCGGGTCCACCACCCGCACGTCCAGCGTCGGGGCCGGCCGGCCGCCGGCCTGCCGCCGGAGCTCCAGCGGATCATCCGGATAGGGGCAGAGGGCGAGGGCGTTCACCTCGGTCATCCCGTAGGGTTGGACCGCGCCCGCCATCCCGAAGCGGCCCACGATCTCGTCGAAGAGACCGTGCCGCCCACCGCCGGTCATCGCGACGCCGCCCGTGCGCAAGGTCGCGCGGTCGTACTTGTCGAGGTCGGGGTGGTCGAGAACGGCGGTGAGCATGGCGTCCACCGCGTTCCAGACCGTGATCCGCTCGTGCTGGAGGAGGTGAAGCGTCTCGAGGGGGTCGAAGGACTCCTCGAGCACGAGCGTGGCGCCGTGGCTGAACGTCATGAGCGGAATGACCACCCCGCCCCAGGTGCCGGAGAAGGGAAGGGTGTGGAGGACGCGGTCCGCCGCGCTGAGGCCGAGGCGCTGACCCGACGCCCAGCCGTGGGGGACGCAGTTCCGGTGGCTGATCATCGCGCCCTTGGGGAACGAGGTGGTGCCGGAGGTGTAGAGGAGCGTGAGGGTGTCGTCGGGCCGGCCGGCCGCCTCCCGCTCGGCCAACGCGGGCCCGACCGCCGGGTCGTCGCCGGCTTCCAGGATGTCCCGATAGCGGAGCGTCCCTCCGTAGACGTCGTCGGCGACGCAGATCAGGCGGCGGAGGCACGGAAAGGCAGGGAACCGGAGGTCGTCGGGGTCGGCGGCGACGAGGCCGGGGAGGAGCGGCTCCAGGATCTCCAGGAAGTCGATCTCGAGCGCGTGATCCAGGCAGACGAGCGTGGTGGCATCCGACTGACGGAGGATGTAGTCCAGCTCGTGGGTGCGGTAGCGCGTGTTCAGCGCGACCACGACCGCGCCGATCCGGGCGCAGGCCTGCTGGACGACCAGCCACTCCGGCCGGTTGGTGAGCCAGAGGGCGACCTTGTCCCCGGGGGCGATCCCGAGGGCGAGGAGTCCGCGGGCCAGGCGTTGACCCTCTCGCTGGAGATCGCGATAGGTCAGCCGGCGCTCGCGGAGCACGACCGCCTCCCGCTCTCCGCAGCGGGCCGCGACCGCATCCAGCATGGCCGGAAGGGTCGCGTTGCGGTAGGGGTTCGACTCAGACGTAGGCGCGCTCGGCCTTCCGAATGGCGCGGTAGCGGGCGAACGCCCGCCGCTCGTCCTCCAGGCCCAGGAGCGACTTCCAGAAGCTCGACCCCCGGAACGTGTGCCGCAGCATCCGTCCCGCGTTGCGGAGGACGAACCCCGGGCTGTGGCGGAACACGGCCGCCATGTGGCGGACCTTCATCCAGCGCTCGGCGCGCCAGCGGAGGAACTCGATCTCTTCCGCCTCGACGTGTGCGCTCCGCACCACCGCTGTCGTTCCGTCGTACTCGTCGAGGCGCTCGCTGATGATGAGCCCGCGCTCGCGGAACTCCTTCGTCATCGGCGTCCGGGGATAGGGCGTCGGATGCTGGATGTACGGATAGTCGACGTAGCGGCGGGCAAACTCGAGGTTGGCCTCGATCGACTCTCGGGTGTCGTCGGGATTGCCGACGATCAGGCCGCCGACCACGTACATCCGGTTCCGGCGCAGGTGCTCGATGGCGGCCACCGTGGCGTTGCCCGCGCTCTGGCCGTTCTCCCGGCGCAGGTTCTTCGCCTTCGCGCGCAGGAAGGCGAGGTCGTCGTCGAGGATGTTCTCGATCCCCAGGAAGACGTAGCGGAAGCCGGCCTGGCGCATGAGCGGGGCCAGCGTCTCGCCATGGTTGGCGATGGCCGAGGTCATGGCCTGCACCAGGTAGTCGAGATCGGCCAGTCCGGCCTCCACGATGGCGCGGCAGAGCGCTTCGAATCGCCGGACGTTGAGCGTGATGTTGTCGTCGACCAGGAAGATGGCGCGGGCCCCGTGGGCGCGGGCGTCGCGGATGTCGGCCAGCACGCGGTCGAAGCTGTAGGAGTGGAAGTTGCGGCCTCGCATCTCGATGATGGAGCAGAAGCTACAGTCGAAGGTGCAGCCCCGCGAGGTCTCCACCACGTCCACCGGCCGCCCGAGCAGGGTATAGCCAGCGAGCACCCGCGCGCTTCGGTCGGGGAGGCGGATCTCGGGGCCGGCCAGCCCGCTGACCGGCCGGTCGGCATTGTGGCGGAAGCCGGCGCCCTCCCGGTAGGAGAGGCCGGCGATCTCCTGGTAGCCACCCCCAGCCTCCACGGCCCGGGCCAGCTCGCGGAACGTGAGCTCACCCTCGCCCCGGACGATGAAATCCACCCCGGCCCCCGGGTCGGTGTAAGCTTCGGGGGCCAGGCTCGGGTCGTAGCCGCCGACGACGACCCGGGCGCCCGGCCGCAGGGCGCGGACGAGCTGGATGAGACGCAGCGCCGTCTTCCGCTGGAACGTCATCACCGAGAGGCCGACCAGATCCGGTGCCCACTCGCGGACGAGCCGCTCGACCGTCTCCCGGACGCGCCGCTGGACGAGGATGAGGTCGGCGACGGCCACCCGGTGGTGAGCATCGACGTTGCCGGCCAGCGAGGTGAGGGCGCCGTTCGGCATCCGGATGCCGACGGTCGGCATGTGCTCGAAGGAGTCCGGCATCGACAAGAGGAGGATGTTCATCGGTCGTCACTTCAGCCGGAAGAGCCGCTCGGCGTTGGCATGGGCGATGCGGTCGGCGACGTCGGGCGGCAGCTCGCCGAGGATCCGCCGGGTCCAGCGCATGAGGCGGTCGAGCATCTCGGGCTTGTAGAGGGCGGGCGCCCACAGGTCGATCCCGGCGAGGATCCGATCGGGGTGCTCGGTGAAGAGCGTCCTCCAGCCGGCCTCCAGCGCCCCCGTCTCGGCAGCGAGGGCGGGCGTCCGCTGAAAGTGCATGCCGGAGATGTCCAGATAGAGGTTCGGGTGGCGGGCCAGCAGGCCGCTCAGCGCCGGCGGCTCGCCGCTGCCGGCATGGGCGAGGACGACGACCGCCTTCCGGTTGTGGGCCAGCGCGCGCTCCAGCTCGCCGGTCGTCTCGGGCGTCAGCTCGTCATGGATCACGAGCGGGACGCCGTGCCGGGCACAGACGTCGAGGACCGCCAGCACCGGCGGCGCGTCGAGGGCCCGCCGGATCTTGCGGGAGGCCTGGTGGATGTGAACCTCGCCGGCGCCCTTGAAGCGTCCGGTCCCGAGGAGCGCGTCGAGCCGCTTGCCGGCGTCGGCCGCCAGCGGATCCGGCACCGGCGCGAACGGGATCACGCGGTCGGGGAACTTTCGGGACGCGGCCTCGATCCAGGCCTGATCGTCTCTCTGGACGCCGCCGACTCCGAGGAGGCCGACGCGGCTGATCCGGTGGCGGTCCATGGCGGCGATCAACGGTTCGAGGACCTGGGGATTCGGCAGGTGCGAGTGGATATCGATGAGCGGGCCTCCGTACGGCTCGGCCCGGGCGGCTGCCGTTGGCAGTAACGCCAGGACGAGCCCGAACAGCGAAGCGAGCAGTCGCCGGCTCACGACGCCGAGCCTAGCGGAGCCCACCCGAGGTGTCAACGCGCGTCCCGGCGCGCGCGCGCCCGGCCGCCGCAAAGTGGGAGTCGGCCTGGTCCAAGCCTGACCGCGCGCCCCGTGGCGATCGTCCTAGGTGGGACCGCTCGGCACCTAACCATCGGCATGCTGGTCGCTCTCAGCCGGAATGCCCCATGGCCCTCCCGTTGCAGCTCCTGCCGAGGGAGATCGGCCATGACGGAGATAGAAGACGAGCCAGCCGGGTCAGCGGATGATCTGGGGGCGGCCCTCGAAGGCCTGCCGACTGAACTCGCGCATACGCTCGTGCGCCTCGCGGTCGAGAACCAGCGGGACGCCTTTGACGACGTCGTCGGAACCCGCCACCTCCCGCGGGCGCGCATGGAGCGACTGTGGGCGCTGATCCGCCGGGCGGTCGGATGAGGCGGTGGTAGCCGAGCCCATCCATGTGCCCCGCCCGGGAACGCAAGTCCCGCAAGTGGATCGTGGTAGCCGATGATGACGCTGCCGTGAGGACCTTGCTGGTCCGTGTGCTGGAGGAAGCCGGGTATGCGGTCGTGGCCGTCGAAGACGGCGCCGCCGCCACCGAGTTGGTGGAGCAGCTCCTGCCTCACCTGATCATCCTCGATCTGCACATGCCGCGCATGTCGGGGGTGGAATTCCTGGCCCGCTGGCAGCAGATCCCGGTCCTCGTCCTGTCGGGGTACCTGTCGGAACACCGAGTGGTGCGAACCTACCCCAACGTGGTCGGCGTGCTGGAGAAGCCCTTCGACCTCGACGTCCTCGTCGCCAAGGTCCGCCAGGTCCTGCAGGGCTAGCGTCCCGACAACGGCTCATCTCGAGCCCTCCGTCCGACCGGCCGAGGGCTTTGGTTTTCCGCGAAGCGGCGGCTATACTGGCGATTGAAGCGCCGCGACGGCCGCCCATGGATTTCGCCTTCACCGAAGCCCAGGAACTCATCCGCAAGGAAGTCGGCGCCCTCGCCCGCACCTTCGGCTGGGAGTACTGGCGCGACAAGGACCGCCGGGCCGAATATCCCTCGGAGTTCGTGGAGGCCTTCGCCCGCGCCGGGTGGCTCGGCATCGTCATTCCGGAGGTGTACGGGGGAGCCGGGCTCGGCGTCCTGGAGGCGGCCCTGATGCTGGAGGCGATCTGCGCCTCGGGGGCGGGGCTCTCCGGCGCCTCCCCGATTCACTTCGCCGTCTTTCCACCGCTCCCCATCATGAAGCACGGCAGCGAGGGGCTGCGGGAACGCATTCTCCCCGAGATCGCCGCCGGTCGGCTCAGCCTCGCCTTTGGCGTCACCGAGCCCGACGCCGGCACCGACACCAGCCGGATCCGCACGGTGGCCCGGCGCGAGGGCAGCGGCTACGTCGTGAGCGGGCGGAAGGTCTGGACGTCGAACGCCCGGCACTCCCGGAAGATCCTCCTCCTGGCCCGGACCACGCCGTACGAGGAGGTCGGCGCCCGCCGGCTCGACGGGCTCACCCTCTTCGTGGCCGACCTCGATCCGAAGACCGTCGAGATCCGCGAGATCGACAAGCTCGGTCGGGCGGCGGTGGATTCCAACGAGGTGATCATCGACGGTCTCCGGGTCGCCGATGAGGACGTCGTGGGCGAGGTGGGCCGAGGCTTCTACCATCTCCTCGACTCCTTCAATCCCGAGCGCATCCTGGTCGCAGCCGAGGCGGTGGGGATCGGGCGGGCCGCGCTGGAGCGCGCCGCCCAGTACGCGCGAGAGCGCGTGGTCTTCGGCCGCCCGATCGGGCAGAACCAGGCGATCGCCCACCCGCTGGCGGCCGCCTGGGCGCGGCTCGAGGCCGGCTGGACGCTGACCCTGCGGGCCGGCTGGCTGTTCGACCGCGGGCAGGCCTGCGGAGCCGAGGCGAATGCGGCGAAGCTCTTGACCGCCGAGGCCGGCTTCGAGGCGTGCGACGCCGCGCTCCAGACCTTCGGCGGCTTCGGCTACGCGAAGGAGTTTCACGTCGAGCGGCTCTGGCGGGAGGTGCGCCTCTACAAGATCGCGCCGGTGTCCCAGCAGATGGCGCTCAACTACCTGGCTGAGCGGGTGTTGGGCCTCCCGAAATCCTACTGACGTCCGGGACGATGACCGTCGCCCCGCGTCGTCCTCGGTCGTCGGCGCTAACAGGCATGGGTCTTCCCGGCTGGGTGCGCCGCCATCGTCTCCTCACCGCGTTCGCGGCCGGCGTCTTCGTCACCCTGGTCGCCTTGGCGGTGGCCGGCTATCTCATCCTCTCCGACCAGCGCCGGACGGCCCGGGTGCTGGCCGCCGCCCTCTCCCAGGCCCTCGCCCGTGAAGTGCGGATCGAACGGGTGACCGACGTCGGCACCGAGCGGGTCGTGATGCGGGGCGTGGAGCTGCCGCGGGAGGGTGGCTGGCCGGTCCGCGTCGTCGCCGAGCGGGTCGAGGCGACGGGACCGCTCCTGGCCGCTGCGCGCGGTGACCCGTCGCCGGTACGGCTGACGATCCACCAGCCGACGGTGGAGCTTCCGGCCGGGCCGAGCGCGGGCCTGGCCGCGCTCGACAGCGTGCGCGAGGCCGTGACGAGCTTCCTCGGGAGCGCTCTGCTCCTCGACGTGAGCCTGAGTGGCGGCACGGCCCAGCATGCCGCCGGCACGGCGACGTTCGACCTCGCGCTGCGGAAAGGGCGCGGCGAGGCGCGGGCCGAGCTGACCGCTCGCGAGGGCCGCGGGGCGCCGCTGGTCGTCACCGTGGATGCCCGCCGCGAAGGGACGACGGCGAAGCTGATGCTCGCCGGCCACGGCGGCGCCGCGCCGGTGGCGGGGTGGCTGCCGGCGACGACCGCGACGGCGCTCCGCGAGCGGACGCTCGCGCTGCGCGTAGACGTCGATCTGGCCGGCGGGTCGGCGCTGACCGGGCGGGGCAACCTCGCGATCGGCGATCTTCTCGCCGCCGGCGGCGTGGTGACGCTGAAGGACGGCCTCCTGGAGGCGACGCTGCCGACGGCGAGCGCCGACCTCGCGTTCGGCGCCGCCCTCGCCGGCCTGGCCTGGACGCCGACGGGACGGGCCGAGCTGAGCGCGGTCAGTGTGAGCTGGCGGCCGGACGGCACGCTCGGCCCGACGATCCGGGCGGCCGTCCGGGTGCCGGCGCTGACCCTTCCGGCGGCGGCGGTGGGTACCGAGGTCGCCGCCGAGCGGCTCGAGGGTCGGCTCGCTCTCGAGCCGACCCCGGCCGGCCGTACCCTCTCCGGCGACGCGCGGGCGACGCGCCTGCGCGCAGCGGGGCTGGAGACGAGCCCGGCCGAGACGCGCTATCGACTGAGCCTGGACGCCGGGGGGAGCGTTGTCCGCGTCGATCTCGAGGCCCTCGGCGGCCGCATCGAAGGCGCCGCGCTCGCCGGGTCGGCGGCCTATGACGTCGGTGCCCATCGCCTCGACGCCCGGCTGGAGGGCGAGGACGTCGAAGCCGGTGGCCTCGTCCGCCGGCTGCTTCCCGGCTGGCTCGACACTCAGGAGCGGCTGCGGCTGCTCGGCCTCCGCGTCACGGCGGCCGGCCTGGACGCGCGGACCCTGGAGGGCGGCAGCACGCGGCTCGAGGCCCGCGGCCTGCGGTGGCAACGCCCCTCGGGCGAGCTCGTCGGCGGGCGGGTGAACGCCCGCGCCGACCTTGCCGCCGCGCGCGTCGCGCTCACCCTCGAGATCGAGCGCCTCGCCTCCACGCTCGCCGGACTCCCCGGCACCGTCCCCCGGCTCACTACGATGGCCGAACTGGCCCGCGCCCCGGGCGGCGGGCTCCAACCCACGCGCGCGACCCTCGGCGCCCGGAACGAGCGGGGCCAGGAGATGCTGGTGGCGGCCCTCCAGCCGGCCGCCACCCCGGGACGCTTCCGGCTCAGCGCCCACGCCCCGGCGCTCGATCGGCTCGACGGCCTGTGGCCAGCCGTGCCCCGCCGCCTGAACGGAACCGCGCGGCTGGACGTCGAACTGGCAGGTCCCGGATACCGGGCCGCCGACGGTCGCCTCGCGCTGAGCGTGGCGGAGGCCGAGATGTGGGCGCGCAAGGTCACCCTCCGCGACCTGGAGGCCGACGTGCCGATCCGACGAGGCAACGAGTTCGCGGGGGAGCTGCCGTGGGGGAGACTGGCGATCGGTGAGCTCATCGCCTACGGCATCGTGGCTCGCGACGTGACCACGCCGGCGCGCGTGCTTCAGGACCGCCTGAGCTTGAACGACCTGACGTACGCCCTGTATTCTGGGGACGGCAAGGGGTGGAGCGAGATCGAGCTGGAGCCGGCCGGTTGGGCGGCGCGCGGTCAACTCACCGGCCAGCGGGTGCGTGTCGAGGAGTTCATCAGCGCCTATGGCATCCGCGGCGGGACCATGACAGGCCTCCTGCGCTACGACGTCGAGTTTCAGTACCGGGCGGGCCACCCGGTCCTCAAGGGGCGCTTAGAGGTGCCCGAGGGCGGCGCCGTGAACATCGAGCTCTTGAACCGGCTTCTCGCTCAGGCCGAAGCCGATCCCACCGGCGTCCTACGCCAGGCGCTGGAGAACCTGCGGGAGTTCGACTACAAGCACGCCGAGGCCGAGATCCACTCCGTCGGCGACGACATCCGGGTGAGCTTGGCCCTCCGCGGCCGGGAGCGGTTCTGGATCCTGCCGCCCCGGGTGCGGGAGATCAACATCCGGAACATGCCGCTCTCGTTCCTGGCCCGCCAGTTCCCAGGGGCTTTCAACTGAGGCAGAGGGGGAGCAGTCCATGCTGAGAACTCGTGGGTGCGCCGTCGCGCTGGTCATGCTGGCGGTCGCCGTCGCGGCCTGCGTCCCGGTGACCGTGAACGTCAACTTTCCCCAGGAGAAGATCGAAGGGGCGGCCGGTCAGATCGAGGACATGGTCCGGAGCCCGGAGAACCCCAAGCCCGCGCCGGCGCCGAAGAAGGGACCCCAGGGACGCCTCGGCGACGCCCTCCTGGCGGCGCTCGGGCCGCGGGAGGCGCTCGCCCAGAGCCGCAACGTGCGCGTGATGCCGGAGATCCAGACGCGGACACCCGAGCTGATGAAGGCGATCGACTCCCGGCGCGCCCGCCGGGAGGAGCTCGATCGGTGGAAAGCCCGCGGCTGCGTCGGCGAGTCCAACCACTGGGCCGTCGAGCTCCGGCCGGGACCGGACTGCCCGAGCAGTGTGGCGACGATCGTCGGCGCCGAGAACGCCGACCGCGAGTACATTCTCCAGACGCTCATGCAGCAGAACCACATGCCGGCCGCCGACGCCCCCCGGCTCCGGGAAGCGCTGGCCAAGGCCGTCCGCGAGCGGGCGAAGCCCGGCGACTGGGTGCAGCAGCCCGACGGCTCCTGGGCCAAGAAATAGGGTGGCGATTCGGGCCGTATTCCTCGACGCCGGCAACACGCTGGTCGGGCTCGACTACGCGCTGATCGCCGACCGCGTCGGCGCCGCCGGCCGCCCGGTCGAGGCGGCCGCGATCCGCCTGGCGGAGCAGCGGGCCCGGGTTCGTCTCGATCCGCACTTCGCCGCCGCCCGCTCGACGGAGACGCCGGATACCTTCCGGCTCTATCTTCGGTACACGCTCGATGGCCTCGGCCTGCCCTGGGACGCGGCGACCGAGCGAGCGGTCGAGGAGCTGCGGCGGGTCAAGCCGCCATTTGGGCTCTTTTCGATGCCGGTGCCGGAGGCGCCTGCCGTCCTGGCCGCGCTGCGGCGACGCGGGCTGCGCCTGGCCGTGGTGTCGAATTCGAACGGAACGGTGACCGAGCTGCTGCGGACCGTTGGCCTGGCCGATCTCGTCGATGCGGTGGTAGACTCCGGCGCGGTCGGGGTCGAGAAGCCGAACCCCAAGATCTTCGCCTGCGCGGCGGCGGCCGTCGGGGTGGCCCTCGACGAAGCGGTGCACGTCGGCGACCTCTACTCGGTGGACATCGTCGGCGCCCGGGCCGCCGGCTGCCGGGCCATCCTGCTGGACCCGGCCGGCGCCTGGGCCGACGTGGACTGCCCCACCGCGCCCGACCTCACCGCGGCGGCCCGCCTGATCGACGCGATGGCCGGGGTGTGAGCGTCCCCCTCTCGGTGAGCGGATTCAGGGCGAGGGGGTCGGGGCCATCACCCCGTTGAGCGCCAACCTCCCGCCGTCGGCGTAGATCGTCGTGCCCGTGATGTAGGAGGCCTCGTCCGAGGCCAGGAACACCGCCACCCGCGCGATCTCGTCCGGCTCGGCGATCCGGCCGAGCGGCGTGCGCATCAGGAACCGCTCCTTCATCCCCGGCATGCCGAAGAAGTTCGCGTTGATCGGCGTGTTCACCGTCCCCGGCCCGATGGCGTTGACGCGGATGCCGTGAGGGGCGAGGGCGACCGCCATCCCCTTGGTCAGCATCGTGATGCCGCCTTTGGACGCCGCGTAGTGGACCAGCACCGGATGGGCGACGACGGCGTTGACTGAGCTGAGGTTGATGATGCTCCCCCGGGTGCCCCGCTCGACCATCTGGCGGGCCGCCGTCTGGCCGCACAGGAAAGCGCCCTTCAAGTTCACGCGGATGACGCGATCGAACTCCTGCTCGGTCAACTCCAGGAACGGGATCTCGGCCTGCACCGCCGCGTTGGACACCATGACGTCGAGTCCGCCGAAGCGCGTGACCGCCTCGTTGACCACCGCCCGCACCTGGCCGGCGTCGCCCACGTCGGTCGGCATGGCGTGCGCTGCGGGTCCGAGCGGGGTCGCCGCCCGCCGCACCTCGTCGGCCAGCCAGTCGGCGAGGACGACGCGAGCGCCCTCGGCCACGAACGCGCGCGCGATGGCCAGCCCGATCCCCCGCGCGGCACCCGTCACGACCGCAACCTTCTCCGCGAGGCGCATCACCGCCCCTCCACCACGGCCACCGCCTCGATCTCCAGCATGTAGTCGGGATGGGCGAGCGCGGGCGTCGTGATGAGGGTCGAGGCCGGGAGCTTGGCGCCGAAGAACTCCTCGCGGATCGGAACCAGGTCCTGCCGGTAGCGGACGTCGGTCAGGTAGAAGGTGAGCTTCACGACGTCGGCCAGGGTGCCGCCGCCCGCCTCGACCATCGCCTTGAGGTTCTTCAGGACCTGGCGGGCCTGGGCGGCGAAGTCGCCCTTGCCCACGATGTTGCCTTTCCGGTCCTGCGCCACCTGCCCCGAGATGTAGAGTGTGGTGCCGGTGCCGGTCACCTTCACTCCCTGGCTGTAGGCCGGCGCGTCGAAGACCGTCTTGGCGCAGTAACGCTGCTTTGGCATCGGGACCTCCGTGGGTGAGAGAGTGGGAACGCGACCCGGGCGGGGCCAGCCGATTCTCGGCCAGCGGGCCGGGAAAGGCAAGCCGGCGAGCGCCGAGACCTCAGCCGGGTGATGCCTCCATGGCCGGCCGTCGGCGACCGCGGTGTCTCGCTTCCGGACAGCCGGGACTCCCCCGGGACCCGAGATTCGCAAGGGGCGCCCGCCAAGTAGCCGTCTTCGTGGAGGGGCGTTCGGGACCGGCGGCCGGACCGACCTGGCATCCCCGTCGCATATGCGCGGGGCGAGCAGTCGGCGCTGTCGCGGTGACTACGCAGGACCAAACGAGGAGGGTCGGTCATGTTCGGCTTCATGCTGGATGAGAGCGAAACCCATGAGTCCCTGACCGGCACGGCAACGTGCAACTCGTGTCACATCCGGCTGGCCCCGCGGGCCCCGCGGGTCGTGGCCGGGGAGATCAGCTATCACCGCGAGTGTTACGAGGCGGTCCACAAGAAGCGCACGGGCAAGCGGCCCACCCTCGTGGCGGCGCCGGCGGTTCGGGGCGATCGCTTCACCTTCCGGCCGGCTGCGTGAGACGCAGGCGAAGAGGGATGAGTAAGGCAATCCGTCCCCGGCCGAAGGACGCCCGGGTCCCGCCGCCGGACGACCAGCCGCACCCCGACGTCCCGCCCCCCGTCGACCTCGGCCCGCCCGCTTCGGCGAGTGAGACGGCGGCTCGGCCCCCGAGCCGACGGGTCACCGAGCGAGGAGCCCGAGACCGGGACCGGGCGCGACGTCGCGCCACGCGCTCGGCGTAGCTGCGGCACCCCGCGCGGTTCGGGTCATGCCACCTAGCACGGAAAGGAGTCGTCTCCATGAACAGTGACACCCTCAAGGGCCAGTGGATGCAGCTCAAGGGGAAGATCCGCCAGCAGTGGGGCAAGCTGACCGACGACGACATCTCCCAGATCCAGGGCAACGCTGAACAGCTCATCGGCAAGCTTCGGGAGCGTTACGGCTACTCCCGCGAGCAGGCCGAGCGCGAGCTGGATCGCTGGAACATCGAGGAGCGCAAGGTCTCCTAGCCCCCGGCCCCGGCTCTGCCGATAGCGACGGCCGCGCGCCTACCCGGGCCCGCGGCCGTCGTGCTTACTCCCGGGGCCGATACCGGTCGCGCCGGGTCGCTTCGGCCCTCGCCGGTCCTCCGGTCGGCCCGGTTCGGTCGCACCGGTTGACCCCCTCTGCCGCGCCGTGCTACCACAGGGAGCGGCAGGCTGACCCCCGACGAAGGAGCCGCGTTGCCCGTGCCACCCACCTGGCGCCTGGCCGGCGAGTACCTCGAGAACTGCAACTGCGCGGTGCTCTGTCCGTGCATCGTGGGTCCCCGCAACGAGCGGGGGGGCGCGCTGGCCCGGCCGACCGAAGGGCACTGCGACGTGCCGGTGGTCTTCGAGATCGGGGAGGGCGGCTTCGGGGCCGTCCGCTTGGACGGGCTCGGCGCCGCCATCGTCATTCGCACGCCGGAGGCGATGGCCGCCGGGAACTGGACGGTGGGCCTCTATCTCGACGAGCGCGCGGATGCGGCCCAGCGGGAGGCCCTGGAAACGATCTTCGGCGGCCGCGCGGGCGGTCCGCCCGGCTTTCTGGCCTCGCTGGTGACGACGCGGCTGCCGACGCGCGTCGTTCCCATCCGGTTCGAGAAGGACGGCCGGCGACGCCGGGCGGCAATCCCCGGCGTGCTGGAGGTCGAGATCGAGGGCCTTCCGGGCGCCGACGGTGCCGGGGAGGTCTGGCTCGACAACGTCCGCCACTTCGCGGCGCGACGGCTGGCGGTCGCCCGGGCCACCCGATCCGCCTACCGGGACCACGACTTCGACTGGGACCACACGGGGCGCAACGGCCACTATGCGCCGTTCACGTGGCAAGGGCGGTGAGCCGGCCATGACCGAACCGTGGCGGCTGGCCGGCGAGTTCGTGATCAGCTGTAGCTGTGACTGGTGCCCGTGCGCGATCTCGCTCGGTCGGGCGCGCCCCACCGAGGGCCGCTGCTACTCCTGGTTCGCGTTCCGTGTGGACGAGGGCCAGGCGGGCGAGGTCCCCCTCGGCCGCCTGAACGTGGCGCTCCTGCTCGAGGTGCCCGGCAAGATGGCGGAGGGCAACTACACGCTCGGTCTCTACCTCGACGAGCGGGCCAGCGAGCAGCAGCGGCGCTGGCTCGAGCAGATCTTCAGCGGTCAGGCCGGTGGCCCGCCCGGGTGGTGGCGCCTGGTCGTCGCCAGTTACCTCGGGGCCCGCCCCGTGCCGATCACCTACGAGGGGGACGGCCACCGCCGCCGGGTGACTATCCCGAAACTGCTCGACGCCCTCGTCGAGGCCGAGATCGGCGCCGACAAGGCCTCGCCCGTGCGCATCGTGAACATCGGGTACTGGATGGCGCCCGAGGTCGTCCTGGCCCGCGGCACCCGGAGCCGGATCCGCGACTGGGGACGCAACTGGGACCTCTCCGGGCGCAGCGCGGAGTATGGCACGTTCGCCTGGCAAGGCCCCTGAGCGCGGGACCGCGTGGTCGGGTTGCCCCGCTGAGCATGGACACGGCCCTGGCGGCTGCCCTCGACGCGGTCCGCGCCGCCGGTGACCTGGCGCTCCGTCATTTCACCGGCACCGTGCAGGTCACGCTCAAGCCCGACCAGACGCCGGTGACCGAGGCCGACCGCGAGGCCGAGCAGGCGATCGTGGGCCGGCTGCGGGCGGCCTTCCCCGACATCGGGTTCCTCGGCGAGGAGTTCGGCGCCAACGGACCCCAGGAGCGACGCTGGATCATCGACCCGATCGACGGGACCAAGAACTTCGTGCGCGGGATCCCCTACTGGGCGACGCTGCTTGCCCTGGAGGAGGCCGGCGAGGTGACGCTGGGCGTGGTCCACGCGCCGGCGACCGGCGACCTCCTGTGGGCGCGGCGCGGGCAGGGCGCGTTCGCCAACGACCGGCCGCTGCGGGTCTCGACCATCGACCGCCTCGCCGAAGCGACCGTGCTGCACTCGAGCCTGAAGGACTTCGGCCCCGAGGGGTACCGCGCCGCGCTGCTCCGCCTGGTGGACCGGAGCGAGCGCACGCGAGCCTTCGGCGACTACTTCGGCTACACCTTTGTGCTGCGCGGCCAGGCCGAGGTGATGCTGGAGGCGGACGTCAAGCCATGGGACCTGGCCCCGCTCAAGGTCCTCTTCGAGGAGGCGGGCGGACGCTTCACCGACTTCGAGGGGCGGCCCACGATCTACTCGGGCACCGCCCTGGCCTCGAACGGGCGGCTCCACGCCGAGGCGCTGGCCGTGCTGAACGGAAGCGAGAGGAGGCGCGACGGATGTTGACGCGCTGGACGCGAGCGGTGGGACTGGCGGCGCTGGCGGCGCTCGTCCTGCTCGGCTGCGCCGAGCGGGGAACGGCGCCGGCGTCGAGACCGGATCGGGCACCGATCGACCACATCATCGTGCTCTTCCAGGAAAACCGGACGTTTGACCACTACTTCGGCCACTTCCCGGGTGCCGACGGCCTGGCCAACGTCCGCGTTCCCCAGACCGACAAGGCCGGGAAGCCGTACGAGGTACTGCCGCCGCCGCTCGCGCACGACCGGAAGGGACCGGAGGCCCGCTTCCGGGCGCCGCTCCCCAACGCGCCGTTCGACCTCGGCCGCATCATCCCGCCCGAGGAGCCCACTGCGGATCCGGCGCACCAGTTCTTTCGGATGCAACGCCAGTACGGACCGGAGCGGAAGATGGACCGCTGGGTGGCCGAGACCGACGTCGGCGGCCTGATCATGGGCTACTATGGCCGCGAGGCGAACCCCGTGCAGTGGAAGCTGGCCGAGGAGTTCGTGCTCTTCGACCGCTGGTTCCAGGCGATACACGGCTCATCGAACACTAACCACTACTACCTGATCGCGGCCCGGACGGCGGTCTACCCCAACGCGCCGCCCGACCTGCCCGAGGAGGTGGTGGACAAGCAAGGGAACATCGTCGGGACCATCCAGCCCTGGTACGAGCCGCATCTCCCCAACGTGCCGGACGCGAGGCGGGCACCGCCCCAGACGTTCCCGACGATCGGTGACCGCCTGTCCGCGGCGGGGGTCACCTGGGCCTGGTATCACGAAGGGTGGGCCGGGGGGAACCCGACGGTCCGCGGCAACGCCGGCTACATCCCGCATCACAACCCGTTCGTGTACTTCAAGCAGGTCATGGAGAACCCGGCGATGCTCGCCCACCTCCAGGACCTCTCCGACTTCCACCGCGCCCTGGCCGAGCGGACCCTGCCGCGGGTCGCCTTCGTCAAGGCCAACGGTCCCCACAACGGCCACGGGGGCTATTCGACGGTGACCGCCGGCGACCGCTGGGTGGGCGAGACGGTCAGCGCGATCATGCGGTCAGCCTACTGGCCGCGGGTGGCGATCGTCCTGACCTACGACGAGGGCGGCGGCTGGTTCGACCACGTGTCGCCGCCGGTGGTGGACTACTTCGGGCCGGGCAGCCGGGTGCCGGCGCTCGTCATCTCCCCCTACGCCAAGCGCGGCTACCTCGCCCGCGGCACATACGACCACACCTCGATCCTGAAGCTGATCGAATGGCGGTTCGGGCTGGAGCCCCTGACCGACCGCGATCGCGGTGCCCTGGCCCCGCTCGAGGCCTTCGACTTCGCCCAGGCGCCGCGCCCGCCGCTGCCGCTGCCGTGACGTGCTGGCGGCCTGTCGAGTCAACAACGCGCGGCGCGTCGCCGAACCGCCAGGGTCGGTGGTCCGCTCCGAGCGCCGGCTTGCCGCCAGCCCCCACCCAAGCCCACCCGTCTGCAGTACCGCCGACGGCCAGGTGTTACGCTACGAGCGCGGGCTTTGCCCGCGCCGGTTTTTCCTGGGGAGGCCTAGGAGGGGTGTTACGACACCCCTCCGATTAACTAGCGCTTGACGCCCTCGAGGATCTGGACCGTGTACTGCAGCCGGAGCTTCCGGCCCAGCCGCGGGTCGGCCAGCTCCAGCTCGTAGGCGTCGCCGTAGATCAGCTCCCCGCCCAGGGTGGGGACGGTCCCCGAAAAGAACACGACTCCGCCCAGCTCCCGCCCGGCGTGCCGCCGGAGCCCGGGCACGAGCGCGCTCGGTGGCAGGAGCGCTTCCAGGGCCGCCTCCTGATAGGGCTGGCGCTTCCGGCCGCTCCGCACCCACGACCGGAGGACCAGCTCGTCCCAGTGGCCCTCGACCTCGGCGACCGGCCACACGGTCCCGCCGACGATCTTCGGGCAGAGCTGCTTGGAGGCGGGAACCGAATACCGCTCGAAGAAGCGGTCGGTCTGGTCGCTGCCCACCGTGACCCACGGCCCGCCCGGCCCGAAGAGGAGGACGAACTCGGCCTCGCCGGAGGTGAAGGGACCCTGGACCTGGATGGCGCCGCCGACGGTGGCCAGATAGGCGCCGACCGAGAAGAAGATCGGGATCTCGGCCGGGCGAGGAATGCCGACGCGTTCCAGCTCCCGGATGTGTCGCTCCACCTCGCCGCGGTCGCGGCTCGAGTAGCCGCCGCAGACGATCCGGTGGACCGTGAAGGGAAGGGGATGGTGGCCCTCGGCCGACTCGACGACGAGGGGGAGTTCGGGGCCGGTCACGCGATGCTCGGGCCGGTCCTCAGGCCCAGGGCCCGACGGGACGAGGGCCGCCGGTCCGAGCGGTGGAACCGGGCCGAGGACCGAGCAGCCCTAGGACGCAGGGAGGAGGCGCGCCGAGGCGTATGCCGCATACGTGGAGGCGCGCCGACGACCGAGGACGCCGGGATGCGACGGTCATCGGCCCGGGTCGCCTCACGCCCAGCCGCCGGCGAACGGGATCACCTGCCCGCAGAAGAAATCCGCCTCGTCGGAGGCGAGATAGACCGCGAGCCGGGCGGACTCTTCGGATCGGGCCAGGCGGCCGGCCGGAACGTGCTTGACCACCCGGGCGAGCTTCTCCGGGTTGCCGACGATCTCGGGGCCGAAGTAGGTCGGGTTCTCGACGAAGTTCTGCGCGATGGCGTTGACCTGGATGCCGTGCCGGGCCACCTCTCGGCCGACCGCCTTGGTCAGCCCGTTCGTTCCCGCCCGGGCGGCCGAGTAACCGGCGTAGTTGGGAAGGCCGTTGAGAGCGACCGCCGAGGTGAGATTGATGACCTTGCCCCGGCCTTGCTTCTTCATGACCCGCAGCGCGGCCCGCATGCAGTAGAACGGCTCGTCGAGCAGGTGGGCGACCAGCGACCGCCACGCCTCGTCGGGGAGCTCCTCCACCGGCCCGCCGACCGGATCGTGACTCGAGTTGTTTACCAGCACGTCGAGCCGCCCGAAGCGGTCCACGACGGCGCGGATGACCCGGTTGGCCTCGACGGCCCGCGTGAGATCGCCGGCCACCACCAGCGCCTCCCGCCCGTAGGCCATCGCCACTTCCAAAACCGGCTTGGCCCGGGCCTCGGTCCGATCATGGAGCGCGAGGACGGCGCCCTCCTTGGCGAACTCCTCGGCGCAGGCCGGGCCCATGAACTGGCTGACGTTGGTGATGAGGGTGACCTTGCCGGTCAGCTTCATGGTTCAGCGCGCTCCGGGCGGCAGTGCCGAGCTTTCACGCGGTTATGGTACCGGCAAACGCCGGCGCCCCGCAATCGCCGGTCTATAATGGCGGACATCAGGCCGTGCCCCGCGGTCGGCCCGGGCGCCGACAAGGAGGAGGTGGCGGATGGAAGCGCTCTTCTTCACCTATCCGTCATGGTCCACGGCGGTCATCCGGATCGTGCTCGGCGTCATCTTCTTCGCCCACGGCGCCCAGAAGGTCCTCGGCTGGTTCGGCGGCCGCGGCCTCAAGGCGACCGTGCAATACTTCACGTCGACGGGGCTACCGCTCCCGATCGCCTACCTGGTCTGCTTCTTCGAGTTCCTGGGGGGCACCGGCCTCGTCCTCGGCTTCCTGACCCGGCTGGCCGCGCTGGCGGTGCTCATCGTGATGATCGGGGCGATCGTCAAGGTCCACGCCCAACACGGCTTCTTCCTCAACATGTCGTCGACCCCGGGAAAGGGTCACGGCATCGAGTTCAACCTCGCCCTGGCGGCGATGGCGCTGGCTTGCCTGATCGCCGGCGGCGGGATGCTCTCCATCGACCGCGCAATCGCCGGGCCCTGAGCCCGCCGGGTGCGACTCTCACCCCCGGGCGTGGCCCGGGGGATCAGCGGGATTCGGCGCCCGACTTGCCGAACGAGTCGAGGAACTTTCGGAAGAGCGACTCGAAGTACTGGAACGGGCCGCCGTGGTCGGCGCAGACTTCGCGCGGCTCGGTGGAGGCGAGGAACGCCTCCCGGAAAACGACCGGGCAGTAACGGTTGGCGAGCTTGCCGTTGGTGGGGTCGATGTCGCGGAAAACGACCGAGGTCGGCACCGTGAAGGAGCCGCTGGGCAGGACGCCGACCGCGATGCGCATGAAGTCGGCCCAGATCGGGAGCGCGGCCTGGCTGCCCGAGAGTCGGATCACGTCCCGTTCGTCGAAGCCGACCCACACCAGCGTCACCAGCCGGGGCGTGTAGCCGATGAACCACGCGTCGCGGCCGTCGTTGGTCGTCCCCGTCTTGCCCGCGACCGCCCCGTCCGCGCCGAGCCCGCGGGCGCTGGCCGCGGTGCCCCGATCGACGACGCCCCGGAGCAGATAAGTCAACAAGTAGGCCTCGTCGGGCCGGACGGCGGTCGCCGGGGGCGGGGCCGGCTCGGCGGCCACCGCCCCCTCCCGATCCACCACGGCCCGCACCGGGGTCGGCGTCAGCCGCTCCCCGCCGTTGGCGAGCGGCGCGTAGGTGGTGACCAGCTCGAGCGGCGTCACCTCGAAGCTTCCCAGGACGAGCGCGGGGACCGACTGCATCGGGCTGGTGAAGCCGACATCGCGGGCCGTCTGGATGACCGCGTCGAGTCCGACCGCCTCGGCCACCCGCACGGTGGCGGCATTGAGCGACTGCTCGAGGGCCCGGCGGACCGAGACCGTGCCCTCGAAGCGGTCCTCGTAGTTCCGCGGGGTCCAGGTGTCGCGGCCGACCTGCACGGTGAGCGGCTCGTCCTGCACGAACGAGACGGGGGTAAGCGGGGGTGGCGCCCCGTTGGGTCCGAAGCGCAGCGCGGCCAGGTAGACGAACGGCTTGAACGCCGAGCCGGGCTGGCGGCGAGCGTGGGTGGCCCGGTTGAACTGGCTCTGCCCGTAGTCCCGGCCGCCGACCATCGCCCGCACTTCCCCGCTGGCCGGGTCGAGGGCGATGAGCACGGCTTGGAGCCGGTGGTTCGCCTCGTTCCGGCGCAGGTGCTTGTACCGGCCCTCGAGCCGGTCGAGGCCGCGGGTGATCGCCGCCTCCGCCGCCCGCTGGAGGACCGGGTCGAGCGTGGAGTAGATGCGGAGCCCGCCGGCCGCCCAGCCGTTCTCCCCCTGGGGCTGCTCGAGCTGGGCCCGCACGTAGTCGAGGAAATACGGCCCCAGCAGGCGGGAGCCTGCGCCCGCCCGCACCCGCACCGGCTCCTCGCTCGCCTTGGTCCGGGCCGCCTCGTCGATCATGCCGAGGTCCCGCATCCGGGCCAGGATCACATCCCGGCGCTCCCGGGCGCGGTCGGGGTTCTGGACCGGCGAGTAGCTGTTGGGGGCGCGGATCATCCCGGCCAGCAGCGCTGACTCGGCCAGGGTCACCGCCTCCACGTCCTTGCCGAAGTAGCTCCTGGCCGCCGCTCCCACCCCGTAGAGGCCGGCGTTCCCGTGTTGGCCCAGGTAGACGGCGTTGAGGTAGGTCTCGAGGACCTCGGTCTTCCGATATCGCCACTCGAGCATGAGCGCGACCGTCGCCTCGCGGAGTTTGCGGCCCCACGTCCGCTTCGGAGTCAGCACGAGGTTCTTGACGAGCTGCTGAGTGAGGGTGCTTCCACCCTGGGCGACCTCGCCTCGACGGAAGTTGACCCACAGCGCCCGCCCCACGGCCTTGACGTCCACGCCTCCGTGCTCGAAGAAGCGGTGGTCCTCGGCGGCCAGGACGGCCGCGGTCAGGTGGCTCGGCACCTGGGTCAGGCGCACGGGCCGCCGGAACTGGCCGATGGTGTCGCCGAGCCCGCTCAGCACCTCGGGCTCCAGCTCGATGCCATCGAGCTTGGCCCCGTCGGCCGGGCTCACGACTCCGGCGATGCGGGAGCCCTCGAGCGGCAGCCGGATCCGGACGGCTGGACGCCGGGCTCGCGGGTCGTCGCGGGCGTGGAGGAAGATGTCCCAGGCCCCGGCCGCGCGCCGGTACTGGCCGGCCGCCCGCGGCTGCTCGCTCACCTCCTGGTAGCGGAGGCGGCGCAGCGTGCCGGCCAGGTCGGTCGCCTCCACGGAGAGCCCCGCGGTGAGAACCTGGCCGGCCCCGTAGATGAAGGAGGCTTCCTGGACGCGCTCGAGGTCCAGCCGGGCGACGGTGGCCATCCCCCAGATCGCGAGGAGAGCCGGCGGCGCGAGCGCGAGCAGGGCGACGGCGAGCGCCACCAGGCGCTTGTGGCGCCAGAGTCCCGCGGCGGCGCGGCCGGCCCCCCGGCCGGCGCCTCGGCCTCCGGCCAGGAGCAGCCGGCGCGCCCACGCCAGATGCGAGCGGATCCGGGCCAGCGCGGCGAGGTGGGGCGGCTCCGGGGGCGCAGGAGGGCGTCCCGGGTCAGGCCGGGGGAATTCGGGCGGTGCCGTGTCCAGGGCTGATCCCTTTACCGGCGGTCACCGTCCCCCCGGCCCTCTCCCGGGCCACCGGACCGCCTCTAGATCCAGTATACCTGTCGGCTACCGACGATACCCGATCCGGTAGACGACGCCCTGGCTGTCATCGGAGAGGAAGAGGCTGCCGTCCTGCCCCACCGCCAGATCGACCGGACGGCCCCACGCGCGGCGGCCGACCAGCCACCCGCTGGCGAAGGTCTCGGCTCGCGGCGCATCGCCATCGACGCGGACCCGGATCAGCTGGTACCCGGTCGGGCTCGTCCGGTTCCACGAGCCGTGCAGCGCGACGAACAGGTTTCCCCGGTACTCGGGCGGGAACTGCGTGCCCGTGTAGAAGGCCATGCCGAGGGGCGCCGAGTGCGCCTGGTAGAGCAGGCTCGGCCGGCTCACGCGCTGACAGCGCGCGGCGCTGGGGAGTTCGGGATCCGGGGCGAGGGTGCCGTCCATCTCCCAGTGGCAGTGCGGCCAGCCGTAGAACCCGCCCTCGGTGACGCGGGTGATGTACTCGGCGGGCCGGTCGTCGCCGAGCCAGTCCCGACCGTTCACGGTCGCCCACAGCTCCGCGCTCCCCGGCCGGAAGGCGAGCCCGACCGCGTTGCGGAGCCCGGTGGCGAAGCGCGCCTCGCCCGAGCCGTCAGCGTTGTAGCGCGTGATCGCGGCCCGGTGGCCATCGCGCTCCTCGCAGTTGTTGCAGGAAGAGCCGACCGCGAGGTAGAGGCGGCCGTCAGGGCCGAAGGCGATGGTGCGGGTCCAGTGGCTGCCACGGGCCGGGAGGCCGCTCACCACGACCGCCGGCGGCCCGGTGGCGCGGCGGGTTACCGGATCGTAGCCGACGCGGACGACGCGTCCGGTCTCGGCGACGTACAGGGCGCCGTCGTGGAAGGCGAGGCCGTGGGGCAGATCGAGCCCCTCGACGACGGGGATGGCGCGGTCGGCTCGGCCGTCGCCGTCGTCGTCGGGCAGGGCCAGGACGTGGCCCGAGCGGGGGACGGAGACCAGGAGCGTGCCCCGCGGGTCCACCGCGAGGAAGCGCGCGTGCCCGAGGTCGCGGGCGAAGACGTCGATGGTGAAGCCCGGCGGAAGCCGGAGCAAGTCCTGGTCGCTGGCGGGGGCCGGCGTGGGGACGCCGGTGCAGCCCCCCAGGGCGAGGGCGAGCAGCAGGGGGAGCCGGGGGTGCCGCGGGCGGCGCCGGGTGGCGGACGCCTCAGATGCCGCGGCCGCCCTCCGCCACGCGGCCGTCTTCCGCCACGCCCACGATGACGTAGGTGCCGCTGCGCTCGTCGCGCTTGAGGCTGACGACCTTGTGCTTGACGGCATCCTCCAGGAGCTTGGAGAACGTCGAGTAGCCGTAGTAGGACTCGTTGAAGGCTGGGTTCTTCCGGATCATCGTCTGCTTGACCATCGAGCCCCACAGGACCTCCTTGTTCTCGCGCTGGAGGGCCTGGACGGCGTCGATCAGCTGCGCGAAGACCTCGGCCTTCTTCTCGGGCAGGCCCTTGAGCAACGTCCCCCGCTTGGCCTCCCGGGTCAGGTCCTCGTAGAAGATGAACTCGTCGCAGTTGGCGACCAGCAGCTCGGAGGAGGAGTTCTTCACGCCGAGGCCGATCACGTACTTGTCGTTCTCGCGGAGCTTGGAGACGAGCGGCGAGAAATCCGAGTCGCCCGACACGATGGCGAAGGTGTCGATGTACTGGTTCCTCTGGGTGAGATCCATCGCGTCCACGACCATCCGGATGTCGGCCGAGTTCTTCCCGCTGTAGCGGCTCTGGGGGATGTCGATCAGCTCGATCGCCGCCTCGTGGAACGGTCGCTTGTACTCCGTGTAGCGGTTCCAGTCGGCGTAGGCGCGCTTGACCATGATCTTGCCCTTCTCGACCAGCCGCTCCAGCACGAGCTTGATCTCGAAGCCTTTGTACTGCGCGTCCTTGATGCCGCGCGCGATGTTCTCGAAGTCGATGAAGAGGGCCAGCTTGCGTTCTTCGTTCATCGGTCAGTCCCCTCTCGGCGGGTCGGTCACGGGCCAGGCGGGATCGGGCGGGATCGGGCTGGTACTTCCGGTCATGCGCCGTCCATTATACGGCGGGTTCGGACTTTCTGCTCGCCCTTCCCGGCCGGCGCCGGGGTCTCGGCGAGGGCTCTGGTAGAATCGCGAGCGTGTCCCCGCCCGATCCGCTCGCCGAGATCGTCGCCGAGCGGGAGCGCGCCCGGGCTGCCCGGGATCCGTTCACCGACCTCTGTGTCCTGGCCACCGCCGATCCGGCGGGAGCCCCCGGCGTGCGGACGCTGGTCTTGCGGGACATCGGGCCCCAGGGCGTCGGGCTCGTCGTGAGCGCGCTCAGCCTCAAGTGGGCGCCGCTCACCGCCGGCCACTACGAGTGCCTGCTCGTCTGGCTGGCCATCCGTCGCCAGTACCGGATCCGCGGCGCGCTGGCGCCCATGCCGGACGAGCGGCTCGACGCCTACTGGAGCCAGAAGGTCCACGAGTCACGGCTGCTCGACCTCTACTACGCGCGGGTCCTGCCCCAATCGAGTCCGGTCGCCTCGCGGGAGGCGTTCCTGGCCGGCATCGACGGCTTGCGCCGGGAGCATCCGACGGCGGATGCCGTCCCACGCCCGACGGCGCTGCGGGGCGTCTACCTGATCCCGGCGCGGGTCGAGGCCTGGCGGGGCTCACCGGATCGCCTGCACGACCGCCGGCTGTTCGAACGGGTGGATGGCGGCTGGCGCGAACAGGTCCTCATTCCCTGATCGCCGAGAGAAGGAGCGACGGATGAAGATCGGTATCATCGGACTTCTCGGCCCTCAGCCTCGGGCACACGACGTCGGCGGGCGAGCAAGTCGCGCGGTGGGCGCCGGGGGCGAAGGTCGTGAAGGCGTTCAATACGACCGGCGCCCACAACATGGCCGACCCGCGCTTCGGCGGGCAGAGCGCGAGCATGTTCGTCTGCGGGGACGACGCCGGCGCCAAGAGGACGGTGGCCGCGCTGGCCGAGGCCCTCGGCTTCGAGCCGGTTGACGCCGGGCCGCTCACTCAGGCCCGGCTGCTCGAGCCGGTGGCGATGCTGTGGATCTCGATGGCCCTCGCTCACGGCCACGGGCCCGGCATCGCCTTCAAGCTACTGCGCCGATAGCTCTCGTCCGCGTGGCGAGGAGGTCGGCGAGGCGGGTGGCGGCGAGGCCGCCGGCGAGCGCGGCCAGCAGCGTCAGGAGCAGCGCGACGGCGGTTTCGGCGATGCCCGGGGCCACCGGAGCGAAGGCGGGACTCCGGGTCAGCGCCCAGCCGGTGAGCGCGAAGACCGCCACCGCGTAGGCGCCGGTCGCGGCCAGGGGCCGGCGGCGCGGGTCGACCGCGCCCATCAGCAAGGGCGGCACCAGACCGAGGAGTCGGGTGGCGGAACGCGGAACACCCGGCGTCGTGCGGCTCTTCCGCGCGATCTCGCGGGCCAGCGCGACGTCCGATCCCGGCGCGGCGGCGACCTCCGCGTCGGCCACCGGAACGGGTCGCAGCCAGGCGAAGCCGGCCCGTGCGACCTGCTCACCCGCGATGCCGGCCAGGATCGCCGTCCCGACCAGCAGCACCGGCGCCCACCGCTGTCCCGACAACCGCGCCGTCGGCAGCAGGGCCAATGGCAGGAGCAGGGCGGCCAGCATCGCGTAGGTGTGGAAGCGCACCCCGCCGTGCTGGTAGGCGACCAGGGCCGCGGGCTCCAGCGTCGGATGGATGCTTCCGTAGAGCCAGGCGCCGGCGACGACGAGGGCCGCCAAGCGGCGCCGGCTGCCGTCCGGGTAGACCTCCCGCGCGATCAGCAGGCAGCCCACCGAGTTGATCGCGGCCCCGAGGAAGCCGAGCAGGTGGGGCGGACTCCACAGCGTGACGTCGAGGCCGAAGAGCCGGTGCCAGAGGTCGTCGATGGGGGCCGCCATCACGGTGACGGCGATGCCCCAGGCGGCGACGTGGAAACCTCGGGTCCCGGCGAGCCCCCGCCGCATCGCCATCGATCGCGGCCGGCCACGGGCCGTCTCCCAGACGAGGATGCCGAAGCTCACCAGCACGACCAGCGTCACGCCGGTGTAGGTCATGAGGTGAGGGGCGATCCAGAAGGAGTCGCGGCCGATCGCGACGTGCCATTCGATGTCCCACCGCACGCCCCACCCGGCGAGCAGCTTGGCCGCCAGCATGATCCACAGCGCCGCCCGCCGTACGGTGAGGACATCGGTCCCGGCCGGGCGGGCGGCCTCGAGGACCCGTTCGGCCTGGACCACCATGGTTTCCCCCCGGCATCCCTTCGGTCGCGCTCGGCGTCCCAATAGTACGATGACGGCACAGCTCATGCCACGGACCGTCGCATGACGACCGCGACGAGCGGGGCCGAGCGGATCTCGCCGCGCGCCCTGGCCGAGGCGCGGCGGCGCGGCGAGCAAATCGTCATCCTCGACGTCCGCCGCCGCGAGGCCTGGACGTCCGACCCTGCCCACATCCCGGGTGCCGTGTGGCTGCCCCTGGAGGAGGCTCCGCGCCGGGCGCGCGATCTCCCCCGCGACGCCCATCTCGTCGTCTACTGCTCCTGACCCGGCGAGGCGACCAGTGCCCGGGTGGCACGGTGGCTGACCGGCCAGGGGTTCTCCCGCGTGTCGGTCCTGGAAGGCGGGCTGGCCGGCTGGCGCGACGCCGGGTTGCCGATGGACCGACTGGAGGGCGAGCTCCCCGCCGCCACCGACGAGCCGAGCCCGCTCGGACTGGACGAGCCCGAGCGGGCCGCCTTCCTGCCGAGCCTGGCCCACCGTTACCTGCTCGCCGGCGGCCTTCCCGCTCGCCGGCGGCTCGCGACGCTGTTCGTGGACATCGCGGGCTCGACGCGGCTCCTCGCCCATCACCCCCCCGAGCGGGCGCTGGCGGTCGTCCAGCGGTTCATGCGCCTGGTCACCGAGGTCGCCCTCGCCTACTGCGGCGACGTGAAGGACTTCGAGGGCGACGGCGCCCTCCTCTACTTCGAGTCGGCTGGGGAGGCGGCCCAGGCCGCCCTCGCCATCCAGGCGGCGCTGGCCGGCGGCACCTGCGACCGGGAGACGCCGATCGCGGCTCGCATGAGCCTGACCATCGGCGACGTGGTGCTCGGCGTGGTCGGCTCGACGATGCGGCAGGCGATCGCCCTGGTGGGCCCCAGCGTGAGCGTCGGGGCGCGACTGCTCAAGCAGATCCCGCCCGGTGGCCTCATCGCGAGCGGGGAGGCGGTGGAGGCGATCCGGGCCGAGGCGCCCCAGCTCGCGGTCGAGTTCCGGCTGCTGGATCCCGCCCACGAGGTCGCCGGCGGCGACGGCATCACGGTCGCCACCTACGCAATCTCCTGAAGCCGGGCGCGGTTTCCGGCGGCCGCGAACCCGATGCTATACTGGGAGCGGTTCCCGCGCTGTCAAGCCATTAGCCGACAAGGAGTTCCGCCCGCATGCGCCGACTCGCCGTCGTTCTGGTTCTGCTGATCTTCCCCGTCGCCGCCGGAGCGGCCGACCTCTACGTCACCAACACCCACGGCGGCACCATCAGCGTCATCGACACCGACCGGGACGAGGTGGTGGCGACCATTCCGCTCGGCGGAGGCGTCCCGAATCGGGTCGTGGCGACGCCGAACGGCCAGCAGGTCTGGGTCATCCACGACAAGAGCCGCAGGATCAGCATCGTGGACACCGCCAGCCGGAAGGTCCTGCGCCAGGTCAAGATCGGCCAATGGCCGTACAACCTCGCCTTCTCGCCCGACGGCCGTTACTGCTGGGTCCTCGACTGGGGCGACGTCAGCCAACTCCTCATCTACGACGTGGCCAGGGATACCCTCGACAGCGCCATCGAGGTCAGCACCTGGCCGGCCCACGGGATCTTCTCCCGCGACGGCCGGCTGTTCTGGGTCACCAGCGAGACGGCGGGGAACGTGGCGGTGGTGGACACCACGCAGCGGAAGATCATCGAGACGCTGGCGTCGGGTGGGGATGCGATGGGGCTCGCCCTGACCGCCGACGGCCGGTACGTCTTCGCCGCCAACGGCGAGGAGAAGACGATCTCCAAGATCGACACCCAGACGCACAAGATCGTGGCGTCGGTGCCGCTCAAGGCCACGGTCCACGACGTCGTCCTGACCCCCGACGGGCGCTTCCTCTACGCCACGCTCCGCAAGGCGAACTTGGTCACCGTGATCCGGACCCACGACCTCGAGGTCGCGGCCCAGATCCCCCAGCCTGGGTACCCTGACCTGGTCGTGATGTCGCCCGACGGCACCAAGGCCTACGTCTCCAACCGGCACGCCAACCTCGTCTCCGTCGTCGGGCTCGCCGATCACCGCGAGCTGAAGCGCATCCCGGTCGGGAAGGGGCCGCACGGGATGGCCCTGATCGCCCCCCATTAGGAGCATGTCGGAAAAATCGGGCGCCGACCGTCTGCGGTACCGCCGACGGCCAGGTGTTCCGCTCTGAGGCCTCGGAGGGGTGTTCCGACACCCCTCCGATTGATTAGTGGGGCCGGCTTTCGCGCTCGCCCTGACCGCGGCGCTCGTGGCCGGGCCGGCCTTCGCCCAGGGCCCGGCCGAGGGGCCCGGGAAGAAGATGCCGGACCGCGGCCAGACGCACATCGAGCAGGGCACCCGCATCCCCTACGAGGAGTACCCACCGACCTCGGGGCCTCACTGGCCGGTATGGGCGCGATGGGGCGTCTATCGGGAGCCGGTTCCCGAGGAGATGTTCGTGCACAACCTCGAGCACGGGGGGATCGTCCTCCTCTACAACTGCGCGAGCCCGTGTCCCGACGTCCCCCGGCAGCTCGAGGAGCTGTTTTCGACCCTCCCGCCGAGCAAGTACGGTCACGTCAAGGTGGTCGTGACCCCGAATGCTCGGATCAAGCACCGCTTCGCGTTGCTCGCCTGGACGCGGCTCGACGAGTTCGACCGCCTGGACCGCGAGCGGATCGTGCGCTTCGTCCGGGCCTGGCAGGACAAGGGCCCCGAGGACGTCCCCTGACCAAGGGGGCGCCGACCCGACCGCCCCGCGGGGAAGGGCCGGGACTCGACCATTTAGACGTTGCCCGGAGCCACCTCCTGGCGTAGTGCGTCAGCCGTGACGCACCGGCCGACGCTCGTCCTGGCCCTGCTGCTCTCGCTGCTCGGCTTGGGCGCGGTCGTCGCCGCGTACCCACCGGATCCGACCTCGTGGGCCGGCATTTACGACGGCGGCGACTACGACGACATCGTCCTCGCCGTCACCGCCACCGACAGCCTCCCCGACGCGACACCGGTCGTCTTCGACCGGCCGTCGCCCGTCGTTGTCGGTGTCATCGCCCACGCCGGCCCCGCCCGCGTCGCCTCGGATCCGCTCCCGCTCGCTCCGATTCGCGCGCCCCCCGCTCACTGATCGCCTCCCTCATCGGGTGCCCGTAGGCATCGCGGGTACCGCTCATCGTGTGCCCGCGGAACCCCGGCGCTGCCGTGGTATCGCCGGAAGTGTCGAGTGGAGGGCTTGGTATCGAATCGGGACGGGGAAGGGCGCATGGTCACAATCGTCATCCCGGCCAAGAACGAGGCGCCGTCGATCGCGGACGTCATCGAAGGCGTGCGGCCGTACGCCGACGAGATCCTGGTGGTGGACGGGCATTCGAAGACGTTCAAGGTCTACCCGTCGTTCTTCGGTCGCCGACTGGCCGACGACCGCGCCGAGCTCACCTTCCGGCTGTTCGACCATCCGAAGGTCTGGGTTTTCGCGCGCGCGCGGGAGCCGCGGCCGGCCCGCGACGCCCGGCAATCCTGACGGTCCGGGAGTCAGCAGACCCCTGCCGATCGTCTTCCGAGCGGCCGGCTCGTCGCCGCCGGCTGTCGCCGTGCCCGACCGCGGGTCCGGTCGGCGGCTGATGGGTTGGCGCCTCCAGTCAGCCGAGGGCCAGCTTCACGACGAGGACCAGCAACAGCGACACCAGCAGCATGACGAACGCCAGCACCATTCCCTCGTAGCCTTCCTTGATCTTCATCTCCCCGGCTCCGCCCAGTAGGGAACGTTCCAGGGGGACGCGCGCAAACGCGTCCCTCCGCCTGACCGCGCGGGGCGAGTCCGGGGACTAGTGGTCGGAGGAGTGCGGCGAGGAGTCGGGGGCGGGGGAGATCAGGGCGCGCCGGCTCGGCGTGAGAAATCGAGGACGCTGATGGGGGAGGGAGCGCGCGGGAAGGATGGCGACCCGCTGTGCGCTGGCCGGCGGGGTTGGCAGGTCGATCCGGTCGGCCGGGATCGCCGACACCGTGGACCTGATCGATTTCCACTGCTCGGCCTGGATACCCTCGACCGACGAGTCCAGGAACCGGACCGCCCCCGGCATCAGCGGGTTGGCGAAGTCGAGCAGGCAGTAGAGGAGGAGGAGCAACAGGAAGGCCCGACGCCGTAGCATGGCTCCGTCCGGGAGCATGGCGCGATCGGCCGGCGCCGTCAAGCCCGAAGGCGCCGGGCGCGCCTCAGGGGACCAGCAGCACTTTGCCGATCGTCTTCCGCGCCGCCAGGTAGGCGTGGGCCTGGGCGACTTCGGCCATCGGAAAGGCGCGATCCACGACCGGCCGGAGCCGGCCGGCGGCGGTGAGCTGGATCAGCTCGACGAACGCCTCCCGGTGCATCTCCGGCTGCCAGGGCCGCCGGCCGAGGTGCAGGCCGAGCACCGAGAGGTTGCGGGTGAGGATCACGTCCCCGCCGATCGCGCCCGGCTCGCCCGAGGCGCGGCCGTAGACCAGGAGCCGCCCGCCCGGGGCCAGCACTTTCGCGCTCTGGGCGAGGATCTCGCCGCCCACGCACTCCAGCACGACGTCGACGCCGCGGTTCTCCGTCCGGGCCAGTACCGCGGTCACGAAGTTCTCGCGGGCGTAGTTGATCGTCTCGTCGGCGCCCAGCCCGCGGACGGCGGCGAGCTTCTCGTCGGTG
>DASYUM010000020.1:0-22636 GCA_036001225.1 Candidatus Methylomirabilota bacterium | reverse complement strand
CCGCTCCCCCGCCTCTGGAGCGTGAAGTTCGAGACATCGACACGGACGGTGACGCCCGGTCCCTTCACGACCGCGCCATCCGCCGGCTCGACGATCCTGATCGTTGGCGTCGCGTCGTCCGCGATCGCGGGCCACGGGCATGCCGCGGCGAGCGAGACGACCAAGAGCGGCAGGAGCGGCAATCCTCGGACAGTGATTCTCGCCATCGCCCGTCCTCCTTCACGCACCATCGCGCGGGTCGGAATCGTGGGGAAGCCTTCTTGCTTTTCCACACCAATCGGGCCACGACCTCAGCTCGACCACGATGTCGATGTCGCGCGTCATGCGGGGCACCGCGTAGTAGCTCGTCGCCATCGAGCCGGTCACCATGTACGGGATCCCGAGATCGTCGAGCCGGCGCGCCACCGACTTCAAGACCTCGAGCTCCTCGCTCACGTCGGCATCCGGCCGCGCCCACTCCGGTCGCTGTCGATCAGCAGACCCGGCCGCGTCTCAGCCAGCGGCTACCCCTTGAGGGCCCCCGCGGTCAGCCCGCGGATCAGGTGTCGCTGCAGGAACGTGAAGCTCTTCGGGGGGGTCTCGGAAGACCCCCCCGACACCCCCCCGTCGGTTGCGGCGGCAAAGCCGCCGCTCGGAGCGCTTCGACGAGAGCGCGAGAATGAACCAGCCCGTGGCGTTCTAGTCACCCGCCTACCCTTTGAGCGCCCCCGCGGTCAGCCCGCGGATCAGGTGTCGCTGCAGGAACGTGAAGAGGATCGCCACCGGCACCGTGCTGATCATGACCCCCGCCGAGAGCTGGCCCCACTGGATCTCGTACTGACCGACCATGTAGAGGAGCCCGGCCGACAGGGTCCGCATCTCGGTCTGGGTGGTGAAGGTGATCGCGAACAGGAGCTCGCTCCACGAGGAGACGAAGGCGAAGATCGCGGTGGCGGCGATCCCCGGCGCGGCCAGGGGCAGCACGATCCGCACCAGCGAACCGAAGCGCCCGCAGCCGTCGATCATGGCACTCTCCTCGAGGTCGCGGGGAATCGACTCGAAATAGCCGACCAGCATCCAGACGGTGAACGGCACCGTGAACGAGAAGTTCGAATAGATGAGGGCCTGGTAGGTGTCGATGAGCCCGAGCGCGTACCACTGGGACAGCAGCGGGGCGATCAGCAGGACGGCCGGGAACATCTGGGTGGCCAGGAAGACCAGGAGGAAGATGTGGCGGCCGACGAAACGAAAGCGGGCCAGGGCGTACCCGGCCAGAATGGAGATGATCGTCGTAGCCACCATGGTGACCGACGAGACCCACAGGCTGTTGCCGAAGAACCGGCTGAACGGCGTGAGCTTCGAGGTCCAGGCCTCGACGTAGTTCGAGAAGTCGAGCTGACGGGGTAAGTAGACGAGCGGGGTCGCGTACAGCTCGGCCCGCGTCTTGAAGGAGGAAAGGAAGATCCAGATGAACGGCCCCAGGGCGAAGAGGGTGAGCGCCACCAGCCCGACCCACAGGATGGGTCCTCCCAGCAGGCGCTCGGCGAGGTCAGTGGTCGGTGGCGAGCGTCTCACGCCGCCGTGCTCTCGACGCCCCGGGTGACCCGGAGATAGAAGATCGTGAAGGCCAGCATGATCATCAGCAGCACCACCGACAGCGTGGCCGCGTAGCCGAAGTCGAGATTGGAGTAGGCCTGGATCAGCGTGTAGGTCGAGGTGATCTGGGTGGCGTTGGCCGGCCCCCCGCTGGTCATCACGAAGATGAGGTCGGCGTAGTTGAAGGTCCAGATGATGCGGGTGGCGGTGGCGACCACGATGATCGGCCGGAGGAGGGGCAGGGTGACGTGCCAAAAGCGCTGGACGACGCTGGCCCCGTCCACCCGGGCCGCCTCGTACAGCTCGTCCGGGATCGCCTGGAGACCGGCCAGCAGCATGATGGCGAAGAAGGGCACGCCGCGCCAGACGTTGGTGGCGATGACGGCCGGCATCGCCAGGTTCGGGTCCGACAGCCAGGCCACCCGGTTGTGGAGCCAGCCGAGGCGGAAGAGCAGGTCGTTGAGCAGCCCGTAGTTCGGCTGGTAGACGTATTCCCACACCAGCGCCACCACCACGCCGGGGATGACCCAGGGCAACAGGCTCACCGTCCGCACGACGGCTCGACCGCGGAAGCTCTGATGAAGCAGGAGGGCGGCCGCGAAGCCACCCACGAACTGAAGGGACACGGAGCCGAAGACCCACACGAACGAGTTCCACAGCGAGAGCCAGAACACGTCGTCGGCGAGGAGACGCGCATAGTTGTCGAGTCCGATGAACCGGTACTCCTGCGGCTTGATGAGCACGTGATGGTACAGGCTCATGTGCATGGCCTTGAGAATCGGAAACAGGACGGTGCCGCCGAGAACGACGGCGACCGGGATCAGGTAAGCGTAGCCCCCGAGTAGCTCGCGGGCCCGGCGGGAGAGAAGTGGCCGAACGACAGGCGCCGCGACGGTGGCTTCAGGGTAACGCACGGTGGCCGGCGGGGGGCGCGGAGCCGCGCCCCCCGGAAGGTTCCGCCTACGCCATGTTCTTGGTGAGGACCTCGGCAAACTTGTCCAGGCACTCCTTGGACGAGATCTTGCCGACCATCGCCTGCTGGAAAAGGGGCACGCCCTCGGAGTCGAGCTTGCCGCCCCAGCCGGCATGGGCCAGATAGGGGCTGACGATGGAGAAGGGGAACGCCTTCACGAACCCAGCCAGCGCCGGGTCTTTCGCGAACTCCGGCCGGTCGGCGATCGTCTTGCGGGCCGGCAGCAGGCCCAGCGTCTTGCAGTACATCGCGTGCGGCTCGTCCTCCATGAGGAAGCTCATGAACCGCCAGGCGCCGTCCTTGTTCTTGGCGGCCTTGAAGGCGGTGAGCGTCTCCGAGAAGTAGAACGAGGCGCGCTTCTTGGTCGGCCCCATGGGCAGGGGGACGGTGGCGAAGTTCTGGGCGCCGACAAACCCCTTCTGCTCCTCGGAGGAGCCGGAGTTGTGGAGATAGGTGTTCGTGATCCCGCGCCCGAAGCCCTCGACGATCTGGCGCCAGCCGTCGGTGGGGACGCTGGGCGGCGTCACCTTGTGCTTCCGCAAGAGGTCGAGGTACCAGTCGAGCCCTTCCACCGCCTCCTTGGAGTTGATGACCACCTTGCCGTCCTTCAGCACCTGGGCGCCGTTCGCGTACATGAACTCGGTGGCGTACAGGACGGCCCACGTCCCCTGCCCTCGCATGCCGAACCCATACTGGTTCCGATCCGGCTTGGTGAACCCCTTGGCGAGCGTGAGGAAGTCGTCCCACGTCCAGTCGTCCTTGGGCGCGGTCAGCCCGTACTCCTTCAGACGATCGGTGCGGTAGTAGATGGCGTCATTCGTCACCACCCAGGGGAAGGAGAGCAGCTTCCCCTTGACCGTCACCGTCTCCCAGGCGATGGGCAGGACGTCTTTGTAGTGCTTCCACTCCTTGATGCGGCCGGTGAGGTCTTCCACCGCCCCCATCCCTTCGAACTCCCCGACCCAGTTGTCCCACACCTGGCAGCAGTCGGGCGGGTTGCCGGCGGTGATGCCGGTGATCAGCTTCTGGCGCGCCTGGGCTTGGGGGACGAACTCGACCTTGACCTCGTAGTCCGACTGGGACTGGTTGAACCGCTGGGCGAGAGACTCGACGAGCGCGGTCCGCTTTGGTTCCGGCACGCTGAACTGGAAACGCACCGGCGTGGCGCCCCAGGCTTTCCGGGTGGCGAGGAACGGCTCCTCCCACCAGGCCAGGTCGGCGGCGGCGATGGCGCCAGAGGCGGCCAGGGTGCGCAGGAACTGGCGGCGGGAGAGTCGCCACTGCTCGGGTCGCACGTCCATGATCTCGTCCTCCTGTGGGGCGGTGGGGTTCGGGCGGGGTCGGCCCGCGACTGAGACGAGCCTACGTCAACCCGCCGCGGGGCGTCAATACAGCGGGGCCGGGGCGGCCTGGTGACTGGGAGCCCGGCGGCCGACCCCGTTTCGGCGCGCCCCACATTGGTGTATGTTGAAGTCCCGTCGGTCGGACAACCCACGCGCCAAGGAGGTATCGCCGATGAAGATCTCACGCCGTGCCCTGCTGGTCGGCGCCGGGGCCTCGGTCGTCGCGCGGCCGCGCTTCGCTGCCGCCCAGGGCCAGACACTCAAGATCGGGATCCTGTTCGACCACACCGGCCCCTTCTCGGCCGCCGGCTCGCTCAACTGCTGGCGCGGGGCCAAGATGATGATCGACTACATCAACGAGAAGGGCGGCGTGCTCGGCAAGTACAAGATCGTCCAGGCCGACGGCGACAGCCAGTCCAAGGCCGAGGCGGCGATCAACGAAGCGGAACGGCTCCTGAACGTCGAGAAGGTGGACATCCTGGCCGGCGTCTACTCCAGCGCCCACGCGGTGCCGCTGGCCGAGAAGGTGGACAAGCAGAAGAAGTTCCTCTGGATCACGACCGCCATCGCCGATGCCGTCCTCAAGGACCGCAACCTCCAGTACACCTTCCGCCCTCAGCCCAACGGCGGGCTGTTCGGCGCCGTCTCGACGCAGTACATCGCGACCTACTCGCCGGAGCGGCTCGGCAAGGCGGTCAAGGACCTCCGGGTGGGGATCATCTACGAGGACGGCCCCTACGGCACGGGGGTGGCAGCCGCCAACGAAGCCGAAGCCAAGAAGCTGGGGATGCAGGTCGTGCTGAAGGAGGGCTACTCCATCAATGCGCCCGACCTCAGCTCGCTCGTCACCAAGCTGCGGGCGGCCCGGCCCGACGTGCTCTTCCACACCGGCTACAATCCGGACATCGCGCTGTTCCTCCGCCAGGCCAAGGAGCAGGGCCTGCGCGTCAAGGCCTACGTCGGCCACGGCGCCGGCCACAGCCAGCTCGACAAGCTCAAGGAAGGCTTCGGTAACGAGATCGAGGGCTTCCACACGGTGGACCCGCCGGCGTCCCAGCTCATCGACGCGAAGAACCTCAAGGGCGGGGTCGCCGAGCTGACCCAGGAGATGGTGAAGCGCTACAAGGCCTTCGAGCCGAACATCCCGGTCGGCGCCATCGCCCCCCACGTCTCGATGGGGTTCAACAACATGTGGATCCTGCTCAACGACGTGCTGCCGCGGGCGATCCAGAAGCACGGCGGCTTCGGCCCCGACGCCCTGGCCAAGGCAGCCCGGGAGACCGACATCCCGGAGGGCGGCACCATGCAGGGCTACGGGGTGAAGTTCCAGCCGGCGGGCCACCCGATGGCCGGCCAGAACGAGCGCGCGTTCGCGGCGGTCTTCCAGGTCCACGAGGGCCAGTTCCGCCACGTCTTCCCCAGGGTGATCGCGGGCGCCCCGCCCATCCTCCCGCTGCCGGCCTCGTCGCCGTTTGCGGCGCGCTGAGGCCCTCTTTGGGGCCAGCGCGCCCCGTCGCGCCCCCCAGCCCCGCGACGTCCGGCGGCGCGCACTCCCGCAGCGTCGGGGGGAGCGGTGGCTTCCCCCGACGCGGCCGCGCCTCGATCTTTGGGACAGCGCGCCCCGGACGGCGGGGCCCCAGCCCCGCGACGTCCGGAGGCGCGCACTTCCGTGCTGAGCATCACGGGGCTGACCAAGCACTTCGGCGGCTTCACCGCCCTCAGCCGCGTCGCCTTCGCGGTGCGGGAGGGCGAGATCCTCGGGCTGATCGGACCGAACGGGTCCGGCAAGACGACCCTGTTCAACTGCGTCTCCGGCGCGCTCCGTCCCAGCGACGGGTCCATTCGCTTCCAGGGCCAGGAGCTGGCCGGCCTCACCCCCGATGCCATCTGCCACCGCGGCATTGCCCGCACCTTCCAGATCCCGCGGCCCTTCCGCAAGCTCTCCATCCTGGAGAACGTGGCGGTCGCCGCCCACTTCGGGACCGACCGCCGGAACACCGAGGCCGAGGCCCGCCGGCGGGCCGGCGAGGTGCTGGAGCTGGTGGGGCTGCCGACGGACGCCGGCGCGTCCATCGCCCAGCTGGGCGCCGCCGGGCTCAAGAAGCTCGAGCTGGCCCGCGCGCTGGCGACGGGGCCCCAGCTGCTGCTGGCCGACGAGAGCCTGGGCGGCCTCGACCCCGCCGAGATGGTGGCCGCCGCCGATCTGCTGCGCCGGATCCGCCGGGACCTGGCGGTCACCATCGTGTGGGTCGAGCACATCATGGCCACGCTCATGCGGGTGGTGGACCGGGTAGTGGTGCTGGATCACGGCGAGAAGATCGCCGAGGGGACCCCGGCCGCCGTCGCCGACGACCCCCGCGTCATCGAAGCGTACCTCGGCGAGAAGCTCGTCCTCACCTGAGGCCGTGCCGATAACCTTCGCATCCCGGCGTCCTCGGTCGTCGACCCGCCTCAACATCGGGTGGCTCGCCCCGGACGGCGGGGCCCCAGCCCCGCGACGTCCGGAGGCTCGCATGCGCGGCATACGCCTCGGCGGGCCTCCTCCCTGCGTCCTAGGGCTGCTCGGTTCTCGGCCCGGCCGCTTGACCTGAGCCAATGCTGGAATTGAGGAATGTGACCGCCGGCTACGGCCACTTCACGGCGCTGTGGGACGTCAGCCTCCGCATCGCCGCCGGCGAGGCCGTCGCGGTGGTGGGACCGAACGGCGCCGGCAAGACGACGCTGCTCCGGGTCATCTCCGGCCTGGTGCCGCCGCGAGGCGGGACCATGGAGTTCGACGGTGAGTCGCTGCGCGGCCGGCCCGCCCCCGAGATCGTCGCCCGCGGCATCGCCCACGTCCCCGAAGGCCGCCGGATCTTTCCCCGCCTCACCGTCGCCGACAACCTCAAGATGGGCGCCTTCCTCCCCGCCGCCCGCCGCGCCTACGGGGCGAGCCTCGAGCGGGTCTACGCGCTCTTCCCGGTCCTCGCCGAGCGGCGTCAGCAGCGCGCCGGCAGCCTCTCCGGTGGCGAGCAGCAGATGCTGGCCCTCGGGCGCGCGCTCATGTCCCGACCCCGGCTGATCCTCCTCGACGAGCCATCCCTGGGGCTGGCGCCGGTCATGGTCCTCCGCGTGTTCGACCTGATCCGTCAGATCCGAGCCGAGGGATACACGATCCTGGTCGTCGAGCAGAACGTCCGGCAGGTGCTGAGACTGGTCGATCGCGCCTACCTGCTCGAGGTCGGCCGGATCAAGATGGAAGGGCGGGCCGACCAGCTCTCGGAACAGGACTTCGTGCGAAAGGCGTATGTCGGGCTCTGACGCGACCGCTCACCCCAACCCTCTCCCCTCCGGGGAAGAGGGAGAAGCAGCATGATCGAGCCGATCTTCCTCGCCGAGGCCGCCGTCAACGGGCTGCTCCTCGGCGGCGTCCTCGCCCTCCTCGCCCTCGGCCTCAACCTGATCTTCGGGGTCATCGACATCGTGTGGATCGCCTACGTGGACCTGGTCATGGTCTGCATGTACGCGGTCTACTTCGTGGTGACCGGTGCGGGCTGGCCGGTATGGGCGGGCGGCCTGGTCTCGGTGGCGCTGGGGGCACTCCTCGGCGTCGCCGTCCACCTGCTCATCATCACGCCCATCCTCGGCAGCCCCCCCATCAACCAGCTCCTCGCCACCGGGGGCCTGCTGTTCTTCCTCCAATCGTTTGCGACGTTCCTGTGGACGACCGACCACCGCACGGTTCGCCTGACGTTGCCCATCATCGAGGTCGGCGGCATGTTCCTCTCCTTCGCCCGGCTGATCGCCTTCGGCCTCTCCATCCTGGCCGTGCTCGGCCTCTACCTCTTCCTCACCCGCACCTTCATCGGCACCGCCATCCGCGCGGTCGCCCAGGACCGGGAAGCCATGGCCCTCATGGGCGCCAAGCCCCAGCGCGTCTATCTCGTCACCTCGGCCGTCGGCGGTGCCATGGCCGGACTGGCCGGCGCCCTCCTCATCATCCAGTACTCGGTCCACCCGTTCTTCGGCGCCGCCTTCGGGCCCCTGACCTTCATGATCTGCGTGCTGGGCGGCCTCGGGAACATGGTCGGCGCCTTCGTGGCCTCGTTCGTCATGAGCGAGATCATCTCGATCGGGGGGGTGATGATCTCGACCGAAATGGGCTACGTGATCGCCTTCGTGGTCTTCATCATCATGATGTTCATCCGGCCGGGCGGGCTCCTGGCCCGCCGCGAATGACGATCGGCCGCCTGGCCGGCGGTGTCCTGCTCGCCCTCCTCGGCCTCGCGCCGTGGTTGCCGATGGGGGGGATGCGCGACTACGTCGTGCACGTCATGGTGCAGATCCTGATCTGGTCGTTCATCGGCGGCGCCTGGGCGCTGATGGGCCGCTTCGGGCTGGTCTCGCTCGGTCACGGGGCCTTCCTGGGGGTCGGCGCCTACACGACCACCCTCCTCTGGAACGCCTACGGGCTCACGCCGTGGCTGGGCGGGGTCGTGGCCGTCGCCGTCACGGTCCTCCTCGCCCTCGTCGTCGGCTATCCCTGCTCCCGCTTCCAGGTGGTGGGCCATTACTTCGCCCTGGTCACCCTGGCGGTCGGCGAGGTGGTGCGGCTCTCCATCATCGCCGAGCGGGACTGGACCGGCGGATCCCTGGGGTTGACCGTCCGGCCGGCGGGCCGCGACAGCCTGCTGGCCATCCAGTTCGCGGACAAGCGGGTCTTCTACTACGGCGTCCTGGTCCTGTGGCTGGCCGGGCTGTACGTCTGGGCCCGGCTCGACCGGAGCATGGCGCGCTCGGCGATGGAGGCGATCGGCGAGGACGAGACCGCCGCCGCGTCCGTCGGCATTCACGTGACCCGCTTCAAGCTCGCGATCACGGTGTTGTCGGCGGCCCTCACCGCGGTGGGTGGGATCGCCTACGCCCAGTACATCTCCTACGTGAACCCGGACACGCTGTCCGGGATCGGGGTGTCGCTCCGCATCGTGTTCGCGGTGGTGCTGGGCGGGATGTACTCGCTGCTCGGTCCCACCGTGGGGACCGCCCTCACGATCGCCCTCAGCGAGTACCTGCGGGTCGTCTTCGGCCTTCGCTTCATCGGGATGGCCGAGACGATCTACGGGCTCCTGCTCATGCTGTTCATCATCTTCCTGCCGTCCGGGATCTACGGGAGCCTCCAGCAGCTTCTGCGCCGACCGCCGCCGGCGGTGCCGCAGTCCGGGTGACGGTGCCCGCACCGGCCGCCCCGCCGGGCCCGGCCCGGGTCTGGGCCATGTGGGCGGTCCCGGCCTGCTCGTCCTGTGGATCGTCCTCGTCGCCACCCTCGGCCGCCTGCCCCTGGCCGGCCTCTACCTGCTGTTCCTCGGGATGGGCGCGGCGGGCACGGCCTACGTCCTGACGTGGCCGATCGGGCGTGAGGTAAACCCGCCCCATCTCGCCGGCATCGCGGTCGGCGTGGTGAACCTCGGCGGACTGCTGGGGGCGGCCCTCACCCAGGGTGTGATCGGGGCGGTGCTGGACGCCCAGGGGACCGGCGCGCCGGCCGGCGACGCGCGCGTCTATCCGGTGGCGGCGTACCGGGCGGCCTTCTCGGTGTGCGCCGGCCTCGTGCTGGCCGCCGCCGCCACGACGTTCTTCCTGCCGGAAACGCGCGGCCGGAACGTCTACGCCGCTATGGAATGATCGCGAACCGGCCGATCCGGGCGGGACGGTAGAGGCTGAAGTCTCGGCGATCGAGCGTGAAGATCCGGGAGATCCCTTCCCGCTCGGCCACCCGAACGAGCGCCGCGTCGGCGAGATCCATCGGCAGATCTCGGTACTTCCGCATGAGGTCGCGCATCCGGGTGACATCTCGTGCATCCAGCGGAAGCAGGCCCAGCACGTCGGTAGTGAGCATCTCGAAGAGCGCCTCCTGGGCCTCTCCCGCGAAACCCAGCAAGTACGCCGCTTCGGTCACGACTGGCCAGACGGTCACCAGCGGACTGGTCAGCGCCCGAAGACTGCGCCGGCACCTCGAATGGTGGGGGTCGCTGCGATCGAACAGGGCGACGAGAGGACCCGCATCAACGAGAACCGCGTTCACGCGCGCGTTCCAGCAAGAGCTGGCGGAACCGCTCTCCGGTGCGCTCCGACAACTTCGCTCCGCCGCTGTCGGCCACGCCGATCAGATGGGCAATCCTTTGATACAGAGGCCCGGCTCGGCCTTGCCGGGCCTGCGTCTCCGCCAGCAAGCGGATGGCATCCCGGATCACTTCGGACTTGGTCCGGCCGGACTGGCGGACCAGGCGGTTCACGAGGCCTTCGGTCTTGGCATCGAGGCGAACGCTGGTGGGCATGTCGGTTTCCCTGCGTATGACGCCATTGTACTACACTAGTCCACCACCGCCACCGCCCACCGCGACGCCGGCGCAAGGACCCGCGAATCCTGCTATGCTACCGCCCACCATGACCACCGACGGGCCGCCGGTGATCGTCGAGGACCTCGCCCGGCTCGCCGCCCACGCGCTGACCGTGCTGCCCGAGCCCTCGACCCGCGCGCTCCGGATCGGCCTCGGCTCGGGCCGGGCGGCCGCGGCCTTCATCCGCGCCCTCGGCGGCCGGGTCGGCGCCGGGCTGCGCGCGTGCGGGGTCCCGACCTCGGAAGCCACGGCGACGCTCGCCCGCGAGGTCGGCATCCCCCTCGCCGAGCTGGACCGCAACCTCCTCGACCTGACGGTGGACGGCGCCGACGAGGTGGATCCCGCGCTGAACCTGGTCAAGGGCTACGGCGGCGCGCTGGTGCGGGAGCGCATCGTGGCCGCCGCCTCGCGGCGCCAGGTCATCCTGGTCACCGCCGACAAGCTGGTGCCGCGGCTGGGGACCCGCGGCCGGCTCCCGGTGGAGGTCGTCCCGTTCGGGCGCCCTCTCTGCGAGCGGCGGCTGGAGGCGCTCGGCTGCCGGCCCCGCCTGCGCGAGACCGACGGGCGGCCGTTCGTCAGCGACAACGGCAACCTGATCCTCGACTGCGCGATCGAGCCCCCCGACGACCCGGCGGCGGTGGACGCCGAGATCCGCCGCATCCCCGGCGTGGTGGACACGGGGTTCTTCTTCGGCACCGCCGATACCGTCCTGGTGGCCGAGGCCGGCCGCGTCCGGACGCTGGACCGCGTCGCGTCGGCCGCTTCACGGAGGAGCGAGTGATGGAACTCGGATTCGTCGGTCTGGGCCGGATGGGCATGAACATGGTCACGCGGCTCCAGCGCGACCGCCACCGGGTCGTCGCCTTCGACCGGTCGGCCGACAAGATCCGCGAGGCCGAAGGGCACGGCGCGGTCGGCGCCAAGACGGTGGCCGACCTGGTGGCCCAGCTGACCCCGCCCCGCGCCGTGTGGGTGATGGTCCCGGCCGGCCCGCCGACCGAGGAGACGATCGCCACTCTGGCGAAATTGCTGGCCCGGGACGACGTCATCATCGACGGCGGCAACTCGAACTTCCACGACGACGCCCGGCGGGCGGCCGAGCTCGGGCCCCTCGGCCTTCACTACGTGGACGCGGGAACGAGCGGCGGGATCTGGGGGCTCAAGGTCGGCTACTGCCTGATGATCGGCGGGGAGGAGGCGATCTTCCGCCGGCTGGAGCCGATCTTCCGGACCCTCGCCCCCGAGGACGGCTACGCCTACATGGGCTCCCACGGCGCCGGTCACTACGTGAAGATGGTCCACAACGGCATCGAGTACGCCCTCATGCAGGCCTACGCCGAGGGTTTCGAGCTGATGCACAAGAGCCCGTTCGGCCTCGATCTGCCCCGGATCGCGAAGCTGTGGCAGCAGGGCAGCGTGGTCCGCTCGTGGCTCCTGGAGCTGGCGGCGATGGCCCTCGAGCACGACCCGCGGCTCGAGAAGATCAAGGGCTACGTGGAGGACTCGGGCGAGGGGCGGTGGACCGTGCTGGACGCCATCGACCACGACGTCCCCGCCTGGACCATCGCGGCCTCCCTCTTCGTGCGCTTCCGCTCGCGCGAGACCGACCCGTTCGCCGACCGCATGCTGGCCGCCCTCCGCAACGCCTTCGGGGGCCACGCCGTGCGCAAAGTCGAGTGAGCCATGGTGACAGACACCAGCACGACCCTGAAGGTCCGCGCGCTCAGGACCGAGGCGCTCCGAGCGCCGGCTTTGCCGGCGCAACCGATCCCGGGGGGAGGTTCGGAAGGGGGGCAGAGCCCCCCTCCGAGCCGTCTGGCGGCCCTCCGCAACGCCTTCGGGGGCCACGCCGTGCGCAAGGTCGACTAGGCGTGACGGGCGAGCCCATCGTCGTCGTGCTCGACGACCCGGCCGCCCTCGCCGACGAAGCGGCCGGCCGCGTCGCGGCGGCGGCCCGCGAGACCGTCGCCGCCCAGGGCCGGTTCGCCGTCGCGCTCTCGGGAGGCACGACGCCGCGCGCGCTCTTCGAGCGCCTGGCCGGGCCACCCTGGCGACACGAGGTGCCGTGGTCGCGGGCCGAGGTCTTCTGGGGCGACGAGCGCTGGGTGCCGCCCGACCACCCCGAGTCGAACTACCGGATGGCCCGGGCCGCCCTTCTCGACCCCGTCGGAATTCCACCCGAGCGCGTGCACCGGATCGCCGGCGAGGCGGCCGACCCGGCGGCGGCGGCCGCGGCCTACGAGGCCGAGATCGCCCGCGTGCTCGGCGGCGTCCCGGGCGAGCGGCCGCCGGTGTTCGACCTCGTCCTGCTCGGCATGGGCGCCGATGGCCACACCGCCTCGCTCTTCCCCGGCACCGCCGCCCTCGCCGAGCGGCGGCGGTGGGTGGTGGCGAACGCCGTGCCGGGGCTCGGCACGCACCGCATCACGCTGACGCTGCCGATCCTCAACCGCGCCGCCCGGGTCCTCTTTCTGGTCGCCGGGGCCGACAAGGCCGCCACCCTGCGCGAAGTGCTGGAGGGGCCGGTCGATCCCCAGCGGCTCCCCGCCCAGGCCGTCCGGCCCGAGGCCGGTCACCTGGTGTGGCTCGTGGACCGGGCCGCCGCGGCGGCGCTGACGTCGTCATCCATCGGCATCCCGACGTCGTGAACACCGGCCTGGTCCTCTCCCACCACCTCCGCCAGCAACGGGTGGACCACGCTCCGCTGACCGAAGAGCTGGCCGCGCTCCTCGCCGAGCTGGCGCTGGCCGGCAAGATCATCGCGCGCGAGGTCGGCCGGGCGGCGCTGACCGGCCGGCTCGGCGAGACGGGAGAGATCAACGTCCAGGGGGAGCGGGTGAAGGAGCTCGACCGGTGGGCGAACGCGGCGATGGTGGACGTGCTCCGCCACAGCGGCCTCGTCTGCACGATGGTCTCCGAGGAGCTGGAAAAGCCCCTGCACCTGCCCGAAGCCTGCGCGGCCAGCCGCTACCTCGTCTGCTTCGACCCGGTGGACGGCTCGTCCAACACCGACATCAACGGGATCGTCGGCACGATCTTCGGCATCCGGCCGGTCCGGGCCGGGGGCGGTCCCGCCAGCCACGCCGCCGACGCCCTCGGCCCCGGCACCACCCAGGTGGCGGCCGGCTACATCATGTACGGCCCGGCAACCGTCCTCGTCTACACCGCCGGCCGCGGCGTCCATGGCCTCACGCTCGACACCATGACCGGCGAGTTCGTCCTCACCCACCCCGACCTCCACATGCCGGCGCGGGGGAAGACCTACAGCGTCAACGAGGGGAACTCGCACCGCTGGGGCCCGGCGCCCCGTGAGTTCATCGCCTCCCTCGCCGACGAGCGCGACGGCGCCCGGGCCTACTCCCTCCGCTACGTCGGCTCGCTGGTCGCCGACTTTCACCGGACGCTGCTGGAGGGCGGCGTCTACCTCTATCCCGCCGAGGTCAGCGGCGCCCGCGCCGGCGGCAAGCTCCGGCTGCTCTACGAGGCGGCGCCGCTCGGGCTGGTGGCCGAGCAGGCCGGCGGGCGCGCCAGCACCGGAACCGAGCGTATCCTGGAGATCGTGGCCACCGACTACCACCAGCGCGTGCCCCTCGTCATCGGAAGCGCCGAGGAGGTCGGGCACGCCGAGGCGTTTCACCGGCGGCCGGCGACCTGACGCGAACCGGGACGGCGCTTCTGCCGTCTCCCGCTTGACAGGCCAGAACGATGAAGCTAGTCTAGCCACATGAAGCGGGCCACCATAACACAGGCCAAGAACCAGCTCAGCGCTCTCATCGATCGGGTCCGGCACGGCGAGACGGTGCTCATCCTCGATCGTGGTCGGCCGGTCGCGCGCCTCGAATCGGTTCTGGCGGAAGGCTCCGGTGATCCGGACGGCCGCCTGGCCCGACTGGAGCGGCGCGGCGTGATCAGACGGGGCGCGACGCCGCCGCCGCTGAAGCTGATCTTGAAGCCAGGGCCGAGATTGCCGAAGTCCGCCCGCGTCGTAGAGGCGCTGATCGAAGAGCGGCGGAGCGGCCGCTGAAGTTCTGGGACAGTTCGGCAATTGTACCGCTGCTCGTTCCCGAGACGGCCAGCCCCGCGGCGCGCCGGCTGTACCGGACAGACCCGTCGATCATCGCCTGGTGGGGAACAGAGCTGGAGTGTGTGTCAGCCATCGCCCGCCGACAGCGAGAGGGCGTGCTATCGCCGCGCGTCACCGCTGCCGCGTTAGACCGGCTGGCTGCGCTGCGACGCAGCTGGCACGAGGTCGAGCCCGGCGAGGAGCTTCGCGAGTCCGCCCGACGGTTTCTCCGGGTCCACGCCTTGCGCGCGGCCGACGCCCTGCAGCTCGCCGCGGCATTCCGCTCGGCCGAGGGCCGGCCGCCTACCCTCGAGTTCGTGTCCCTCGACGATCGGCTCCTCGCGGCCGCACACACCGAGGGCTTCGTCGCATTGGTTCCGTCGTAGGCGGTCCGGCTACCGGAGCGGAGGTCGGGCACGCCGAGGCGTTTCACCGGAGGAGCGCGCCATGAACGCGAGCCGCATTCACGAGATCTTGGGCTGGTACGGCAGCGACAGCCCGGGCACCCTGACCAACCTGGCCCGGCTCCTGATGCACGGCCGGCTCGGCGGAACGGGCAAGCTGGTGATCCTGCCCGTGGACCAGGGCTTCGAGCACGGGCCGGGCCGGAGCTTCGCGCCGAACCCGCCGGCCTACGACCCCCGCTACCATTTCGAGCTGGCCATCGAGGCCGGCTGCAGCGCCTACGCGGCGCCGCTCGGCTTCCTGGAGGCCGGCGCCCGCGACTACGCGGGCCAGATCCCGGTCATCCTGAAGCTCAACAACCACGACGTTCTCCTCGAGGAGCCGGATCCCGCCCAGGCGATCACCGCCAGCGTGGGCGACGCCCTCCGGCTCGGCTGCGTTGCGGTCGGCTTCACGATCTATCCCGGCTCCAGCCACCGCCTCGAGATGTACGGCCAGATCCGGGCCATCGCCGAAGAGGCCAAGGCCCACGGCCTGGCGGTGGTCATCTGGTCCTACCCCCGCGGCTCGGGGCTGTCCAAGACCGGCGAGACCGCCATCGACGTGACCGCCTACGCCGCCCACATCGCGGCCCAGCTGGGGGCCCACGTCATCAAGGTGAAGCTGCCGTCGGCGAACCTCGAGCAGGCGGCGGCCAAGAAGGTCTACGAGGCTCAGGGCATCCCGATCGGCACGCTGGCCGAGCGGGTCCGTCACGTCGTCCAGAGCTGCTTCGACGGGCGGCGCGTCGTCATCTTCTCGGGCGGGCCCGCCCAGGAGAGCGACGAGGCGGTCTACGAGGAGGTGCGGGCGATCCGCGACGGCGGCGGGTTCGGCTCGATCATCGGCCGTAACTCGTTCCAGCGGAAGCGCGCCGACGCGCTGCGCCTCCTCCGGACGATCATGGACATCTACGCCGGCAGCGTGAAGTAGCCGCCCCCGGGCCGATACCCGTCGCATCTCGGCGTCCTCGACCCTCCGGGCGCCTCATTTCGGGACCGCGCTCCCCGGACGGCGGGGCCCCAGCCCCGCGACGTCCGGCGGCGCGCATATGCGGCATACGCCTCGGCGCCCGTCGGGCCTGCGTCCTTGATCTGCTCGGGTCTCGGCCCGGGGGGTCACTCCTCGCCGAGGCGGTAGAAGACCAGGCCGTCGAGCAGCTTCGGGTAGAAGTGCGTGGACTTCTGCGGGAGCACCTCGCCCTCGGCGACGACCGCCCGCAGCTCGTCGGGCGTGGTGGGCGGGATCAGGAGCGCCGCCTGATAGGCGCCCTTGCGCACCAGGGCGAGCGCCTCGTCGGCGTCGGCCGTGTAGTCCACGTGGCTCTTCGCCTCGAGCTTGGCGTCGGTGATCTCGAGGAAGGGCTTCAGGAGTCCCTCGTGGAGGACCGAGACGGCGAGCCGCCGCCAGGCGGCCGAGGTGCCGGCCGGCCACGGGATCCGGTCGGCCGCCTCCGGGCGGAGGCGCAGGATGGCGCCCTCGGGCTCGCGGCCGGCCACGACGACGATCGCCCCCGGCTCCGGCCGGATGGCGGCGGGGAGCGGGTGCGCCTCGAACCACCGGGCAGCCCCGGCGAGCAGCCGCGCCAGCGAGAACCCCTCGACGTCGTGGACGAGGCGATGGTTCGGGAAGATCGTCATTCCGGGCCCGTCGAGCGCGAAGAAGGCCATCAGCTTGTAGCGCGCCTCCGGCCGCTGCCGGCGGTAGGCCACCGCCGTCTCGTAGCGGTGGTGGCCGTCGGCGATGATCACCGAGCGGTCCGCCATGAGCGCCTGCACCCGGCCGACCGCCGCCGGGTCCGTCACACGCCACAGCCGGTGCCGCTCACCCCGGAGGTCGCGGGCCTCGACGAGGGGCGGCCCCTCGGGGGCGGCCGCGGCCCGGATGGCACCCGTCGGGTCGTCGAGCAGCATGAACAGCAACCCGATGTCGGCCCCGCTCGCTTCCAGCAGCCGGAGCCGGTCCTCCTTCGGGCCCGCGTGGGTGCGCTCGTGGGGCCGGACGATCCCCGCGCCGTACTCGGTGACCTCCCCGAGGGCGACGAATCCGGCGCGGGTCACCACCCGACCGCCGACCGCATACTCCTGGGTGTAGGGATAGATCGCCGGCCCGGCCTCACGGGTCACCACCCCGGCGGCCAGCCAGGCATCGAGCGCCGCCCGGGCCGCCGCGTACCCCTCGCGGGGCAGCGTCGTCCGGACGATGTTCCAGGGTGACATCGCGTAGAGCGTCGCCTGCAGCTCGGGGCTGATCTGGTCGTAGGGCGGCGCCACCACCGACGAGGGGTCGCCGACGCGGGCGAGGTCGTAGCGGTAGCCGCGGAAGGGCGCGATGTTCACGCCCCGCACCCTATGCCGCGCGACGGCGAAGCGTCAAGGTGTCGCCCGGCCGGCCGGGTTATCCTGGCGGACGATGACCGTCCGCGAGGCTCCGCGCATCCGCGTCGCGGGCACCGGCGAGGACTGGGGCGCGATCCGCGAGATCTGCTGCCGGACGGGCGCCGGCGGCGAGCCCATCGCACCCGACCGCTGGCCGTTCTTCGGCGAGCTGTGGATCGGGCCCTACCAGCGGCTGGCGCCGGAGTGGACCTACGTGGCCGAGGTCGGGGACCGGGTGGCCGGCTACCTGACCGGCTGCCCGGACACGGTCGCCTTCGAGCGCGCCCGCCCGCTGGCCTTCGCGCTGCCGCTGCTCGTCCGGGTCGCCGGGCGCCGCTACCCGTGGAACGCCGACACCCGCCGCTTCGTACGGCGGGCGCTCGGCCTGATGCCGGGGGTCGAGCAGCGCTTCCCCGCCGCCGTCCGCCGGCGGCTCCTGGTCGAGTCCCCGGCCCACCTCCACATGAACGTGGACGCGCCGTTTCGTCACCGAGGGCTCGGCGCCGCGCTGGTCAGCCGCTACACCGACGACCTCCGCCGGCGCGGGATCGCCGGGGTCCACCTCTTCTGCGGCGCCGACCCGCTCCCCTTCTACGCGCGGCTCGGCTTCGCGGAGGTGGCGTCGATCGCGCTACCGTCCGGGACGGCCGTCTACGCGCTCGCCCGGGAGCTCGGCTCCGCCTGAGGTCAGCGGCCGACGGTCGCCCGCTCGAAAAACTGATCCAGCAGCGCGAGCGCGAGGCCAGGCGGAGAAGATCGGCCAGGGTGGGAGCACTTCCTCAGACAATACCCTGGGCGCGCAGGTCGGCCAGGGCCTGGCGCCCCAGCCCCAGATACTTGCCGTAGACGAACTCGGTGTCGGCGCCGACCGGCCGGCAGGCCCAGCGGATCCGGGGCGGCGTCTCCGACATGTGGAGCGGCGGCGCCTGGAGCAGGAGCCGGCCGTAGACGGCGTCCTCGACCACCTGGAGCGCGCCCCGCTCCCGCCAGTGGGCCTCCTCCAGCACCTCGCCCGGCGTGTTGGCCTTGGCGGTGGCCACGACCCCCGCCTCGCGGTAGGCCTGGACCCGGGCGAGGATCTCGTCGGCGGTGTAACGGGTGGACCAGCGCTCGATCTCGGCCTGGAGCGGGAGCATGTTCTCGAGCTTGGCCCGGTCCAGGAACGTCGCGAAGCGGGGATCGGCCGGCAGCTCGGGACGCTCCATGATCGCGCAGAGGGCGCGGAAGTTCACGTCGGAGAAGCCGGCCACGAAGGCGTGGCCGTCCCGGGTCTTCACGATCCCGTACGGATAGATGCCGAGGTCCAGGTTGCCGACGCGGAAGAGCTGCTTGCCGTACATCGCGTGCCAGACCAGGTTGTAGTTGCAGAGACGCATGAGCCCCTCGGCCCCCGAGACGTCCACCAGCTGGCCGCGCCCGCTCCGGCGGCGGTGGCGCAGGGCCAGGAGCGTCGCGAAGGCCGCCCAGGCGCCGGCCACGTACCAGCCCATCCAGGCCCCGATCTTGGTCGGGACCTCCCACGGCTGCGCGTCGCCGGCGGCCGGCATCTCCCCGGTGGCGAAGACGACCCCCGAGAGCGCCTGGTTGGTGACGTCGTAGTCGGGGATCGGCTGCCGCGCCCGGGGGCCGAACTGGCCGTGGGTGGCGAGCGCGACCCAGACCAGCCCGGGATGCGCGGCCGCGCACTGGCGATAGCCGATCCCCCACTCGTCCAGCTGGGCCGGCCGGAACGTCTCCACCACCACGTCCACCCGGCCGACCAGCCGGCGGAACAGCTCGCGCCCTTCCGGCCGCTCGAGGGCGCAGGTGGCGGCGAGCTTGTTGCGGCCTTCGACCAGGTAGGCGAGGCCGGTCCCCTCGACGGCGAGGCCCTCGGGCGAGAAGCGCCGGGCCGGATCGCCCTCGGGCGGCTCGAGGCGGATCACCTCGGCGCCGAACTCGGCCAGGAGGGAGGTGCAGAAGAGGCCGCCGAAGCTGGCGCGCGAGAGGTCCAGCACGCGGAGGTGGTCGAGGGCCTCCGGCTTCGCGGCGACCTCGGCCGGCGCGGTCCGCTCGCGGACCCACTCCCTCCACGCGCGCGCGACGTCGGTGCTCACGCGTCGCTCCCGAATACCGAGCCCTCGCCCGCCCAGCCATCAGGCGGCTTGGCGCCCGGGCGGTCGGCCCAGCGGCCGATGACCTTCTTGGCCTCGAGCTGCCGCAGCTCGTCGCGGCTGAGTCCGAGGAGCCGCGTGAACACGTGGTCGTTGTGGAAGCCGACCGGCCGCGCGGTCCACTTGTGGCGCCCCGGAGTCGCCGACAGCTTCGGCGCCGGGCCGCTGTCGGCGAGCGGGCCGTAGACGGCGTCGTCGAGCGGGAAGACGGCGCGGCGGTGGCGGAAGTGGGGATCGGCGTGGATCGCCGCCGCGTCGAGGACCGGGGCCGCTGCGAAGCCGTGACGGGCGGCGAGGGCCTCCACCTCGGCCCGGGTCCGGCCCGCCGCCCAGGCGGCGATCTCGCGGCACAGCTCGGCGTTGGCCTCGGGAACGAGCCGCGACTGGATCGTCTTCCAGCGGGGATCATCCGCCAGCTCGGACCGGCCCATCGCCGCCGCCAGGCCGCGGAACTCCGCGTCGGTGCCGGCGGCGAGAGCGAGCCGGCCGTCCCGGCAGGCGACGATGTCGGACGGCGCGATCGCCTGGTCGCGGTTCCCCGAGCGCTCGCGGTCGCGGCCGGTGCGGTCGCGATGCAGCCACGTCCAGTCCATCGCCCGGATCAGGCCTTCGGACTGGGCGAAGTCGATGTACTGGCCGCGGCCGGTCCGCTCGCGGTATTCGAGCGCGGCCAGGACGGCGGTGGCGGCGAGGATGGCCCCGAAGTAGTCGCCGATCCAGACGCCGATCTTGAGCGGCGGCCGGCCGGGGAAGCCGGAGATGGCGGCCAGGCCGGAGGCGACCTGGGCGATCCCGTCGTAGGAGGCCCGGCCGACCGAGAACGGCCCCCATTGCCCGAAGCCGGTGTCGGCGACGTAGACGAGGCCGGGGTTGACCGCGCTCAGCTCGCGGTAGCCGAGCCCCCACTCGGCCAGCGTCCCGGGGACGAGGTTCTCCACCAGGACGTCGGCCCGGGCGACCAGCCGCTTCAGGAGCGCCTGCCCCTCCGGGACGTGGAGGTCCAGGCCCACGTGGTACTTCCCGTGGTTGATGTTGAAGAAGGCCGGGTTGCCGTTCTTCCAGGGGCGGCCGTCGGGGATGACGTACCGCATGTTGTCGCCCGTGCCCGGCAGCTCGACCTTGATGACCTCGGGCGCCGAACTCGCCGAGGTAGTCGGCGTTGACCGGCCCCATGATGATGTGGGCGACCTCGACGACCCGGATCCCTTCCAGCGCTTCCGGCTTGGCGAAGATCTGCGCGGGATCGAACAGCTGCTCGGTCCAGTCGAAGTAGTCGCTCGTCATGGCGGGGGGAGGCAGGCCCGATGCCTTCGCCGAATGGCGAAGGCCGCGGCTTTGCCGCGAGGGCCGTCGGAGGGGGGCGCAGCCCCCCGCCGACGATCCAGCGCTTCCGGCTTGGCGAAGATCTCCGCCGGGTCGAACAGCCCGTCGGTCCAGTCGAAATAGTCGCCGGTCACGTGGGAGTGGTGGAGGGCTGGCCGGCTCGACGTTCGCGTTTGCGCTCCTGCCGCGTGATGGCCGCGCGGGCCTTGGCGACGGCCTTCTCGGCTCGGCCGGTCGCGCTGGCTGCCTCCGCCGCCAGGCGCGCCCGCGTGGCCGGATCCACCAAGGGAGCGGGCACGCCCAGAACCGTTCCCGCCTTCTCGACTTGTTTCCGCAGTCGTTCGGTCAGGCGCCGGGCGTCTTCGGCGCCGCGGCGCAAGATCTCGTGGTGCTGGCGCGCTTCCTCCAGCGTCTCTCGCAGCTGGTCCTGAACTTCGCGGAGCTCTTCCGCCTGGCGGCGGGCGTCTTCAGCGGCGCGGCGCGCCGCCTCCGCGCTGCTTCGCAACTCCTCCATCGCCTGGCGCTGCGCTTCGGCGTTCTGCTGACTCGCGGCGACTCGCGCCTGCTCGGCGGCGCGGCGATCGCGCTCGACTTCGGTTACCCGGCGTGACTCTTCGGCCGCGACGCGGCCGCGCTCCGCCACGCGACGAGCGCGCTCAGCGCGCCCTTCGGAGAACTGACGGTCGCGGCGTGCGGTCACCGGGATTCGGGGGCTGGTCCAACTGGAATGATGGAGGCTCCTCCCTCCGGGATGGCTCTTCGGGGGAACTCTCGCGGCCACGGCGATTCCTGCTGCGGTGGCGCCACTATAGCAAACCAGCTTCGCCCCCTTCAACGGGGTCTCGGCCCGCGTGCTAGACTCGACTCATGGAGCCGGCGCACGGGGCCCGGGCGCGGAGGGAGGGGCGTTTCGGCCGGCTCGGCAGCGGCGTCCGATGCCTCGTCGCCTACGAGTTCGACGGCGCGTTCGGTTACCTGAGCGAGATGCAGGTTCACGTCGCCGAACGGGTCGGGGACGCGGCGCTGGCGGAGGGCTTCGCTCCATGGACCTCGACCTGATCCGCAACGTCGCCATCCCGGCGACGACGAAGATCGTCCTGCTCTCGGCCGACGGGCTGGGCGGCTTCCCCCATCCCGACAGCGGCCGCTCCGAGCTGGAAACGGCCCGGCTCCCCCGTCTCGACGCGCTGGCCCGCCGCGCCGCCTGCGGGCTGATCCGCCACGTGGGCCCCGGCATCACGCCGGGGAGCGGGCCCGGTCATCTCGGCCTCTTCGGCTACGACCCGCTTCATTACCAGGTCGGCCGCGGCGTCCTGGAGGCGCTGGGGATCGACTTCGAGCTGCGGCCGGGCGACGTGGCCGCCCGCGGGAACTTCTGCACCGTGGACGGCGAGGGCCGGATCACCGACCGCCGGGCCGGGCGCATCCCCACCAGCCGCTGCGTCGAGCTGGTAGACCGGCTCCGCCGGATCCGGCTCCCCGGCGCCGAGCTCCACGTGGAGCCGGTCAAGGAGCACCGCTTCGTCCTCGTCCTGCGCGGGAGCGGGCTCTCCGGTCGCCTGAGCGAGACCGACCCCCAGGCCACCGGACGCCCGCCGCTCCCCGTCCACGCGCTGGCCCCTGAGGCCGAGCGGACGGCGCGCCTCGTCAACGAGTTCGTCGAGCAGGCGCGCTCGCTCCTCGCCGATGCGGCACCGGCCAACATGGTCCTCCTGCGCGGCTTCGACCAGCTCCCAGCCTTGCCCCGCTTTCCCGAGGTCTTCGCGCTGCGAGCGGCCGCCATCGCCGCCTACCCGATGTACCGCGGGCTCGCCAAGCTCGTGGGCATGGACGTGCTGAAGACGGGCGGGACGTTCGCCGAGGAGCTCCAGACGCTCCGGGAGCACTGGGACGCCTACGACTTCTTCGTCCTCCACTACAAGGACACCGACAAGGCCGGGGAGGACGGGGACTTCGCCGGGAAGGTCGCGGCCCTCGAGCGGCTGGACGCCGAGCTGCCGGGGGTCC
>DASYUM010000019.1:0-13441 GCA_036001225.1 Candidatus Methylomirabilota bacterium | reverse complement strand
GGCCCCGGGAGAGCGCGTAGGCGGCGGGGACGCCGACCAGGAGCGAGAGCAGCGTCGAGGTCACGCTGGCGATCGCGCTGTTCCCGAAGGACCGGGGGAAGTGCCCCACCCGCAGCGCCCGGTAATGCTCCAGGGTCGGGCGGAAGAGCAGGTTGTAGCCGAGAATGTCCTCGTTGGGCCGAAACGACATCTGGAGCAGCCACAGGAAGGGGAACAGCACGACGGCCAGCAGGAGGCCGGCCGAGACGTACGTCGCCGGGCCGCGGCCGGCGCGGCGCCGGGCCTGGCTATTCAACGTCGACCTCGAGGCCCACCAGGCGGCTGATCACCCAGCTCAGGAAGAAGACGCCCGACACCATCACCACCGTGATGGCGCTGGCGTAGCCCCAGTACGAGAAGTTGAAGGCCTGGACGAAGGCGTAGTAGTTCGTCACCTCGGTGACCGTGCCCGGCCCGCCCCCGGTCAGCACGTAGATGAGGGGGAACGCCTTGATGCTGTCGATCAGGCGGAACAGAGCGGCCACCACCAGGGTCGGTCTGAGCAGGGGCAGCACGACGAACCGGAAGAGCGGCCAGGGGCCGGCGCCGTCGATGCGGGCCGCCTCCAGCGGCTCCGCCGGCATCATCTGGAGCGCGGCCAGCACCATGAGCATGGTGAACGGGAACCACTCCCACACGTCGGCGACCGCGATGGCCCACAGCGCCCAGCTCGGGTCGGTGATCAGCGCGCGCATGGGATGGCCCAGGGCGGCCAGCACCCGGTGGAGCGGACTGATCTCCGGCGTGTAGAGCACCTTCCACAGGATGGCCACCACGATCGGCGGCAAGACCATCGGGATCAGGAAGGTCGCCCGCACGGCCCCCAGGAAGCGTGAGCGGGCGTTCAGCAGGACCGCCACCGCCAGCCCGGCCAGGAGCTGCAGGGTGACGGTGGACACGGACAGCCGGAGCTGGACCCACAGGGAGTTCGTGAAGCGCTCGTCGCCGGCGAGCTCGACGAAGTTGGCCCACGGGCTCGAGAAGTTCCAGGCCGTCTCGTCGGGGCGGACGAGGCTCAGCGGCGTCAGGCTGGTCACGAGGAGGTAGAGAGCCGGCGCCACGGTGATGGCGGCGAGCACGACCAGCGCCGGTGCCAACCCGATCAGGAAGGCCCGGCGCCGCTCGGCCGCCCAGCCCGGCCGGAGCAGTCGCGCCGCCGCCCGGGGGCCGACGGCTACGTTGGCGACGCCGCCGCTCATGGATGCGGGTCCGGGCGGGCCGGACTACAGCTTGACGCCGGCTTTCTTCAGATCGGCGACGGAGTTGGCTTGCGCCTTCTGCATCGCCTCCCTGGCCGACATCTGCCCGGAGGTGATCAGCTCGATCGCCTTGTCGATCTGCTTGTCCACCTGCGGGTAGACGTGGACCGTCCGATACTTCATGTAGCCCCGCGCGGCCAGGTCGATCGTCTTGAGGTAGAGGTCGGCGACGTCGCGGCCGTTGATGGTCATCTTCTGCTTGAACTCGGGACCGGCGATGATCGAGCGGCGCGTGATCGATCCATAGCCCTTCTCGGTGAGCATCCGCCGCATCATGTCCTTCGACAGGGACCACTTGACGAATTCCCAGGCGGCATCCTTCTTCTTCGAGCCGACCGGGATCCCGAAGCCGTGGGAGGCGATCCCCGGAAATCGGCCCTTGGGTCCGGCGGGCATCAGCGAGTAGTTGACGGTGCCGGCCACCTTGCTCTTCTTGGGGTCTCCGAGCTGCACGAGCCACGCCTGGTTGAACGTGATGTAGTTCGCGCGGCCCTGCTGCAGGCTGTTCAGCGCCTGGTCGTACGTGTACGACAGAATCCCGTCCGGCCCGTACGCGCGCAGGAGGTTCGCGTAGAACTCGGCCGCCTCGACCGCCTCGGGGGTGTCGAGGGTCGGCATGAGGTCCTCGGGCGGGTTTCGGAACACGTTGCCACCGAACCCCTGGAGATAGGGGATCCAGGTCCAGCCGTGGTGGTTCTCGTTGACGAACCCCTTGACGCCCTCCTTGTCGTGGACGGCCTTGAGGAGCTTGACGATGTCGTCGAAGGTCTCCGGCATCCGGAGGCCGGCCTTCTCGACGAGATCGTAGCGGGCGGCCGCCGCCATGTAGGCGTCGGCGATCCAGGGGAAGGCGTAGACGTTCCCCTTGGGGTCCTTGAGGGGCGCCACCGCGCCCGCCAGGAAGTCGCCGGGCTCCCAGTCGGGAGCCGTCTTGTTGGGGTCGCTCAGGAACTCGTTGAGCGGCGTGAACCAGCCGGCGCCGATCCAGCGGCTCGAGTAGATGAAGGTGAGGTTCAGCACGTCGTAGGCGCTGCCCTTGGTCGACAGCTCCAGGTCCGCCCGCTGGTTGTAGACCGGGAAGGCGGGCGTCTCGTAGTTGACCTTGATGCCGGTCTTCTCCTCGAACTCCGGAACGTAATCGCCGAGCCACTTGGGGTACGGCCCGCTCCAGGCCGAGACGTTGAGGGTCGTCCCGGCGAAGGGCTTGCCCCGGCCGGCCTGGGCCGGCGCGCGTCGCGGGGCGGCCGCGATCCCGGCGCCGATGGCGGCCAGGCCCGTTCCGAGGATGCTCCGTCGTGTGACCGGCCGCGTGGCGCCGTGCTCGTCCATGGTCCTGACCTCCTCGGTCCCGAGGTATGCTCGACCCCGCCGCGACGATATCCGCTTCGGCCTGACCGGGTCAACCCCCGGCCGAGATCATGGGAGGGGCCTCGGGCTTTTAGCGCGGGGCCGGGACGGTCTGGCGCTGCCCCGTCTCCACCGCCCGGTAGGCGGCCAGGATCATCGCCACCGCCCGGCGCCCGTCCTCCACCGTCACCGGCGTCGGGGTGCCGTGGTGGAGCGCCTCCAGGAAGTGGAGCGGGTTCTGCTGGTGGAAGCCTCCGGTCTTGAAGCGCGGGACGATGGGCGACACGGCCCAGCGCCGCTCGGACTGCGCGACCCGGAAGGTCTTGAGGAACCCATCCCGCGTGATGTCGCGCGAGCCGAGGTCGACGCCCGCCAGGATCGCGGTGCCTCCCGTGCCGTAGAGCTCGACGGAGTTGTCGGCCGCGACGAAGCTCCAGCTCGTCGTCACCTCGGCCAGCAGGCCGTCGGGAAACCGGAACACGGCGACCGCCGCGTCCTCGACCGGAAGCCCGAGCGCGGCGCTCGAGATCATGGCCGTCACGCTCTCGGGCTCCCCGAAGAGCCAGCGCAGGAAGTCGGCCGCGTGGACCCCCTCGTCCAGGAGCGTCCCTCCACCCCCGCGCGCCGGATCGACGTACCACTGCCGGATGAAGTCGGACTCGAGCCCGTGGGCGTGTCCGTGGCGGACACGGGCGAGCGCGACCCGGCCGAGCTCGCCCCCCCGGATCATCCGCCTGAGCTCGTGGTTCACGGGATCGAAGCGCTTCGGGAAGCTCTGCATGAAGACGATGCCGGCCTCGGCCACCAGGGCCGCGATCCGGTCACAGTCGGCGAGCGTGGTGGCCAGCGGCTTCTCGCACAGGATGTGGCGCCCGCGCCGGGCCGCGGCCTCCACCAGGCGCAGGTGCTGCACCGTTTCCGACGTGATGCCGACGGCGTCACAGGCCTCCAGCAGCGGCCCGAGGTCGGGCCAGAACCGGACCCCATACCGCCGGGCGGCCTCGGCGCCCCGAGCGGTGTCGTCGTCCCAGACGCCGATGAACTCGGCCAGCGGCGACTCACGGAAGACCTCGGCCCAGAAGTTCGCGTGATAGTGGGCGAAGCTGAGGATGCCGACCCGGATCGGGGGCGCCACCTCAGGCCGTCTCCGCGCCGACGCCGGAAGCCGAGCTCTCCACCGGCTCCTGACGCCCGGCCGCGGCCGCGCGGGAGAGCGCCTCGGCGACCAGCAGCGTGGCGAGCCCGTCCTCGGCCGTCCGGTCGGAAGGCATCGTGCCCCGCAGGCTGTCGAGCCAGCGGGCGTGCTGGCGCTCGCCGAAGGGGCGGGCCGGCAAGTCGGGGACGAACCAGCCGCGCGAACCCGTGAGCGCCGGCGCGTAGACGGCCAGCGGGCCCCGCTCGCTCCGGAGCCACAGCGTGGCATCGGCGCAGTAGATCTCGAGCCGGAACCGGTCGCAGCCCTGGATCTCGCTCAGGCTCATCTCGTGACTGCCGAGGGAGCCGGCCTGGAACCGGTAGACGGCCAGCGCGTGGTCCGCGTTCTCGGGCCGCACGGTCCGGCCGTCGGCCAGGACCCGCTCGGCCTGCAGGGTGGCCAGGGTGCCGGTGACCGACGCGATGTCGCCGATGACGTGCCGGAGGAGGTCGATCCCGTGGACTCCGAGCTGGAGGACGACGCCACTCGGCACCGTCTCCCGCGAGAAGAACCAGTCGTGCCAGTCGGGGCCGGGCGTGGCGTTCCGCATCCGCACGGCGAACACGGGTCCGAGCTGGTCGCCGGCCAGGAGCTCGCGCGCCCGCACGACTTCCTCGAAGTGGCGGTGCATGAAGCTCACCTGGAGGTCGACGCCGGCCCGCCGGGCGGCGGCGATGATGCGCCGGCACTCGGCCGAGGTGCGGGCCATCGGCTTCTGGAGGAGGATGGCCTTGCCGGCCTCGGCGGCCGCGATCGCGATCTCCGCGTGAGTGTCGTCGGGCGTGGCGATGATCACGGCGTCCACGTCGGGCCGGTCGAGCACGGCGCGGTAGTCGCGGACCACGTCGCGGATGCCGAACCGCCGGGCCAGGGCCGCGGCGCGGTCGGGCGTGCGACCCACCAGGACCCGGACCTCCGCGCCGCCGGCCGCGGCCAGCCCGGCCAGGTGGTAGGCGCTGATGAAGCCGGCCCCGATCATCCCGACGCGGATCACCTCAGCCGCCACGCGCTGCTCCCCCTTTCCCCTCTCCCCCACCGGGGGAGAGGGTCAGGGTGAGGGGGTCCCTCACGGCTTCCAGCGGCCCCTGACCTTCACCAGCGACGCGTCCACCTCGCCCACGGGATCGGTGTAGGTGTAGTCGAGGATGGGCGTCCGCTTCTTGATCCGACCCGACGTCTCGAGAAAGGCGGTGGTGCGCTCCATGTCCGCGACGTACGCCTCGTCGAAGACCGGGTTGAAGACGTAGTTGTCCCAGAGGGCCCGGTTGGTCGCGAGGTCCTGCTTCTGGAACTCGGAGAACAGGCGCAGCACCTCCTCCTTGTTCTGCGGATCGGCCACGTACTTCTGCGCCCGCAGCAGGACCTGCATGATCGCCCGGACCGCCCGCGGGTTCTTGCGCGCGAACTCCTGGGAGGCCACCCACACGGAGCGGTTGTCCGAGATCTTCACGCGCTCGCCCTGGTTCCCGGCGAAGTAGCTGATCAGGCCGGTGTGCACGACCCTGGCGTCGACGCCCTGGAGCGCCCGATACGGCCACGGTTCCCAGGAGAGCAGCGCCTGGATGTTCCCCGACACCAGGCCGGCGAGCTGCTCCGGCGGCGGGAGGTTCACCACCTGGAGCCGCCCCTCGTCGAGACCGTAGTGCCTGGCCAGCTGGTGAAGGTCGGCGCTGGCGGTGGAGCCCTGGAGCAGGCCGATCTTGATCCGGTAGAGATCCTGCGGCGTGTTGACGTTGGCGTCCTTCCGGACGACGAGCTTGTCCAGGCCCCAGTTCACGCAGTTGGTGCCGAGGATCACGATGGGGATCCCGTTGTGGAACATCGAGATGGGCGGAAGGTTGCCCGGGGTCCAGAGCTGGATCTCCCCGGCCACCAGGGCCTCGCCGGCCAGGGCCCCCGCCGTGAACGTCTTGGTCGTGACTTCCGTGAAGCCGGCCTCCTTGAACCATCCCTTGGTGATGGCCACGATGTGCGGCGCGAACGGCAGGTCGATGCCGAACCCGAGGGCGAGCTTCCGGATCTCCGGCTCGGCCGCGCCGGCGGGGCCGATGGCCGCTCCCGCCAGTCCCAGCAGCAGCCCCACGCCCGCCAGGATGCCCCACTGATGTCGACGCATGGTCGCCTCCTTATCGAACGCTAGAGCGGAACGCCGCCATCTTGGTGTCTGGCGTCGGGCCGGTCAAGCCCCGCGTCCCCGCAGGAGCCGCCGCCGGATGACCTCCCCGATGCCGTAGTCGGTCATCAGGTTGGTCGCCCCGATCAGGAGGATCCCGAAGATGATGACCCCGATCTCGCCGAACTGTCGGGCATGCATGACGAGAAACCCCATCCCGCGGTCGGCTGCGATCAGCTCGGCCGCCACCAGGACACCGAAGGCGAGCCCCCAGCCGACCCGGATGCCCGTCGCGATGTCGGGCATGGCGGCCGGGATGGCCACCCGGAAGAGGAGGGCGGGCCCCGCGAGCCCCATCGTCTGGGCCGCCCGCAGGAGCATGGGATCGATGCCGACCATGCCCCGGTAGGTGTTGGTCACCACCGGGAAGAAGGCGCCCAGGAAGATGACGAACACCTTGGAGGCCTCCCCCAGACCGAACCAGATGATGGCGATCGGGATCCAGGCGAGCGGCGGGATCGGCCGGAGGAGCTCGATGACCGGATGCATGAGGACGCCGAGCCACCGGTACCAGCCCGATGCGATCCCGACGAGGATCCCGAGCGCCGCCGCCACGCCGAACCCCCAGCAGATCCGGCCCAGACTCGTGCCCACGTGCCCGAGGAGCTCCGCCACCGGCATGCGCGCGAGGGTGACCCCCACCACGCGACTCGGCGGGGGAAAGACGAGGGGGCTCACCAGGCCGCTCCGCGACACGGCCTCCCAGGCCGCCACCACGCCGACGGTCCCGGCCAGGCTCAGCACGACATCGCGCCCGACCCGGGTCCTCATCGGCCTGGGGATCGGCCCGGGCCGCTCATCGGCGGACGGACTCGAGCCCGCGCTCCCACGGGAGGAGGACGCGCTCCAGCCACCCCAGGCCGGCCGAGATGCCGAACCCGAAGAGGCCGATCACCGCCATCCCGACCAGGCTGATGTCGGTCCGGTAAAACGTCCGCGCCTCCATGATGAGCGCGCCGAGGCCGTGGATGGTCCCGATCATCTCGACCCCCACGATCACCATGAAGCCGACGCCGAGCGCGATCCGCATGCCTGCGAACATCCGGGGCAGCGCCGCCGGCAGGACGACGCGCACGAAGATCCCGACCGGACCGGTGTCCAGCGTCCGGGCGGCCCGGACGTGGAGCGGGTCGATGTACTTCACGCCGGCGATCACGTTGGTCAGCATCACCCAGAAGCAGCCGTAGGCGATGAGGAGCACTTTCGAGAGCTCCCCGACCCCGAACCAGACGATGGCGAGCGGGAGGAGGCTGATGGTGGCCACCGATCGCGCGAAGGTGATCAGCGGCAGGGTGAGCGTGTCGAGCGCCGGCACCCAGCCGATGAGGATCCCGAGCGGCACGGCGACCGCGACGGCCAGGAGGTATCCCTGGGCGATCCGCTCCAGCGTGACGGCGACGTGGGTGCCGATGCGGATCCCCTGGGGGAAGCCGTCCCAGGCGAGCTCCCAGAAGGCGAGCGCGAGCCGGCTGGGCGGCGGGAAGTAGAAGACCTTGACGAGCCCGGCCAGGGAGGCGAGCTGCCAGAGGACCACCAGCAAGCCGACGAACACGAGCCCGGCCCAGCCGGCCCCCCGGAGCCGGCGCGCCCAGGTCGGTCGCCGAGGCTCAGGCCAGGCTCCGCCAGATGTCGTCATAGAGGGCGACGAACTCGGGCTTGGTCCGCTCGTGAGGGCGCGGGAAGCTGACCGGAAACTCGTGGCGGATGCGCCCCGGGCGGGCGGTGAGCACGACCACCCGGTCGGACAGGACCAGCGCCTCCGAGATGGAGTGGGTCACGAACACGACCGTCTTCTTGCGCGTGGACCACACGCGCAACAGCTCCTCCTGCATCTCGATGCGGGTCAGCTCGTCCAGCGCCCCGAAGGGCTCGTCCATGAGCAGGATCTCCGGGTCGAGGGCGAGGGCCCGGGCGATGGCCACGCGCTGCTGCATGCCGCCGGAGAGCTCGAGGGGGTACTTGTGCTCGGCGCCGCGGAGGCCCACCAGCTCGATGAGCTGCCGGGCGACCTCGTGGCGCGGGCCCGCCGGCATGCCGCGGCTCTTGCACCCGAACTCGACGTTCTGGAGGGCCGTCAGCCACGGGAAGAGGGCGTGCTGCTGGAACACCATCCCCTTCCCCTGCCCCGGCCCGGTGACCCGACGACCGTCGACCCGCACCTCGCCGGTGGTGGGGGCGACCAGGCCGGCGATGATGTTGAGGAGCGTCGTCTTGCCACAGCCGCTCCGCCCCACCAGGGTGACGAACTCGTTGTCCTGGATGGTCAGGCTGATCCCGTCCAGGACGAGGCCACCGTCCGGATCGTCCGATTCGAACCGCTTGCCGACGCCGTCGATCTCGATCTTGGCCATCGGGGGGTCAGTTCGGCTTGGGGTGGGAGCGCCTGCTGCCGCTCCCCCCCAACTCCCCCCACCAGCAGGCCGCCGCACCCTTGCCTCCTCGCACGGACACCTCGCGCGTCGAGTGCTTCACGGGCTCTCAGAGGTCGAGGGCGAGCAGCTCGCGCCCCCAGACGACCCGGCCGTCGTAGACGCGGCCGATGTCGCGCAGGGCGCGCTCCATGTTTCCGGGCTCCTCGAGACTCTGGCTCTGGTGGACCAGGACCAGGGTGCCGACGCCGGCCTCCTGGGCCATGCGGGCGGCCGCGGTGCTGCCGCACATGGCGTCGGCCTCCGGCGTCCCGTCGATGTCCTCCTGCACGAACACGCAGACGCACAGCATCACATCGGCGCCCCGGGCCAGCTCGACCACGCTCGCGCACGGCCGGGTGTCGCCGGTGATCACGACGCTTCCCTGCGACGAGTCCACCCGGTGGGCCAGCGAATCGAGCCAGGGCTGGACGTGCTCGGCCGGCGCCGCCCGCACCTCCCAGTCCTTGCCCCGCACGAGCTGCCCCGGCCCCACGTCCCGGGCGTGCACGACGGGCGGCTTCCGCGGCAGCACGCCGCCCCGCCGCCGGTACGCGTTCAGGCTCAAGGGGTGGTTGACGCGGGCGATCCAGTCGTGGGCGAAGATCCCCTCCTTCTCGTCCAGGATCCCGCGGGTGAGCGCCTCGGTCGGCCTGGGGCCGAAGACCTGCAGCACCGCCTCGCGGCCGACGGACTGATCCCAGCGGGTGAGGAGGAACGCCGGGTAGTCCACGTCGTGGTCGAAGTGGTGATGCGTGAAGAAGAGGTAGTCCACCCGGGTCGGAACGAGGCCGGCTTTGACCAGCTTGTAGGTGGTCGCCGGCCCGCAGTCGAACATCACGTACTGGTCGCCGAGCTGGAGGACGTAGGAGGACCCGTACCGCTCGGCGGTCGGGGTCGGCGTCCCGCATCCCAGGATGTACACGCGCATGACGGCTCCCTCCGCGAGCCTAGGTCATTTCGGGGGGGTCTCGGAAGACCCCCCCGAGGCCCCCCCGTCGGGCGGCGGCGAAGCCGCCGCTCGGAGCACTCCTCGACGCACCACGCGCTCGGTGGCCGGCGCCGGTTACTCCGACACGTGTCTAGCCCTTGACGGCGCCGAGGGTGAGGCCCTTGAGCAGCTGCTTCTGGGCGACCGCCACGAAGATGAGCGCCGGAATGCTGGCCAGGATCGACGCCGCGCTCATCTCCCCGTAGAGGATCGCGAACTCCTGGGAGAACTTCGCCACGCCGACGGGAATCGTCGTGGCCTCGGCCGTCGAGGTCAGGGTCAGCGCGAACAGGAACTCGTTCCAGCTGAAGAGGAACGCCAGGATGGCCGCGGCTCCCAACCCGGGCCCGGCCAGCGGGAGCGCGATGCGGAGGAAGCTCCCGGTGCGGTTACAGCCGTCCACCATGGCGGCCTCCTCCAGCTCCTTCGGAAGCTCGTCGAAGAAGCCCTTCATGATCCACATCACCACGGGGAGGGTGATGATCGTGTGGGCGGCGATGACCGGGAGGTAGGTGTTGTACACGTCGAAGAACCGGGCCAGGAGGAAGAACGGCCCCGTGAAGGTGATGGGCGGCACCATGTGGACGAAGAGCATCCAGCCCAGGACGAACGCCGTGACGGCGCGGGACCACCGGAACCGCGAGAGGCTGTAGGCGCCGAGCGCGCCGCAGACCAGCGAGATCGCCATCGAGGCGAGCGCGATGACCAGGCTGTTGACGCCGAGTCGCAGGAAGCTGATGTCCTGCTCGAACAGGACCCGTCGGAAGTTGACGAGGGTCGGCTCGAAGGTCCAGCTCCACTGGACGATGTCCTTGAAGAACTTGAAGGCGTTGGTCCCGACCCAGAGGAACGGCGCCAGGGTGAGCCCCGAGGCCACCACGAGACCGGCGTAGCGGGCCGGCGTCCCCCACCCCCCACCCGTCAGGCGGCGATGCGCTCGCGCCGCAGCGTCCACAAGTAGCCCAGCACGAAGACGGAGGTGAGGAGGGCGGCCACCACAGAGAGAAACGAGCCGTAGCCCAGCTCCATGGTCCGAAAGATCACCTTGTAGATGTACATGCTGACGACCTCGGTGGACGTCCCCGGCCCGCCGGTGGTGAGGAGGAACACCTCGTCGAAGACCTTGAAGGCGAAGACAGTCCGGAGCATGAGCGCCACCAGGATGATCGGCCGCATGAGGGGGAGAGTCAGCGCCCGGAAGGCCTGCCAGGCAGAGGCGCCGTCGACCCGGGCGGCCTCGAAGGGCTCGGCGGGAAGCGATTCGAGCCCGGCCAGCAGGATCAGGAACATGAAGGCGGTCCAGTGCCACACGTCCACGATCATGACTGACCCGAGGGCGATAGCCGGGTCGCCGAGCCAGTTGGGCGTGGGGAGCCGGAACTCCCGCAGGAGCGCGTTGATCACGCCGAACTCGCTCTGGTACATGAGCCGCCACATCGTGCCGATCGCGATGGGCGGGACGAGAAGTGGGATGACGAGGACCGTCTTGAAGAGGCCCCCGCCGCGAGGCAGGCCGCTCGCCAGGAGGGCCACCACGAAGCCCAGGACGAACTCGACCAGGACCACGCCCACCACGAAGACGAGCGTGTTCCGGACGGCGGCCCGAAAGACCGTGTCCTCGCCCATCAGTTCCAGGTTCCGGAGCCCCGAGTAGTGAGCGACGATCGAGCCCCCGCCGAAGGTGTAGTCGGAGAGGCTCATGCCGACGAGCTGAACCAGGGGATAGGCGGTGAGCAGGAGGAGGACCACGAAGACCGGGAGCAGCGCCCAATAGCGGAATGTCCGATCGAGCGCCCCTCCGAGGCCTGGCAGCCCGATCCCGACCCCACGCTTCTCCACGGGCCCTCCGATATCCGAGGAACTACCAGCCTGTCGGGTCAACCAGGCGCCGGGCGACTATCGCAACCGCCTACGGTTGGTGTTCCGCTCCGAGCGCGGGTCTGGGAGGGGGCCGTCCAGGCCCCCTCCCATGACCTAGCCGAGCTTCCCGGTCTGGTAGCCCGCCCGCTTCATGATGTTGAAGATTTCGTCGGCAGCCTTGTCGAGGGCGTCCTTCGGGCCGAGGCTCTTGGTGACCGCCTGGTTCAGCCGGAGGCCGAGGACCTCGGTGAGCTTCGGGCCCTCGGCGACCCGGGGAAAGGCCCGGATGTAGGGCGTGCTGGCCGCCTTGGCCTTCAGGACCCGGAACCGCGGCTCGTTGGCCAGTTCGGAGCCGAGCACGTCTTGGCGGACCGGGATGGAGCCGAACCGGGCGTACTCCATCTGGGCGTCCTTGGTGATCGCCCACTTGAGGAACTCGAGCGCCGCCTTCTTCTTGTCCTGGTCGACGACCCGGGGGATGGCCATGACCCAGATCCCCATGGTGGCGGAGTGCCGCCCGCCGGCGGGCTTCGGGACGGCGGTCCATTGGACCTTGTTGACGACCCGCGACTTCTCGGGGTTGTCCATGTCGGGGTAGGTGGAGCTGGCCATGACCGTCTGCAGAACCCTGTCGGCCGTGAAGAGCGCGATCTGCTCGGCCTGGTTGAGGTCCCCCACGTTCTGGGGCGAGAACTGGGTGAGGCTCACGTAGAGCTCGAGCGCCTTCACGGCCTCCGGGCTGTTGATGACCACCGTCCAGTCGTCGGGCGGGCTCTTGAAGACGTCGCCGCCGTAGCCGCGGAGGAACGGCATCCAATCCCACCACACCCCGTCGCGGTGCCCGCGGGCGGCATAGCCGTAGAGGCCCTTCTGGGGGTCGTGGAGCTTCCGGGCCGCCTGGATCACGTCGTCCCAGGTCTCGGGCGGCTTGAGCCCGGCCTTCTCGTACAGGTCACCTCGATAGGCGAACAGCTGGAAAATGCCGCTGATGGGCACGCCGTAGAGGATGCCGTCCTTGGTGGAGTATTTCTTCTTCGGGTCCCAGCGGCCGGCGTAATCGTATTCGATGACCTCTTTGGGGAGCTCGAAGCCGGGGTCGATCTCCTTGAGCGGGGTCATCCACCCGCGGTCGTAGAAGGTCATGTACCAGCCTTCGTTCAGGTTGATGATGTCGAACTCCTTGGAGCCCGCGGTCATCGCGTTGAGGGACTTCTCGAGGAGGCCGGTGAAGGGGAAGAGCTGGAGCTGGACCTTGTTGCCGGACTGCTGCTGGTAGAGGTCGACCAGCTTCCGGAACCCGGGCAGCCACGGCGACTGGTTGATGGCGATCGAGATCTGGGCCAGGCCCTTGACGGCGGGAGCCGCGGCCGCCGTCCGGCCGAAGGCGGATACCGCCGCGGCGGTCAGGGAAGTCGTCAGGAACGAGCGGCGGGTCAGCCCTCTCGTGGTCCCATCCATGGCACGCTCCCTTCTGTGGCTGCGGGGTCCGGCGTTGCCTGCCTCCTCACGCCTGATCGCCCCCCGGGACGACGACATTCTTTCCCCTTCTCGGCGACGGATCGAAAATGATCCGCGTTGAAGGTGAGGAGTGCATGAGCTTTTGCCTTGAGGACACACGTAGCGATGACCGCGTCGTAAGTTTGGCCGCCGGCGATACCATCATCCGTGGCCCGCCGTAAGAGCGCGACATACGATCTCGCGTCAAGGGCGATGATCTTTGCGCGCATGAAGTTGGCATCGAGCAGGGCCAGGGCATCCGCCGGAGACAGGCGGTGCGGTGCCGGCAGGCGGGTCAGTACCGAATAGCTTTCGATCAACGCGGGGGCCGCGACCAGCATTCTCTCGCCTCGACGGAAGCGGCCCTCGATCTCCCTTGCGGCCCGACCATGGTGCTCGTGCCATGCACACACGGCCGCCACCATGCAGCTCGCGTCGGGCACGAAGCCGGGCACCACCGTCTACGTACGAGGAGACCGGTCCCGGCGTATCGCCGCGCGCGTGCGCTCAACCGTCTCCACGGTCAGTGGCGTCACATCCTCTCGGGGAACCGCGACCAGCAGCCGGCCCCGGCGCACGAGCTTGACGGGCAACGGTGCAGGGGCGATCTCGATCCGTCCCTCTGCCCAGCGGACCTCGAGCGGCATGCCGGGCTTGAGCCCGGCCTCTCGG